>NZ_JBITXP010000026.1:0-98047 GCF_044544765.1 Streptomyces sp. NPDC053513
GGGGGCCCCCCCCGGCGGGGGGGCGCCCGGCCCCCCGCCCCCCCCCGCCCCCCCCCCGCCCCCCCGGCCGGGGGGGGGGGGGCCCCCCCGCCCCCCCCCCCCCCCCCCCCCGCCGATGGGGGCGACCTCGCCCTCGCGCACGAGCCGACGGAGGGCCCCTCGGCGGACACACAGGAGCGCCGGAGCACGCAAGTGCGCACAGGGAGCGGTCGGCGGGCTCGGTGGGCGCCGGTGCACGCCGCGTCCTGTGCGTGCCCTCGCGCGCCTCCCGGAAGGCCCGCGCGCCCTACCGGCGCCCACGGGGCGACGGAAAAGATGAGCGCACCGCACATGAACCAGGTGACCCGCACCCCTGCCCTCGGACAGGGGACACGCGGCGGAAGGAGCTCATGGTGTTGCTTCTCGTCTCCCCGGACGGCGTCGAGGAAGCCCTCGACTGCGCGAAGGCCGCGGAACACCTCGACATCGTCGACGTCAAGAAGCCCGACGAGGGCTCGCTGGGCGCCAACTTCCCCTGGGTCATCCGGGAGATACGCGACGCGGTGCCGGCCGACAAGCCGGTGTCCGCCACCGTGGGGGACGTGCCGTACAAACCGGGCACGGTGGCGCAGGCCGCGCTCGGCGCGGTCGTCTCCGGCGCCACGTACATCAAGGTCGGCCTGTACGGCTGCACGACTCCCGAGCAGGGCGTCGAGGTCATGCGCGCGGTCGTCCGCGCGGTGAAGGACCACCGCCCCGAGGCGCTCGTCGTCGCCTCGGGCTACGCCGACGCCCACCGCGTCGGCTGCGTCAACCCGCTCGCCCTGCCCGACATCGCCGCCCGCGCCGGAGCCGACGCGGCCATGCTGGACACCGCGATCAAGGACGGCACGCGGCTCTTCGACCACGTCCCGCCCGACACCTGCGCCGAGTTCGTCCGGCGCGCCCACGCCTCCGGCCTGCTCGCCGCCCTCGCGGGCAGCGTCCAACAGGCCGATCTCGGCCCGCTGACCCGCATCGGCACCGACATCGTGGGCGTACGGGGAGCGGTCTGCGCGGGCGGCGACCGCAACGCCGGGAGGATCCGGCCGGATCTGGTCGCCGCCTTCCGGGCGGAGATGGACCGGCAGGCCCGGGAGCACGCCCTCGGCACCCCCGTCGCGAACTGACCGCCGGGATGCCGACACCGGAAGCCGCCCGCGTCACCGGGCATCGCACCGCACGCCTCCCCGTCGTCGACCCCGCCACCGGGGAGGCCTTCGACGAGGCCCCCGACCAGTCGCCGGACGAGCTGGACGAGACGGTCGCCCGGGCCCGGCGGGCCTGGCACGGCTGGCGCGCCGACCCCGCCGCCCGCACCGCCGCCCTGCGCTCCGCCGCCGACGCCGTGGAAACGGCCGGCGACGACCTCGCCCGGCTGCTCACCCGGGAACAGGGCAAGCCCCTGGCCGAGTCGTACGCCGAGATCGCCCGTACGGCGGCCCGGCTGCGCCACTTCGCCGACCTGGCTCCCCGGACCCGCCGGATCGACGACGGCCGGCCCGTGCACAGCGAGGTCCGCTGGCGGCCCGTCGGGCCCGTCGCCGCGATCGTGCCGTGGAACTTCCCGCTCCAGCTCGCGGCGGCGAAGTTCGCGCCCGCGCTCGCCGCCGGCAACACCGTGGTCCTCAAACCGTCCCCCCACACCCCGCTCGCCACCCGGCTGCTCGGTTCCGTCCTCGCCACCGTCCTGCCCGAGGACGTCCTGACCGTCGTCACCGGCCGCGAACCCCTCGGCGCCCGCCTGGCCGCCCACCCGGGCATCCGCCACGTCACCTTCACCGGCTCGGTGCCCACCGGCCGGGCCGTCGCCGGGGCCGCGGCGGCCTCGCTCGCCCGGGTCACCCTGGAACTGGGCGGCAACGACGCCGCCGTCCTCCTGGACGACGTCGACGTGGACCGGATCGCGGACCGGCTGTTCTGGGCCGCGTTCCGCAACTGCGGACAGGTCTGCATGGCGGTCAAACGCGTCTACGCCCCCGCCCGGCTCCACGCCGAGGTCGTCGAAGCCCTCGCCCAGCGCGCGAAGACCGTCGCGGTCGGACCCGGACTCGACCCGGACACCCGGATCGGCCCGGTCAACAACGCCCCCCAGCTGGCCCGCGTCGAGCAGCTCACGCGGCAGGCCCTGGCGGCCGGGGCCCGGGCCGCGGCCGGCGGCCGGCGACTCGACGGAGCGGGCCACTTCTTCGCCCCCACGATCCTCACCGACGTCCCGCCCGACAGCCCGGTGGTGACCGAGGAACAGTTCGGACCGGTCCTGCCGGTACTGCCGTACCGGCACCTCGACGAGGCCGTCGACGCGGCCAACGGCACCGGCTTCGGCCTCGGCGGCTCCGTCTGGGGCACCGACCCCGACCGGGCCGCGGCGGTGGCCGACCGGCTCGAATGCGGCACGGCCTGGATCAACCACCACGCCGAACTCTCCCTCGCCCAGCCCTTCGCGGGCGTCAAGGACAGCGGCGTCGGCGTCGCGGGCGGATCGTGGGGCCTCTACGGCAACCTCCGGCCGTTCGTCGTCCACCGCCCGCGCGAGGAGGACGAGTGACGACGAGGTTCCGGGCGGCCGTACTGCGCTCGTACGAGGATCCGTTCACGATCGAGGAAGTGGCCCTGCGCGCGGAGCCCGACCCCGGCGAGATCCTGGTCGAGATCGCGGGAACCGGGATGTGCCGCACCGACCTCGCGGTACGGCGGTCGGCCGGCCGCAGCCCGCTGCCGGCGGTCCTCGGCCACGAGGGCGCCGGGGTCGTGGTGGCGACCGGCGGCGGCCCCGACAGCGCGCTCGGCGTCGGCGACCACGTCGTCCTGAGCTTCGACTCCTGCGGACACTGCCGGAACTGCCGGGCCGCCGCCCCCGCCTACTGCGACTCCTTCGCCTCCCTCAACCTCTTCGGCGGCCGCGCGGAGGAACCGCCACGACTCACCGACGCGGCCGGAAAGGCGCTGGCCCCCCGCTGGTTCGGCCAGTCCTCCTTCGCCGCGTACGCGCTCGTCCCGGCCCGCAACGCCGTCCGGGTCGATCCCGCCCTGCCGCTCGAACTGCTCGGGCCGCTCGGCTGCGGCTTCCTCACCGGTGCCGGAGCCGTACTGAACGCCTTCGCCGCGGGACCCGGCGACACCCTCGTCGTCCTCGGCGCGGGAGCGGTGGGCCTGGCCGCCGTGATGGCGGCCACCGCCGCCGGCGCACGGACCGTGGCCGTCGACCGGCACCCCGAACGGCTGGACCTGGCCGAACGGTTCGGCGCGACACCGTTGTCCGCCGGATCGCGCGGACTGTCCGAGCGGATCCGCCGACTGACCGACGGCGGAGCCCAGTACGCCCTGGACACCACGGCCTCGGCCCCGCTCGTCAACGACGCGCTCCACGCACTGCGCCCCACCGGCGTCCTCGGCCTCGTGGCACGCCTCCACACCCCGCTGCCGCTCGAACCGGGCACGCTCGACCGGGGCCGATGCATCCGCCACATCTGCGAGGGCGACGCGGTGCCCGGACTGCTGATACCCCGGCTGACCGGCCTGTGGCAGGCCGGCCGCTTCCCCTTCGACCAGCTGATCCGCACCTACCCGCTGGCCGACGTCAACGAGGCCGAACGCGACTGCGACGCCGGCCGCGTGGTCAAACCCGTCCTGCTGCCGGAAAGACCGGAGAGAAGAGACCGATGAGCGAAACCTCCACCACCGAGGAGTTCCCCCGTCCCGCCACCGGAGGAACCGGAGGAGACGCGGCCGCCACGGCGACTCGGCGGGCCGACACGGAAGGCGTGGACGGAGGCGTGGGACTGACCGCCCTCCTGGTCGCCGCGGCCCGCGCGATCGAGACCCACCGCCACGACAGCCTGGCCCGGGACGTCCACGCCGAACACTTCGTCCGCGCGGCCCCGGCGTGCGGGGGCTGGCCGGTACGCATCGGGCAGGTCCCGGAGGGGGACGACAACCCGCTGTGGGGCAGGTTCGCCCGCTACTTCGGACTGCGGACCCGGGTCCTCGACGACTTCGTCCTCGGGTCGGTGCACGACGGAGCCCGCCAAGTGGTCCTGCTGGGCGCGGGGTTGGACACGCGCGCCTTCCGGCTGGACCTGCCGCCCGACTGCGTGGTCTTCGAGGTCGACAGGGCGGGCGTGCTGGCCTTCAAGGAGCGGGTGCTCACGGACCGTTCGGCCGCCCCGAGGGCGAAGCGCGTCCCCGTGCCGGCCGACCTGCGCGCGGACTGGGTCACCGTGCTGACCTCCGCCGGCTTCGACCCGACCGCACCGAGCGTCTGGCTGGCCGAGGGGTTGCTCTTCTACCTGCCGAGCTCCGTCGAGACGTCCCTCATCGACACGGTGGACCGGCTGACCACCGGGGGCGGCGCCCTGGCCTTCGAGGCCAAGCTGGAGAAGGACCTGCTGGCGTACCGCGACAGCGCGATCTACGCGGCGACGCGGGAGCAGATCGGCATCGACCTGCTCGACCTCTTCGACCTGGGACCGCGCCCCGACTCGGCGGGGCTCCTGACGGCCAGGGGCTGGTCCACGTCGATGCACACGCCCTTCGACTTCACCCGCCGGCACGGGCGCGGCCCCCTCCCCGAGCCGAACGACGCCCTGGAGGGGAACCGATGGGTCTTCGCCCACAAGCCGGGGCGGTGACGTCCACCGGGCCGGCCGGCGTCCCGGGACGGTCGGCGCCGCCCCGGGACACCCACGAGCGAGCGGTGTCAGGGTGTCAGGCGGCCGGGGCGCCCACCAGCCGGTCGCCGGGGATCCCGGCCAGGTCCGGTGCGTAGTACTCCTCGATGCCGGCGGCCCACGTGGCCACGGTGATGCGGTCCTCGGAGTCGGGGCCGAAGGCGTCGAAGAGCGCGTGGATGTTGGCCTCCTCGAAGCCGATCGCCGTCATCAGCGAGAGGAAGAGCGGGCGCTCGATCAGGCCGTCCCCGTCCGGGTCGCCGAGCGCGGAGAGCGCCTCGGCGAACTCGGTGACCGTGGGGCCGAAACGCTCGGGGTCGAGCACGAAGGGGCGGAACTCGTCGACGGTGATCACGCCGTCGCCGTCGACGTCCAGCTCGGTGGCCAGCGTCGTCCACCAGCGGCGGAACGCGGTCCGGATGGCCTCCCTGGCGCCGGCGTCCGACGCGACCGCCGCCTCCAGAACGCGTCCCGTCATGAGGTCGAAGTCGCCGGAGTCGATGACTCCGTTGCCGTTGGCGTCGAAGAGGGAGAAGACCAGCTCGACCCGCTTGGCGGCCTCAGCGCGCATGTCCGTCACCTGTCTCGTACGGCCCGTCGGTCCCGGGCCTGGCTCAATGAGTGCTTCCACGTAACCGTGCCGAGGGCGGGGGCGTGACGGTGAGGCGGTCGCCATTACCGGAAGGAGTGAGTCCACCGACAATCGGTCCGGGCGGCGCGGACCGGTCGCGGGCAGCCCGCGGGACCGTGAAGCGGGGCCGGCCGATCAGCAGTGCGACGCCGAGCTGATCCTGATGCCGGTGAGCGTCTCCTCCGCATCGAAGTGGTCCATCGAGTTGGGGGCCAGACAGGTGTAGTAGGTCTGGCCGTATTCGGTGTAGCGCAGCCAGGCGACGTCGTCGTTGCGGGTGTTGTACACGTAGTTGGCTCCGCGGGCGGCGGTGCTGAGGTTCTGGTAGCCGGATGTGATGTCCTGGTACCTGGCGTCGGGGTTCCCGGCGTTCCACCTGTCGATGTTCTGGTAGAAGCAGACCTGGGGGTAGGTGCAGCCGTTCCAGGAACCGGCGGAGGCGCCGGGCGCCAGGACGAGTACGGTGCTCGTGAAGGCCGTGAGCGAGACCGCCACGGCGGCGATGCGCTTCGTGAACGTCATGAACCAGAAGTATGTCGGTGGAGGATCCGACTCCGCAGATCAGATCCGGCCCCGTGCCTCACCCTGCCCGAGGCTCTCCTCGCACACCCCGTGCCTCATCCTTCGCGGGTGCCGACGGGGACCGCGGGCCGGGCCGCGAGACGGCGGGCTTCGGCCATGACCGCGGCGCCGGCCTGGGCCACGGCCCTGCCGCCGTGTTCGAGCATGCCGTACTCGTCGTCGAGTTCGGCCGGCCGCTCGGGCAGGGGCAGCCCATGTCCGTGGCGCCGGTGGATCCGGAAAAGCTGACGACGGTGATGATCCGGCTGGATACGCTGACCTGCCATGACCAGCTGAAAGGTGCTGCGATGAGCCAGTACTTCGACATCGGCGAGGAGACGCTCTGGAACCCCTCCAACGGGGCCTCTCGTATGTTCCAGCGTCAGGTAACGGTCTTCGAAGCGGAGTTGGGTCTCCCCTCGGGCATCGGGCCGATGGAGAACGACGAGTGCCAGATCGACCCCGACACCTTCGAGACCTTCGTCGACGCCCTCCTGGCGAAGCACCGGAGCGTGAGCCACTCCGTCTGGCTCGCGCTCTCCGACGGCTTCACCGCCACCGTGCTGGTTCTCGCGGAACGCGCCGGGGTCGAGGTGGACTGGGCACGGCACGGAGCCGTGCCGGAAGGCCCGTTCGCAGACCTGCAGGTTTCCGCCCTCACGGGGATGTCCGGCCCGGTGGAAGGCGGAGCCTGGGCCGCGGGCCTGCGCGAGAAGGCGCGGGAGCTGGAACGGCGCATGCCCCGCTGACCGGGGCGGCCGCGTACGCCGAGTGGACGTTCCAGGGACGTGCGGGGAGGAGTTTCGGTCGGTCGCGCCCCGGCGAGGTCCGTTCATCCGGTGGCCGGAGCCGGGGTCGCGGCAGCGGGCCCGGAGGGCGCGGGTCGTGCGACCGGCGCCCTCCGGGCCCCCACGGTGACCGGGTCAGTTGATGGTCCACCGCTGCAGAGCGCCGCCGGTGTCGGGCTGCTGCGTCACGGCCGCCCCGTCGGTCGTCGACGCCGAGGTCAGCGACAGGCCGCTGAGGACCGAGGCGACGCCGTACGTGCCGGAGGACTGTCGTACGACGTTCCACCGCTGGTTGCCGCCACCGTGGCAGGTCCACTGGATGACCCTGGCGCCGGCGCCGGCGGAGCCGTTCTCGATGTCGGCGCACTTGCCGGACTGGCTGTTCCTGATCTCGTAGCTGCCGTCCGGCTGCTGGGTGAACGTCCACTTCTGGTTGTTGCCGCCGTTCGGGGTCCAGGTGATGAGCTGGGTGCCGTCGGCGGTGCTGCTGTTCGGGTTGTCGAGGGCCTTGCCGCCGGTGGTGAGGGTGTGGATCCCCGTGAGGGGCGCGGGGGCGGTGCCGGTGGCCGTCAGCGTCAGGCTCTGCTCGCCTGCCGTGCGGCCGGCGCCGACCGCGCTGCCCGTGGTGTCCGTCCAGGCGCGGACCGGTGTGGTCTCGGCGAGGCGGGTGGCATCGCCGGAGAGGCCGATGACCAGACCGCTGTACCGGTTGACCAGCTTCAGCGTGCCGGTCGGCGCGTTGTCGGCGGCCGAGGCGCCGCGGATGACGAACCACTCCTGACCGACGGTGGATCCGCCGGTGCCCGCCGCCGTGACCGTGGGCTTCGCCCCCCACGCGCGGCCGGCCGTACCCGTGGAGTCGACGCCGAGCAGCTGCCCGGTGGAGGAGTTGGCGATGCGGTAGGAGCCGTCGCCCTTCGCGGTGAAGATCCAGCTCTCCAGCGCCGAGCCGGTGGCGGCCGCCGTGGACGTGGTGGCCGAACCGCCGGCGACCTGGGCGAGGACGCGGCCGCCGGCGCCGGCGATCCGGTACGTCTTGGTCGTGTCGACGGGGGCGGCGGGTTCGTTCGTGCCGATGGTCAGGTTGACGTACTCGCTGCTGGATCCGTTGGAGCAGCCGAAGGAGCAGTACGAGCGGAAGTCCTTGCCGGTGACGCCGGAGCCGGTCTTGCTGCGGCTGTCGAGGAACCAGCGGTACCAGGAGGCGTTCTTGTAGCCGCCGGTGTCGCCGAGCCTGAACCACTTCTGGGTGGTCAGGTCGTCGGTGGCGTACAGCTCCTGCGAGGCGTTCCCGCTCTGGTCGACGGCCTGGGGCTCGCCGATGTACAGGCCGAGATAGGCGTTGTACGTGATGTCCATGACGAACAGCGGCGAGGTGGCGGGCGTCAGACCGGCGGCGACCTGCTGGGCCACGGAACCGGCGTGGGCCGGGTCGTACTCCTTCGCGGTCGGCACGTAGCCCGTGGTGTTGCCGGCGCCGACCGGGACCATGGTGGACTCCCGGCCGCCGACGCCGGGCTGGGACCAGGAGCCTCCGTACCACTTCTGCCAGGAACCGGGCGCCATCTTTCCGGAGATCGGGGCCCGGGCGACGTGCCCGTAGAACGCGGCCCAGCCGCCGCCCTTGTTGACGATCCGCGAACCGTAGAAGGCGTAGAAGTAGCCGGAGGCGGTGTCCACGAAGAGCCGCGGGTCACCGGTGCCGTAGTGGTAGGTCTGCTGCGGGAAGGCGGTGGTGTCGCCGCGCTTCGTGCTGTACGGCGAGGTGATGACGTGGCCCTTGACGGTCCACGTCCTGCCCTGGTCCTTGGAGACCGCGTAGTCGATGCCGTCGAAGTGAGCGGTGTCGCCGAAGGGCTGGGGGGTGAACTCGTTGTGCACGAGCCCGTACCAGTCGCCGGTGTCCGGGTCGACCCACATCCCGGTCAGGTCACAGTAGTTGCGGTGGGCGTAACTGCTGCCGGCCGGGGCCTGGGTGGCCTCCACGCCGGTGGGGCTGTTGTTGCAGCGCCAGGTGGTGTCGTTGTTGCGGTCGAGGGAGTTGGCCGGGTTCACCGCGTCGCTGATGGCGCCGGACCGGGTGGCGGTGTCGTGGTCGCCGCCGGTGTAGAAGCTCCACCTGCGGCCCTCGTTCGCTCCGTAGAGGGCGTGCGCCTGCTGGAAGTAGAAGGTGCCGTCCTTGTCGACGTACGGGCTCGCCGGAGTGTCGTCCGGGTTCGTCCACGAGCCCTTCGCGCCGACGGTGACGGTGTAGGTCGCCGTGGGCGAGACGGCCGCGGCCGACGGGACGGCCAGTGCGCCGCCGACGGCGGCGAGGGCCGCTGCGGCGACGAGGGCCACCGATCTGCTGACAGGAGTTGTCACGGGTACTCCCTGGTCGTGGAGCCGCGGGTGGGGCCGCGGCTCCGGTCGGATGCGACGCCGTGGACCGGCGTCGGCGGTGCCCGGGCCACCGTGGGGCGTGGCCCGGGCACCTCGCTCTCCCGCTGGGGCGGAGGAATTCCTGGGGGTGTCGCCGTGGGACCGGACGGAGAGGAGGCGGGGCGGGCCGGCTGAGAGGTCCTCGGCCGGTTCGGGTACCGGGCGAACAGCCGATCCCGGAAGGACTGCTCGCCGAGGTGGTCGGGACGCCGGGCGACGGCGGCCCGGAAGGGGCGCTGTCGGTCCCTGCGGACCGTCGGGCTCTCCCACGTCGTGGTGGAGCCGGTTCGTACGGCGGCTCCGGGTGTGCCGGTGTCACCGTGGCACGGACTCTAGGATCCCTTTGACCGGTAAAACAAGAGTCGTACGGAGGGAAGTTCAACTTCCGCGGCTTGAGTTCCGAGGGTCGCCGACAGCCCTTCCGACAGCCTTTCCGACGGCCTTTCCGAAGGTCGCCGGCGGCCTTGCCGACCCGTGGACCGGCCGTGCTGCGGCTTGACCGCGGCCGGGGGCGGGGATACGTTGCCGCCCCGGTCGACGATCAGCAGGACGGGGACGCCATGGTGACGATGCGGGACGTGGCCGAACGCGCCGGCGTCACCAAACAGACCGTCTCCAACGTCGTCACCGGACGGGTCGCCGTGCGCCCCTCCACCGAGGCGCGGGTGCGCGCCGCGATCGCCGAACTGGGCTATGTGCCCAACCTCGTGGCGCGCTCGCTCGCGACGGGAAGCACCCGCACCATGGGGCTCTTCGTGCCCACCGTCTCGGCGCCCTTCTACGCGGGCATGGTCGAAGAGGCCGAGGAGACCCTGGAGGAACGCGGGTATCACCTGCTGCTGTGCACCACACGCCGTGACGGGGAACGAGCCCGTCGGCATCTGGCCGGGCTGACGAGCCGTTCCGTGGACGCGCTTCTGATCGCCGGCGACCAGGGCCTGACCGACCACCTGCCGCTCCTCGCGGACGCCCGCTTCCCGGTCGTGCTGTGCGCGTGGGAGGCCGCGCTGCCGGACGGCTTCCCGGTCGTCACCATCGACTACGAGCACGGTGGACTGCTGGCCGGCCGGCACCTGCGGCAGCTCGGTCACGAGCGCGTGGCGGTCGTCGCGAGCCCCGCGCATCCGGTGCGCGTCGAGGGGTTCCGGCGGGCCTTGCGGGAGAACGGTCTCGTCCTGCCGGACGGCGCGGTCCATCTGGCCGCGGAGCCCACCTTCAAGGAAGGGGTCGCGACCACGCTGGAGGCACTGCGCGCGAATCCCGGCACGACGGCGCTCTTCGCGACGCACGACGTCCTCGCGGCGGCGGCCGTGGAGGCCGCCCGCAGCCTGGGGCGCTCGGTCCCGGGCGACCTGTCCGTCGTGGCGTACGACGACACTCCCGAGGGTCTCCTGTCGGGCTCGACGTTCACCAGCGTGGTGCTGCCCATGCGCGAGATGGTCCGGCAGGCCGTCGACCTGGCCCTCGGGGCGGTCGACTCCGCGGCCGGCCCCGACCTCCGTCCGCGTACCCTGCTGCCCGAACTCGTCGTCGGGGACAGCACCGCCCGACCGGGATGAACCCGCCGGCGCTCGCGCGGCGGCACCCCGTGAACCGGGACGACCGGGCCTACTTGATCGATCCGGCGGTCATGCCCGCGCGCCAGAACCACTGGAGGGCGAGGAACGCGATCAGCAGCGGTATGACGGGGACCAGCGACCCGATCACGACCGGCGGCGGAGGCACCGGGACGTGGCCGGCGTTCCGGCCGCCGCCGGCATCGAGAACGCCGCCCCGCGCCGCCGGCTACACGGTCGGCACGGCCACCACGACCTCACTGGACGCCTACGCCACCGAGGACGCGCTCTCGCGGCTGGCCGGCCAGGACGTCGAGGGCATCACCCTGTCGGTGCCGCCGATCCACGTCACCCCGCGGCAGGCTCTCGAACGACAAGGCCGAGGCGGCGCGCGAGCGGTCCGTCCCGCCTTCCTGCCGTTCGCCCGAACGGTCCGCCCGCGTTGCTCCCGGCCGCGTGGGCGCCTCGGATGGAAGCGGTGAGGACGAGACCGCCGCCCCGGTGAGCGTCGGCCCGATGAACAGGAGCGCACCCCCATGTACGTTCGCACCATCTACGCCATCGGTGATCCCGCCAAGGTCGACGCGTGTGTGGACGAGCTCCGCGAGGAGGCCCCCAGGGCGTTGGCCGGCCAGCCCGGATACCGGGGCTTCGCGCTGTTCGCCGACCGCGAGCTCGGCAAGATCCTCACGGGTTCCTGGTGGGAGAGCGAAGAGGCGGTGCGGAACAGCGACGAGCAGCTCAAGGAGCGACGCGCGACGATGCTGGCGCCGTTCGCGGACACCGTGACGGTCGACAGCTGGGAGGCGGCGGTGTTCACTCCTGCCGCGCAGGTCGGACCCGGCGCGGGTTTCCGCCTGACCCGGTTCGAGATCGACCCGTCCGACGCCGACCTGCTGGTGGAGACGTTCAGGAGCGCCACGCTGCCCAAGGTGCAGGCCATCGCGGGCTTCGAGACCGCGGCGATGCTCCTCGACCGGGCCGGGGGACGGGGCAGCGTGGGGGTGATCTACACCGATCAGGCCGCGCTGGCGGCCTCCCGCGGCAAGCAGTCGGCGGCCCGCAGCGAAGCGGTCGCGAAGGCGAGGGTGTCCATCCGCAGCATCGAGGAGTTCGAGGTGGTCACGCTCGAACGCCGGTAGGCCGTCCACGTGTGAGCGGGTGGCGAAGTACGGCCGCCCCGCACCGGTCCGGCGTCGTGACGCCGGAGTGACGGCCCATCGGGTCGGCTCCCGCTCGGGGGCCATGGCGATGGCCTTCCTGCCGAGGGGCGCCCCGGCGGGCCCCGTGCGCGCATGAGCCGTTCGACCGCTCGACCGTCCGGCCGTTCAGCGGGCGGCCTCGGGCTCAGCCGCTGCGGTCCCGCCGGATCCTGCGGGCACCGTGGACACGGCGGTCGGCGCCGAAGCACGAAGGCGTCGGCGGCCCGGCGGTCCGACGGCCTCCGAGGGGGTGGTCACGCGGCCACCGCCTCCGCGGGCGGGGCGACGCCGGAGCGGTGTGCCGGCCTTCGGCGTAAGGTCAGGGGTGTGCGACCGATCAACACCCCCGGCGCACCGGCCCCGCCCGCAGCGTCCCGGCCCGCCGCGCCGCCGTCGTCGCTGTCGCCGTCGCGGGCGGGCGACTTCATGCAGTGCCCGCTGCTCTACCGGCTCCGGGTGATCGACCGGCTGCCCGAGAAGCCGAACGCGGCGGCGGCCCGGGGCGTGCTGGTGCACGCGGTGCTGGAGCGCCTCTTCGACGTCCCGGCGGCGGAGCGCACGGCCGCCCGGGCCCGGGCCATGGTGGCGGGCGAGTGGGAGCGGCTCCTGGCGGCGCGGCCGGAGCTCGCGGAGCTGTTCGCGCGGGACGGCGGGGCGCTCGTCCCGGAACGGATCGCGGAGTGGCTGGCCGCGGCGGAACAGCTGGTCGAGCGGTGGTTCACCCTGGAGGATCCGGCCCGGCTGGAGCCCGCGGAGCGAGAGCTGTTCGTCACGACCACGCTGGACTCCGGGCTGAGGCTGCGCGGGATCATCGACCGGGTGGACGTGGCCCCGACCGGCGAGGTGCGGATCGTCGACTACAAGACCGGCCGGGCACCCCCGCCCGAGTACGCGGCGGACGCGCTGTTCCAGCTGAAGTTCTACGCCCTGGTGCTGTGGCGGCGGCGCGGCACCCTGCCGCGCCGCCTGCAGCTGGTCTACCTGGGCAGCGGGGACGTGCTGACGTACGACCCGGCGGAGGCCGATCTGCGGGCCGTGGAGCGCAAGCTGCTGGCGCTGTGGGACGCGATCGGGCGGGCGACGCGGACGGGCGACTGGCCCCCGCGCCCGAGCCGGCTGTGCGACTGGTGCCCCCACCGGGCGGTGTGCCCGGCCTGGGGCGGCACCCCGCCGCCCTATCCCCTGCCCGTCGCCCCGGACCGGGCCGCGGGGGAGGCGGAGCGCCCGGCCGCCGACGCCGGCTGAAGTCGGGGGCGCCTGACACCCGCACATGTGCGGCGTGCATTATACGCTTCATTGCTGACATTTCCCCCTTTCCTCTATTTTTCTCCCCGAAAAGGGTGGATTGTTACGTCTGGGGCGCCTAGCGTGGGGGCAGACAGTAATTCGAATGCATATTCGATCCGAGGACGGCTGCGCGGGAGCACGTCCTGCCGGACGAGGACCGCGTCCCCTGCCGGCCCGACCCGCCCGGAACCGCCGTCTCAGACGCCAGGAGAACGGCGTGAACCTCACCTTCACCACCGCCACCAAGGAACAGGCCAAGGCCCGCATCGCGCTCGCCGGACCCACCGGATCGGGCAAGACCTACACCGCCCTGGTCACCGGCACCGGGCTCGGCGAGCGGGTCGCCCTGATCGACACCGAGCACGGCAGCGCCGCCAAGTACGCCGACGAGTTCGCCTTCGACACGCTCCCGCTCACGACGTTCCAGCCCACCACCCTCGTCGACGCGCTCGCGGTGGCCGCCCACGAAGGCTACGACGTCATGATCGTCGATTCCCTGAGCCACTTCTGGTCCGGCACCGGCGGGATGCTGGAGCAGGTCGACAACGCGGCCAAGCGCCTCGGGGCGGGCGGCAGCTTCGCCGGCTGGAAGGAGGCCCGTCCCCAGGAGCGGGCGATGATCGACGCCCTGCTCGCCTACCCCGGTCACCTCATCGTCACCATGCGCACCAAGACCGAGTACGTCGTGGAGGCCGACGAGCGCGGCCGCAAGGTGCCGCGCAAGATCGGGCTCAAGCCCGAGCAGCGGGAGGGCATCGAGTACGAATTCGACATCGTCGGCGACCTCGACCACGAGAACACCCTGGTGATCTCCAAGTCGCGGGCGAAGCCGCTGTCCGGGACGGTGCTCCACAAGCCGGGCCCGGAGTTCGCCGAGGCCGTCCTCGACTGGCTGGAGGCCGGCAAGCCCGCCCTCTCCGTCTCCGACTACGTCACGGCGGCCACCGCGCCGGGCGCCGGCCACGAGGAGCTGCGCGCCCTGTACGAGGAGGCCCGCCGGCACAACCTGCTGGGCGCCGCCGTCCTGGACGACAGCGGGGAGACCTGCACCCTCGGCCAGTTGATAGTGCGCCACGGCACCGCGGCGGCGAGGAGCAGGGTCGCCGAGGACGTCGAGTCCGGGGCCGGGACCAAGCGGGGGAACGGGACCGAGCGGAAGGACAAGGTCGCATGAGCCTCAAGGAGCACGCCACCCGGGTCGCCGTGCTCCGGGTGCTGCGCGACACCGTCGACGCCGAGTACCGGACCGAGCGCCACGAGGTCCTCGAAGAGCTGCGCGCGGCCCGCGCCGAGCTGAACCTGAAGTCGGTCCGGGTGACCCTGCCGGACGACACACCGGTCGCCCTCCTCACCCTCGTCGACCCCAAGCCGACGGTCGTGGTCGCCGACGAGGAGGCCTTCACCGCCTGGGTGGCCGACAACCACCCCGGCGAGGTGGAGACGCTGGTCCGGGTGCGCCCCGGCTGGCAGCGGCAGTTCCTCGCCCGGCTGACCTGCCTCGATCCGGTCGCCGACCCGTACACGGGGGAGACGATCCCGGGGCTGGGCGTGTTGTCGGCCTCCGAACCGCGGTCGTTCAGCCTGCGCCCCCTGCCCGGCGGGTGGGAACGGATCGCCCGCGCCTGGCACACCGGCACGCTCGACCTGAGCCGTCTGCTCCCCCTCACGGGCGGGGAGGACCTCCCCCGCAGGGGTGGCGCGGACCTCTCCTTCAAGGGCGGCGAGGACCCGTGACCGCCGTCATCGCCCACCCGGACCGGGACGCGCTCGGCACGGTGTGGTTCCTGGTCTCCCAGACCGGTCACCTCGATTGCGGCCGTTGGACGTTCGAGGACGACAAGCGCCTGCGGTGCGCCTGCGGGGCCGTCCTGTACGTGTACCAGCAGCCGATCGATGCGGCGGGAAGCGGCGCACCGGCGTCAGCCGGGACGCTCCCCCGCGGAAGGGAAGAGCGCATGCTGCCGGCCGAGACGGCCCAGCTCGTCGCCCTGGTCGCGGCGATGTGCCCGTCGATGCACCTGGAGGACACCACGACGGACGCCTGGCACCTGCTGCTCGCCGACCTGGACGTCGCCGATGTACGGGCGGCCGTGACCAGGCTGGGCAGGGAGCGGTCCCGCATCGCCGCCGCCGACATCCGCGCCGAGGTGCGCGCGATCCGGGAGGAACGGCTCGCGCGCAACCCGCTGCCGCTCCCGGACAGCGACCCCGACGACCCGCGCCGTTATCGTGCGGAACTCCTCGACCTGGTGACCGCGATCGCCTCGGGACAGCGAGTCGAGCGCATACCCGCCGCCCCGGGCGGCCCGCCCTCCCGCCTCACCGGCTCGAAGCGCGACCCGCACGTCCGCTTCCTCCGCGTGCCCTGTCCCTGGTGCGGGGCCGCCGTGGGCCGTCCCTGCACCGTCCCCCGGCTCGGAATCCCGCTGAGGAGGGCCCCCGCCCACCAGGCACGGCTCCTCGCCGCCGGACTCGCCGAGCCCGGACCGGGGCAGGAGGGGGAAACGAGGTGAACCCGATGACCACCCCCGCTCGATGAAGGGCCGCCGCACCGGAGCCCTTCCCTCCCTCGCCACCGCGACCCCCCTGGAGACCCGCGCCGCCCGACTCGTCCCTCACACCCGGCCGGAGCGGCGCGGCCTCCCCCCGGGCGCCCTCATCACCGCCACGAGGCCGCCCGTCGCACTCGAACCGGCACGGGTGGGGAATCACCCGTCGCACGAGAGGAAAGCCGCCATGGTCGGTGAAACCGTCATCACCGTCGTCGGCAACCTGACCGACGACCCCGAGCTGCGCCTCACCCCGTCCGGCGACACGGTCGCGCACTTCACCGTCGCGTCCACGCCCCGCACCTTCGACCGGCAGAGCAACGAATGGCGGGACGCCGAGACGCTGTTCCTGCGCTGCTCGGTCTGGCGGCAGGAGGCGGAGCACGTCGCCGAGTCCCTGACCCGCGGCACCCGCGTCATCGTCCAGGGGCGGCTGCGCCAGCGGACGTACGAGAACCGGGAGGGCGAGAAGCGGACCGTCGTCGAGCTGGAGGCCGACGAGATCGGCCCGTCGCTGCGGTTCGCCGCCGCGACGATCGTCAAACCCCCGCACACCGGCGTCCCCGCCGGTTCCCGCGGCGGCCCCCGCCCTCCCGCCGAGGACCTGTTCACCCGGCCCGACGGCGCCGAGCGGCCGGTCCCCGCCGAGGGCGGACGACACGCCGCCCGCGAGGAGAGGGAGCCCTTCTGACGGACCGGCGCACCCGTGCGCCGGCCACGACCACACACCGCACCCATCCGAGGCGGACCCCATGAAGGAACAGGACCGCGAGGAAGCGCTCGAACTCGCCCTCGCCCAGATCGAAAAGCGGTTCGGCACGGGCTCGGTGATGCGCCTGGGCGATGAGCCGGGGGTCCCGATCGGGGCCATCCCCACCGGCTCGATCGCCCTGGACCTCGCCCTCGGCGTCGGCGGCCTGCCGCGCGGCCGCGTGGTGGAGATCTACGGCCCGGAGTCCTCCGGCAAGACGACCCTGGCCCTGCACGCCATGGCCAACGCGCAGAAGGCGGGCGGGACCGCGGCGTTCATCGACGCCGAGTACGGCCTCGACCTCGAGTACGCCAAGCGGCTCGGCGTCGACACCGACGCCCTGCTGGTCTGCCAACCGGACAACGGCGAGCAGGCCCTGCAGATCGCCGACACCCTCATCCACTCCGGCGCCCTGGACCTCATCGTCGTCGACTCCGTCGCCGCGCTGGTGCCGCGCGCGGAGATCGAGGGCGAGATGGGCGACCCGCACGTGGGTCTCCAGGCCCGGCTGATGAGCCAGGCGCTCCGGAAGATCGCCGGCGCGCTGGGCCACTCCGGAACCACGATGGTCTTCATCAACCAGCTCCGCGAGAAGATCGGCGTGATCTTCGGCTCGCCGGAGACCACTCCCGGCGGCCGGGCGCTGAAGTTCTACGCCTCGGTCCGCCTCGACATCCGCCGCATCGAGACCCTCAAGGACGGCACCGAACCGGTGGGCAACCGCACCCGCGTCAAGGTGGCCAAGAACAAGGTCGCTCCGCCGTTCAGGCAGGCCGAGTTCGACATCCTCTACGGCCGGGGCATCAGCCGCGAGGGCGAGCTGATCGACATGGGCGTCCAGCAAGGTCTCGTCCGCAGGTCCGGCACCTGGTACACGTACGAGGGCGACCGGCTCGGCCAGGGCAAGGAGAACGCCCGCGCCTTCCTCAGGGACCACCCCGACCTCACCGACGAGATCGAGAAGAAGATCAGGGAGAAACTGGGCATCGGGGCGAAGCCGGAGGACCCGGCGACGGAACCCCGGGCGGACACGGCGAACCGAGTGGCCGCACCCGGCACCGTACCGTTCGACTCGGTCGCGACCGGTCGGCGCCTCACCGGGACGACCCCGTCGGCCCCGAGCGGTCCGGCCCCCCGCGTCCTCCTCGACGGCACCCCGGCGGGGCCGTGAAGACCAGCCCGCCGCTCCCTCACCCCGGCGCGAGGCGAACGCCGGTGAACCGGGGCGGCACCGCGCTCCCCGGCACCGCCACGCCCCGGGGCGAGACGCCCCGGGACGAGATGCGGCCCCGGGGGAACACGCCGCTCCTGGGTGGGACGCCGACGCCGGGGAGGACGTCGCCTCCGGGCGGGACACCGACGCCGGGTGGGACACCGACCCGGGGCGGACCCGCCGTCGGCCGGCCCGCCGTCGGTCGGCCCACTGCGGCGGACCCGGCCCACCGGCTGGTCGCAGCCCCCGCCGACGGCGAGGACCGGGCCACCGAGGCGGCGCTGCGCCCCAAGGACCTGGACGGGTTCATCGGCCAGGAACGGGTCCGCGAGCAGCTCGACCTCGTCCTCAGGGCCGCGCGGCAGCGGAGCGCCACCGCCGACCACGTGCTGCTCTCCGGCGCCCCGGGGCTCGGCAAGACCACCCTGGCGATGATCATCGCCGCGGAGATGGAAGCCCCGCTGCGCATCACCTCCGGCCCCGCCATCCAGCACCCCGGGGAGCTGGCGGCGGTCCTGGCCTCGCTCACCGGCGGCGAGGTCCTCTTCCTCGACGAGATCCACCGCATGTCCCGGCCCGCCGAGGAGATGCTCTACCTGGCGATGGAGGACTTCCGCGTCGACATCGTCGTCGGCACCGGCCTGGAAGCGACCGCCATGTCCCTCGAGCTGCCGCCGTTCACCCTCGTCGGCGCCACCACCCGGGCCGGCCTCCTGGTCCCGCCGCTGCGCGACCGCTTCGGCTTCACCGCCCACATGGAGTTCTACGAACCGGCCGAACTGGAGCGCGTCATCCACCGCTCCGCCCGGCTGCTGGGGGTGGAGATCGAGCCCGCGGGCGCCACCGAGATCGCCGGCCGTTCCCGCGGCACGCCCCGCATCTCCAACCGGCTGCTGCGCCGGGTGCGGGACTACGCCCAGGTCACCGCGGACGGGGTGGTCACCCGCGAGATCGCGGCCGCGGCCCTGGGGGTCTACGAGGTCGACTGCCGCGGCCTGGACCGCCTGGACCGGGCCGTGCTGAACGCCCTGCTGAAGCTGTTCGGCGGCGGACCGGTGGGCCTGGCCACCCTCGCGGTCGCGGTGGGGGAGGAGCGGGACACGGTGGAGGAGGTCGCCGAACCCTTCCTCGTACGGGAGGGCCTGCTGGCCCGGACGCCCCGCGGCCGGGTCGCGACGCCCGCCGCCTGGGCCCACCTCGGGCTCGCACCGCCGCCCGAGCCGTCCTGGGTCGCGCCCCCGGGCCCCCACCGGAACGGCGATTCCGACAGGAGGGCCCGCCCGGAAGGCACACCGAACGGACCGCCTCCCTGACCACCCCCCACCACCGGCCCCCGCCACGGTGAGCCCCACGGCCGCCGCTCGTACGAGAACCGCCGAAGACCGGCCGCCCCACCACTGCGCCGAGCCGTTGAAGCGGACTGGTCCGGAAACGGTCCGGATCCTGGTGCGCGCTCCTGGGCCGGCGGGAAGTTCCGAGTGCGTTCACGAGCGGGGCACCGGGACGCAAGGCGGTGGCGCGGCCGCGCAGCCGTCCAGGCCGTACGCCGACCCCCGCTCGCCGCGGGGACCGCCCCTGCGTTTCCGTGACTCGGAAAGGGCGGGCCTCAGCGAGGCCCCGGTCCCGCGACGGCCAGCGCGTCCACCACGAGGTCCGCGATCCGTCGGGGTTCCTCGTTGGGGAGGAAGTAGCCGGTGCCGGGGATCGTGACCACCGTCGCGTGCGGGCAGGCCTCCAACGTGCGCCGTTCCTCCGGGGTGAGCCCGCCGTCGCCCTTCTACGCGTGCGCGACCCACACCGGCACTCCGGCCGCGCACAGGCGCGCGGCCGGTCGCTCGTGCCCGTGGAGGTGGTCCAGGTAGCAGCGGAGAATTCGGCGTACACCGGGCCACCCGATCAGACCGGGCGCGGTCCGGATTCCGTGCGCTGGGCCGTTGTCGCGAACCTTGCCGGCCGCGGAGGACGGCGGGGTGCCTCGGCCGCGGTCATGCCGGCTCGGGGCAATGATCGGCGGCGGTTTCCGGCGGCCTCGTGCCTTGCGAACGGTCGGGCGAGGACGGCGCCCGTCTCCGTCAACTGCCGCGCGGCGGGGGAGAGGCGTCGCCGACGGCGGGCCACCCGGGCGCGGAAGTCCTCCGGCAGCGCACCGGGCGTGGCGCGGGCGAGACCGCCCTCGACCGGCACCCGACCTGTTCGCGCAGACAGCGCGGACAGGACCCTCGGAGCGTGCCGCCGGCCCCGGCGGAGCCGGCCCTGTCGTCCGTGCTTCGGTGTCAGTGGTGTCTGGGAGGCTGACCGGTATGAATGGCGACGAGCAGCTGTTGCGCGGCCGGGTCTACGGCCGTGACCACGACGACCCCGATCCGGGTCCGCGGCCGGGCCGGACCTACGCCGAACTCGTCGGCGGCCCGCTGGACGGCCTGCTGCTGGACATCCACGGGTGGATGCCGGAGGAGGTCGACCAGGGCGTCGCCCTGACCACAGAACTCGGCCGGTGGCCCGGAGGCCGCGCGCTGTACGATCCGCGGCCCGGTGGACAGCGCGCGCCGGGCCCGGGAGTCGCCTGCCGCCTCTACTACACCGGCGACATACCCTGACCGACGCTCCCTGACCGCCGGGCGCCGGAGGTGAAGGGCAGACATGGCCCCGGAATCCTCCCCGCCTCGATGGGCCGCGTCCGGTTGCCCGTCGGCGTTTCGCCCCCGCGACCTCCCCCGGGCCTTGGACGAGGCCACCCGTCGATCAGCCCAAGGCCCGTACGGAACGCGGGGGCGCCGACGGGGTCCTCCTCCACGCTCTGCGCGAGGAGGACCCTGCGGTACACGCGTCGGGCTGCCGGAGGGTCAGATGACGCCCTGGGCCAGCATCGCGTCGGCCACTCGTTCGAAGCCGGCGATGTTCGCGCCGGTCACGTAGTCGCCGGGGGCGCCGTAGCGTTCGGCGGTCTCGTGACAGGTGGCGTGGATGTCGTTCATGATCCGGGCGAGTTCGCCCTCGACCCGTTCGGCCGTCCAGGACGTCCGCGCGTGGTTCTGCGCCATCTCCAGCGCGCTGACCGCGACGCCGCCCGCGTTGGCCGCCTTGCCGGGACCGAAGGCGACGCCCGCCTGCTGGAACAGGCGGACGGCCTCGGGGGTGGTCGGCATGTTGGCACCCTCGGACACGGCCTTCACACCGTTGCGGATCAGGACCGCGGCGTCGCTCTCGTCCAGCTCGTTCTGGGTGGCGGACGGCAGTGCGATGTCGGCCGGCACCTCCCAGACCCGCCCGCCCGGCACGAAGCGTGCCGAGGAGCCCCGGCGTTCCGCGTACGCGTCGACGCGGCCCCGCTCGACCTCCTTGACCTGCTTGAGCAGCTCCAGGTCGATGCCCTTCTCGTCGACGACGTAACCCGACGAGTCCGAGCAGGTCACGGCGTTGGCGCCGAGGGCGGCCAACTTCTCGATGGTGTAGATCGCGACGTTGCCGGAACCGGAGACGACGGCCGTCTGCCCCTCCAGGCCCTCGCCGCGCTCGCGCAGCATGGCCCCCGCGAACAGCACGTTGCCGTAACCGGTCGCCTCGGGGCGGATGAGCGAGCCGCCCCAGCCGTTGCCCTTGCCGGTGAGGACGCCGGCCTCCCAGCGGTTGGTGATGCGGCGGTACTGACCGAACAAGTAGCCGATCTCACGGCCGCCGACGCCGATGTCGCCTGCGGGGACGTCGGTGTGCTCACCGATGTGCCGGTACAGCTCGGTCATGAAGGACTGACAGAACCGCATGACCTCGGCGTCACTGCGTCCGTGCGGGTCGAAGTCGCTGCCGCCCTTGCCGCCGCCGATGCCGAGACCGGTCAACGCGTTCTTGAAGATCTGTTCGAAGCCCAGGAACTTGATGACGCCCAGGTTCACCGAGGGGTGGAAGCGCAGGCCGCCCTTGTACGGGCCGAGCGCGCTGTTGAACTCCACCCGGAAGCCGCGGTTGACGTGCACGCGACCCTTGTCGTCCTGCCACGGCACCCGGAAGACGACCTGCCGCTCGGGCTCGCACAGTCGCTCCACGAGCCCGGCCTGTGCGTAC
Organism: Streptomyces sp. NPDC053513; assembly: GCF_044544765.1. Classification (NCBI taxonomy): domain Bacteria; kingdom Bacillati; phylum Actinomycetota; class Actinomycetes; order Kitasatosporales; family Streptomycetaceae; genus Streptomyces; species Streptomyces sp. NPDC053513. The sequence goes on from NZ_JBITXP010000026.1 coordinate 21,707, forward strand.
TCGGGGCGGGCCGCGAGCACCGGCGCGAGCGTCTCCAGGACCTCGTGGGCGGCCTGGTGGAACTCGGGCTGTGCGGGATTGCGGTGTTCGATCTCCTTGAGGAGGTCGTCGAGGACGGTCTGCGTCTCGGATCGAGTCGTCACAGAAAGCCTTTCTGGCGCGGCTGTCACCGGATCCACCACAAGGTGCGGCTCGCTCGGGTCCGGTCCATTGATGGATGTTACGGCGCCGTTGCCGCACACAGGACGAATTAAGTGTCACGCCCATGTAAATCGGTGACCAGAGTGCGGCCAGGAGTGCTCACAATCCGAGACGGCCTCCCTTCGAGACGGCCTCCCTTCGGGACCGCCGGTCCGTGTCGACCGCGAAGCCCTCACACCGGGAACGGACATGGGGAAGCTGGGGACGGGCCCGGGCCCGGACGCTTGGCTCGCGGGAGGCGGGGAAGGCGGTCGTCGCATAGCGTCGACGCAGGCGCGTACGGACGGACGCGCCGACGATGCGCCTCCGCACCCGCGTGCGGACGGCCCGGCGGGCCTGCCGAGCGGCGACCCGGTCGGTCGGGTCCTTCCACGTGCCGCCACCCGGCGGACGTCAGGGCCCGCGTCGGCGAAGGCCCCGAGGTGAGGAGGAAGGCCCGTGGACCAGACCCTGCCGGAGCGCGCGTCCACGGTGGCGCTGCGCGTCAACGGAGCGGACCACTCGCTCCCCCTGGACCACCGCACGACCCTGCTGGACGCGCTGCGCGACCACCTCGACCTCACCGGCACCAAGAAGGGCTGCGACCACGGGCAGTGCGGTGCCTGCACCGTCCTCCTCGACGGCCGGCGCGTGAACAGCTGCCTGCTGTTCGCCGTCGCGTGCGCGGGCCGTTCCGTCACCACCGTCGAGGGCCTCACGGACGGCGAGCGCCTCCATCCGGTCCAGGAGGCCTTCGTCGGCCGGGACGCCCTGCAGTGCGGTTACTGCACACCGGGCCAGATCTGCTCGGCCGTGGCCCTGCTGGACGAGGCGGCGCGCGGCGAACCGTCGCACGTGACACCACCGGAACGCCCGCCGGGCGACCCCGTCACCCTCACCCCGGACGAGATCCGGGAACGCATGAGCGGGAACATCTGCCGCTGCGGGGCCTACCCGAACATCGTGGCCGCGATCGAGGAGGCCGCACGGTGAAGCCCTTCGCGTACGTGCGCCCCGAACGCACCGAGGAGGCCGTCGCACACCTCGCGGCCCACCCCGGCGCCAGCTTCCTGGCGGGCGGCACCAACCTCGTGGACCTGATGAAACTGGGCGTCACCGGCCCGCCGCTGCTCGTCGACCTCGGCGCCCTGCCCCTCGACGGCATCACGGAGACCGCCGACGGCGGCCTGCTGATCGGGGCGACCGCGCGCAACAGCGACGTCGCCGCCCACCCCGCCGTGCGCACCCGCTACCCCGTACTGTCCCAGGCCCTGCTGGCCGGCGCCTCGCCCCAGCTCCGCAACGCGGCCACCACCGGAGGCAACCTCCTCCAGCGCACCCGCTGCCCCTACTTCCAGGACACGTCCACGCCGTGCAACAAGCGCGCGCCCGGTACCGGCTGCCCCGCCCGGGAGGGCGTCCACCGGGACCTCGCGGTCCTCGGCCACTCCGCGCACTGTGTCGCCACGCACCCCTCGGACATGGCCGTCGCCCTCGCCGCCCTCGACGCGGAGGTCCGGCTGCGCGGGCCGGACGGCGAGCGGACGGTGCCCGTCGCCGCGTTCCACCGGCTGCCCGGCGACCGCCCGGACCTGGACACCGTCGTCGCACCCGGCGAACTCATCACGGGCGTGACGCTCCCCGCGCCGCCGCCCGGCGCGCTCAACGCCTACCGCAAGGCCCGTGACCGCGCCTCGTACGCCTTCGCGCTCGCCTCCGTCGCCCTCGTCCTGACCGTCGAGGACGGCCGGGTGGGGCACGCCGCCCTCGCTTTCGGCGGCCTCGCCCACAAGCCCTGGCGGGCGCGGGCGGCGGAGGAGGTGCTGCGGGGCGCACCGGCCACCACCGAGACCTTCCGGCGGGCCGCCGACGCCGAACTCGCCGCCGCCGAGCCCCTCCGCGACAACGGCTTCAAGGTGCCGCTGGCCCGCAACCTTGCCGTGAACCTCCTGGGGAACCTCGCGTCCCGCGCCGCCACGGCCGCCCCGTGACGACCACGACGCGCCCGCGCCCGTCCGCCACGCCGCCCGGACGGAGGCCCGGCGCGGACGCCCGACGTCGCCCCGCCTGCCCGGCATCCGCCCGCCCGGTATCCATTCGCCCACCGAACGGCCGCCCACCGAACGGCCGCCCACCGAACGGTCGCCTACCGCGTGTCCGCCCACCGCACGTCCGACCGCCCACATCCCGCCGTACGCCGACCGGAGGAGGCTCCGCGCCATGACCCGCCACGAATCCGCGACCGCGCAGCCCCCGGCGGCCGTCCGGCGTGACGCCCGCCAGAAGGTGACGGGCGAGGCCCGCTACGCCGTCGACCGGACACCGCCCGGCTGCCTCCACGCCTGCCCGGTGCCCGCCGCCGTCGCCCGCGGGCGGGTCACCGCCGTCCACGCCGACGAGGTCCTGCGGCGCCCCGGCGTGCACGCCGTCCTCACCCACGAGAACGCCCCGCGCCTCGGCGACGCCGACGACCCGACGCTCGCGCTGCTCCAGGAGGACCGGGTCCCCCACCGGGGCTGGTTCGTCGCCGTCGTGGTCGCCGACACGCCCGAGAACGCCCGCGCCGCCGCCGACGCGCTGCGGATCGACTACGCGCAGAGCGAGCACGACGTCCGGCTGAGAGCCGACCACCCGCGCCTCTACACGCCCGAGAAGGCCAACGGCGGCCACCCGGCCGTACGCGAGCGGGGCGACTTCGACACCGCCTTCGCCGCGTCACCGGTCCGCCTCGACGCCACGTACACCATGGGCGCCCTGCACAACCACCCGATGGAACCGCACGCCGCCACGGCCTGGTGGGACGACGGCGGCCTGACCGTGTACGACTCGAGCCAGGGCGCGACGACCGTACGGGACGTCCTCGCGCGCCTGTTCCGGCTGCCCCGGCAGCAGGTCACCGTCGTCTCCGCCTACGTGGGCGGCGGCTTCGGCTCCAAGGGCACCCCCCGGCCGCCGGCCGTCCTAGCGGCGATGGCCGCCCGGCACACCGGTCGGCCCGTCCGGCTCGCCCTGCCCCGCCGCGACCTGCCCGCCACCGTGGGGCACCGCGCGCCCACCGTCCAGCGCGTCCGCATCGGCGCCGCCGCCGACGGGACGATCGAGGCCCTCGCCCACGACGTGGTCACCCAGACCTCCACGGTGAAGGAGTTCGTCGAACAGGCCGCCGTCCCGGCCCGCACCATGTACACCTCCCCGCACAGCCGCACCACCCACCGGGTGGTCGCCCTGGACGTGCCCACCCCGTCGTGGATGCGCGCCCCCGGCGAGGCGTCCGGGATGTACGCCCTCGAAGCGGCCATGGACGAACTCGCCGAGACGGTCGGCGTCGACCCGGTGGAGCTCCGGCTGCGCAACGAACCCGACACCGAGCCCGACAGCGGCAAACCGTTCAGCAGCCGGGGCCTCGCCGACTGCCTGCGGGACGGCGCGCGCCGGTTCGGCTGGGCGGACAGGGACCCGCGCCCCGGCATCCGGCGGGACGGAGACGTGCTGTCCGGCACGGGCGTCGCAGCCGCCACCTACCCCGTGCTCGTGAGCCCGTCCCGCGCCTCCGCCCACGCCGCCCCGGACGGCCGCTTCGTCGTCCGCGTCGACGCCACCGACATCGGCACCGGGGCGCGGACCGTCCTCGCCCAGATCGCCGCCGACGCCCTCGGCGCCCCGCTCGACTCCGTACGCGTCGAACTCGGCAGCAGCCGACTGCCCGACGCACCCGTCGCCGGCGGCTCCTCCGGGACCGCGTCCTGGGGCTGGGCCGTGCACAAGGCCTGTGCCGCGCTGCGCGCGACCCTGGCCGCCGACCCCGGCCGTCCGCTGCCGCCCGAGGGCGTCACGGTCGAGGCGGACACGCAGGAGGAAGCGGGGCGGACGTCCCCCTACGCCCGCCACGCCTTCGGCGCCCACTTCGCGGAGGTCCGCGTCGACACCGTCACCGGCGAGGTCCGGGTGAGCCGACTGCTCGGCGTCTACGCCGTGGGCCGGATCCTCAACGCGCGCACCGCCCGCTCCCAGTTCATCGGCGGCATGACGATGGGGCTCGGGATGGCGCTCACCGAACACAGCACCATGGACCTCGCCTTCGGCGACTTCCGCGAACGCGACCTGGCCTCCTACCACGTCCCTGCCTGCGCCGACGTGCCGGACATCGAGGCCCACTGGGTGGACGAGCACGACCCCCACCTCAACCCGATGGGCAGCAAGGGCATCGGGGAGATCGGCATCGTCGGCACGGCGGCGGCGATCGCCAACGCCGTCCACCACGCATGCGGCATCCGCTTCCGAGACCTCCCCCTGACCCCCGACCGCCTCCTCCCACCGCTCACCGCCCAGACGCCCACTCCCTGACGAACTCGTGCACGGTCAGCGGTGAGACGTCGAGGGCCCGGATCCGCGGTCTGCCGGTGGGAGAGCAGGCCGGTGACGGCCTGGACCACGGCGCTCGCACGCTCGCGTCGGCCGAGGCGACCGCCCTGTCACAGTCATCGACGAGTGGCTGTGACCAGCGCTCGTGATGCACGCCGACAAAGCGTCCGCAAGCGTGGAACCGCGGTCACTCCCCGACCGTGTCGAGGAGGATCTGCGCCAGTTCGCGCGGCCGGGAGAACATCGGCCAGTGGCCGGTGTCCATCTCGATCAGCCGCCAGCGCTCGCTGACCAGTAGCTCTGCCACGTCGTCGCTCGGCTCGGGGTCACCGAGCGTGCACTTGATGTACGTCGCCGGGAGGTCACTGAGCGGCCGTTCCAGCACGGCGGGTTCGGTCAGCGTGGCGCCCGGGTGCGGCGTCGAGCCGCGAACGATCCGTGCGATCTGCTCATCGGTGAGACCGTGGCCCTCGAAGTGGGCCGCAGGCGCGACCGGCCAGAATCCCTCGTTCTCGGCGATCGATGCCCTCACCGTCACCCCGCCGTCCGGCCAGGAGGAGACGAACGGCTCGCCATCGGCCGGAACACCGGAGTCGACGAAGACCACGCCTGCCAGCCGGTCGCCGACCCGCTCGGCGGCCTGACCGACCGGGATGCCCGAGTAACTGTGACCTACCAGGACGACCTCGCGGAGATCCTGACGCTCGACCTCGTCAACGATGTCCTGAACGTGGGTCCGCTGCCCGGCCGGCACGCCTCGCTTCTCGGCGAGACCGGACAGCGTCAGCGGGTGGACACCGTGGCCGGCCGCTTCCAGATGCGGCACCACCTCGTCCCACGCCCACGATCCGAGCCGCGCACCTGCAACCAGCACGTAGTTCACCATGGCCGCACCATAGCGAAGCGACCGAGCAGCCGCTCCAGACGAACTTTCGATACGTGCCCGGCACACCGTTGCAGCACTGGCACCGCCCCCCCCGGGCTTCCGGGAAGGCCGGCGGAAACCCGCGCCGACCCCGGCGCCACCACCGTGACTGATACACCGAGCGCTCAACACCCCCTCCCTCGCCTTGACGGCGAGATGGGGAAGCCCTGTAACCGCTGTTTGCCGCAGGCGCTGAGCCTTTCCCCGTGCTGGGCCCCGTGAGTGCGGGGACGTTGTCAGTGGGCAAGGGCACACTGACCGCATGATCACCTCTTCACCCGCCGCAGACGACGCCTCCCACCCCTCCCTTGTCTGGGTGGAGTCGATGGGCGGCCCTTTGATCGTCGTCCCCGTCGCCGCCCTGGCCGCCTGGGGCGGGTGCACGGAGAGTGGTCTTATGGCCGGAGACGCCACCGCTCCAGACGACTACGACCGGGCCTGCGCGGTGGACGGTCTGGCCGGTGTGATCCCCATCGACGAGAACGGTGCGCAGGCACTGGTGTTGGCGGACGAGCCGGCCACCAGCTGCTATCTGCCCGAGCACCGCGCGTTCCTGCGGTGGCTCGCCGCCGGAACCGAGGCCGGACTGAGGGCCGCGGCAGACGCTGTCCTCGCGGACCCGGCCACGGTGTGGGAGGAGTGCGGCACCTGGGTCTCGGACGGTCCGGCGGTGCTCATGGACTCCGCCGAGGCGGGTTCCGACCTGGGCATCGATTACCCCGACGGCGGAATGCCCGCCGAGGCATCGGTCCCACTGCCCGCCGGCCGCTGGAGGGTCCGCGCCACGCACACCAAGGTGGGTGAGGAGAACCGGGTCGGCCTGGTTCAGCTCCTGCCCGCCGAATTCTGAACGGACGGTGCTTCGCGGGCCGGGTGCGGTCGATCGCGGCGCGCAAGGTTCAACGGGCCGTCCAGGACGGCTCGGACGCTGTGATCACGCGTAACAGGGTCGAGAGCATCACAGGGCAAGACCACTCCTGGGGCAGCCCTTAGAGTGCGGTCGTGGAGATCACCTACGAACGCTTCGAATCGACCGACGCAGAGGAGCTGGTCGGCTTCCTCTCGGGCGACACGTGGCCATTTCACGGCTCGGACGTTGTCGACCGGGACGAAGTCCGGCAGTGGATTCGAGAGGGCCGCTATGACAACCAGGACAACCGGACGTTCTGGATCGTGACTGCCGGGGAGCGAACCGGCCTTGTCCGGCTGATGGACCTGTGTGACGACACGCCGCTGTTCGATCTGCGGATCCGCTCCGAGCACCGAGGGCGGGGACTCGGAGGACAGGCCCTGACCTGGCTCACCGGGTACGTGTTCACCGAGTTCCCCCAGGTCCAGCGGATCGAAGGCACCACTCGGCAGGACAACGTCGCGATGCGCCGTGCCTTTCGAAAGTGTGGTTACGTGAAAGAGGCGCACTATCGCGACGCGTGGCCGGCTGCCCACGGCAAGGTCCGTGACGCCGTGGGGTACGCGATCCTGCGACGTGACTGGCTCTCCGGCAGCACAACGCTTCCTGACTGGAACGATGAGCACATCCTTGGATCACGTGGCGTTTGACCAGGCTGCCGCTGCCTCTTCACGCCCGCCAGGACGCCGTTCTCGAATGGATCGCCGTCGCCTGCGCCCTCATCCACTGCCGCCGGCTGCACCCTCACGTGGCTGAACAACGGTGGGGCCCTGGGACCCGGAGCGCACCCGCATCCTGCAAAGCTGCATCGAGGACCTGGACCGAGTCGTCCCTCAGCTCACCGAACCCGCAGGAACCCAGTACTACGAGCGCCTGCGCCGGCTCGCCCTCCTCGTGGCAAGGACTCTGTCCGGCACCGGATGAGACGACCTCTGAGACGTCATCTCAGTTGGTGAGGTGCCGTCGGATGAACGGTGCCGTTCCCAGGGTGAGTGCGGCGAAGACGGCCAGTCGTTGAAGGCCGGGCTGCGCGGTGAGGTTGCTGTGCTGGATGCCGTGGACCGCGTACCAGTTGGCGGCGAGGTCGGTCGCCAGTACGGCGCAGGCGAGGTCGATTCCTAGGCGTTTCCCCCTGATCAGGAACGCGGCGGCGAGCGCGTCGAAGAGCGCCGGCGACGACCAGTGGAGGTTGAGCCGGCCCGGTGCCCAGTCGTAGGGGCGCAGACCGTGGCTGAGGAGGTCGGTGACGTGCGCGGAAGCGCCGACGAAGAGCAGGACGGCGGCGATGACGCAGACCGAAATGACCGTCCGGCGCGGGGTGTGGTGCATCCATCCGATCACGCTGTGGATCGTCCCATCTGCGGGCGCGGACCGTCAGGACACCAGCCTGCGGTAGCAGATGAGAGCGGCTGCGATGCCGGCGAAGGCCAGGAAGCACTTGGCCTTGCGTTCGTAGCGGCGGTGCAGGCGGCGGCCGCTCAGCCAGGACATCGTGCGCTCGATCGTCCAGCGATGACGGCCCAGCCGCTCTTGCCCCGGTCGACAGGATTCGGGCCTGCCAGGGCCTCCCCTTTCAGGGCCCGCATGTTCACCGAGTCGATCGCGCAGCGCGACCGGTCCAGGCCGCCGCGCGAGCCCATTTCGTCGAGGATGACGCGGTGCAGCTCGGCCCAGACCCGGGCGGTACTCCACTCGGTGAAGCGCCGGTGTGCGGCCGGCCCCGACGGCCCGAAGACCGGCGGCAGCTGCCGCCAGGTGCAGCCTGACGTGGCCACGAAGACGATCGCGGCCCGCACTGTGCAGGGCAGGCTACTCAACCCGCCACATGAGACGACGTCTAAGCCTTGATCGACACGGCCGACCTGGCGGCCTGCTCGATCTTCGCGCGGTAGGCCGCACGGGCTTCCTCGTCGATCCGCTGCTCGATTTCGGCGCGCAGTCCGGTCCGGCCGTCGAGGCCCTCGCGCAGGATGTCGGCGTGCCCGGCATGCCGTACGGACTCGCTGAGGACATGGAGCATGACGGCGAACAGGTTGGTGTCGCCGGGCTCCGGCCACCACGGCACATGGCCGGGGGCGTCGAGGGGAAGCTCGTCGATCGTCGCGTCCGAGTGCTCCCACGTGCGCCGGTAGAACCCGATGATCTGATCGCGGGTCTCGTCCTCGGCCGCCCACAGATCACTGCCGTCGGAGTCCTGCCACCGGGGCAGCGGTTCCGGGGAAGGGCGGCCGAAGACCTCGCCGAAGTACCTGGCCTCGACGGTGGCCACGTGTTTGACCAGGCCGAGGAGATTGGACCCGGTCGCCGTCAAAGGCCGGCGGGCGTCGTACTCGGACAAGCCGTCGAGCTTCCAGAGCAGCGCCTCGCGGTCCCGCCGCAGTCTCTGGTGCAGGTGGCCTTTCGCGAATTCATCGATCATGCGGCATGAGCCTGCCATGGGCTGCGCGTGGGCTCAAGCGAGCCGTGGGTCGTGCCGCTCGTGCTGCGACCGGCCGGCGAGTACGTACTGGAGAGCCTTGAGACGATCGGACGGGAGCTTCCCGGGCTCGGCCCTCGTCAGGAGGCGTTCTTCGGGTGCGTGTACTGCGCGGCGATGCGGCCGGCGGAGGTCGTTCGCCTCCGGCAGAGACCGGAACCGGGTCGGCGCCCCCATGGACCCGGCAGTCTGTGGCACGACGTGGGCGCGGGCACGGGAGCGCGTGCCGACGCGCATGGGGCTCACCTCCGAACGGGCCGAACGGGCCTACGGTCTCCGGCCTGCCGGCATCTCGTTCTTGTCGTACTCCGGTGTGGACCCGGCCGAATGCGCCCGCCGCGCGAGCCAGAGCATCGAGGCCTCTTCCGCCACTACGCCAAGTTCCCGGACGGCGCCCGGGGCCGGCAATCGCCTCGTCGAGCAGTCCATCCGGGACCGGTCGTCCGCCGTTCGCGCCTCATCCCGTGCTGACCGGACCTGTCGGTCCGGGACCCCCGGCGTACATCGCGCTGGGGAGCCGTCGACAGCCGCGTAGCACTTGAGGACGATTCCGCGTCCGTATGGAGGCGGACTTCTCGACCGAGAGGGAACCCCGGCCCGCGGTCGCCGTCTTGGTCCTCGTGTCGACTTGATCGTCGAGTCGACGCGAGGAGGGGTGTGATGGTAGGTCAGGTGCGTGGGACGAAGCGGGCGAAGGCATCGGCGCCGGAGTACCAGGGTGCTCTCGAATCGTTGTCGGTGAACGCCTCACTGCCCGAGGTGCTGGCGCGGGGCATGGAGGAGCTGCGGGCGGCGGAACGGGCCGGGGACCGGCGGGAGGAGGCGCGCTGCGGGCTGGCCGTGGCGGAGGCCTGCCGCAGGCTCGGGCGCGTCGAGGAGGCCGACCGGGCGTGGAAGGCGAGCTACCGGGCGGCGCGTTCGGCCGGTCACGAGGGGGCCATGGCATGGGCCCTGTGGAGCGGCGGCACGCTGGCCCGGCAGCGCGGTGCGTTCAGGCTGGCGTACCGGTTGCTGAGGCTGGCCGCCGAGACGGGCGAGCGGGGCGGTGACGTCGTCGTGCGCGGCTACTCGCTGGCGGGGCTCGCCGAGACCGGACGCATCCAGGGCGATTACGCGGCGGTGAGGAGGCTGCACGAGCAGCTGCTCGCCGAGGCACGCCGCCGAGGCGAGGCCCGGCACACGGTGTGGGCGCTGGAGGGCATAGCGCAGATCCACCGCAACACCGGCGAATACGACGAGGCCCTGGCCCTGTTCGAGGAGGCGGCCGAGACGGCGTCCCGAGCCGAGGACCGGCGCGGGTGGGCATGGGCGCTGCGCGGCATCGCGGACGTGGTGTCCGTGCGCGACGCAGACGCGGAGCGCGCCCTGTCGCTGCTGTCCCAGGCCGAGGAGGCCTGCCGGGAGATGCGGCTGTCCAGCGCGCTCGCCTACAACCACAAGATGCGCGGCAACGTGCTGTACCGGGCGGGCCGCTACGAGCAGGCCCGTGAGATGTACGCGCTGGCCCTTGAGGAGTTCCGCGAGATGGACGAACCGCGCGGGACGGCGCTGTCGCGACTGGGGCTGGTCAAGGCCTCCGCCCACCTGGGCCGCGACGCCGCGCACACTGCCGCGGACCTGGCCGGACTGCGCTCCACGCTGGACCGTATCGGGCTGCGGCATGCCCGGGACATGGTGGACAAGGCAGCGGCCGAACTGGGGGTCGGGCCGCTGCCGGACCACGAGGGCCACGGGCAGGGAGCCGCGAGGCCCGTGCTGCCGGCGGTCGGAGCCGAGGCGCTTCAGGCCGCCGATGCGGAGGGCCTGCGGTGAGCGCCGTCCCGACGCCGTTCTCGTCGGTGAGCTCGCCGGGCGCCGCAGTCGTGGCCACGGTGCGTTCCTCTCGTGACCACGCCGTTGATCACGACCTTGACCGCGACCTTGACCGCGACATCGATCACGCCGCAGCGCCGACCCGTGTCCTGGAGCGTTGTCGTGAACTCGTCGGGCCTGCGCTGGTGGAGGCGGTGGGGAGCCTCCATCCGTGGACCGGTGAGATGGCGGCGTACGCGCTGGGCTGGTCCGACCTGGCCGGTACTCCGGCCTCCGGCGGGTCCGAGGGCAAGGGAGTGCGCCAGGCGCTCGCCGTGCTCGGGGCGGAGGCGGTCGGGGCCGATGGCGCGGAGGCCGTTCCCGGCGCCGTGGCCGTCGAACTCGTGCACACCTTCTCGCTCCTCCACGACGACATCATGGACGGCGACGCCCTGCGCCGGCAGCGGCCTGCGGTGTGGAAGGCGTACGGGACCGGCCCGGCCGTCCTCGCCGGCGACGCGCTTCTCGCCCAGGCCGTGACCACCCTGGCCGAGACCCCGGGCCGGCACGCGGCGGCCGCGGTCCGCTGCCTCTGCCGGACCCTGAACGCGCTGGTGTCCGGCCAGGCACAGGACCTGCGCTTCGAACACCGTCCGTGGTACGGCCCCGGCGCGGTCGGACCGGAGCAGTACCGGTCGATGGCCGAACACAAGACGGGCGCCCTGCTGGGGTGCGCCGTCGCGCTCGGCGCGGTCCTCGGCGGCGCCCCCGACCGGACCGTGACCGCGCTCGAACGGGCGGGCCGCCATCTCGGCCTCGCCTTCCAGGCGGTGGACGACATCCTCGGCATCTGGGGCGACCCCGCCGTGACCGGCAAACCCGTCCACGCCGACCTGCGCAGGGGCAAGAAGACCTACCCGATGCTCGCCGCACTGGCAGGCGGGGGCAGGGCCGCGCGCGAACTGGCGGCGCTGCTCGACGCTCCCCAGCCGCTCGACCACGAGGCCGCCGCACACGTCGCGGCACTCGTGGAGGAGCTGGGCGGGCGGACCGCGACCCGCGACGAAGCGCGCCGGCACCTGGACACCGCCCGCCGCGCGCTGCGCGACGCGTCCCTCGCGCACACCGCCGCGCAGCAATTGGACAGGCTGTTCACGTACGTGCTCGACCGGACCAGGTGATCACCGTTCCGCCGCGGTGACCACCCCGTCGGTGACGGCTCGACGACGGGGACCCACAGCGGTGCGCGGGAGGGACCGGCCCTGAAGGCCCCGCGCGCTGAGGTGTTGTCCGTTACGCCGCTCGCGCTGCTGCCGGCCTTGTGCGGTCGACAGGCCCTTCGGCCGGCCGGAGGCCGTCGTCGCGGTTCCGACGGCACCCGTCGCCTTGCGCGATGCGGACCCGGAGGCCGGCACGACGGCGCTGCGCAGACACGTCACCTTCCCGACTGGAGGGCGCCCCAGGTACCGGAGCCGACGATGCCGTCGACCGTCAGAGCGCGTGAGGATTGGTAGTCGCGCACGGCCTGGTCGGTGCCCGGTCCGAAGGCGCCGTCGACGGTCACCGTCCGGCCGAGCGCGGCGGTCAGGGCGCGCTGGAGTCGGGTGACGGCTTCTCCCGTCGAGCCGCTCTGGACGGTGGGGGCGGTTCCGCGGGACAGCAGGGCGGTCCAGGTCTTCGACCCGATCACCCCGTCCGCGGTGAGCCCCGTGCCGTTCTGGAAGTTCTGGGTGGCGGTGGTCGTGGCGGCGCCGAACGTCCCGTCCGGGGCGCCCGGGTCGTATCCGGCGGCTTTGAGCAGGCACTGGGCCGCCTTGACCTGGTCTCCGGTCGAGCCGCTCCGGACGGTGGGGTACGCGGTGAAGTCGAGGTTCGTCCCCGTGCAGGTGGGCGCGGGCGGTGTGCCGGTGCCCACGTCCAGGTAGTCGCGGTCGATGTTGATCGAGTAGCCGCCGTAGGACTCGGTGACATTGCCCGCGTACTGGTGGATGCGCTGGTGACCGGCCCAGTAGGTGGACGGGACGTAGGAACCGGTGTCGGTGTCGGCGGCGCCGTTCCACCAGGCGTAGAAGATGTGGTCGACCCGCGTGTAGGCGCTGTTGCCGTACTCGCTCGCGGCGTCCTTGATGCCGGAGGACGCGCTGGAGTAGAAGCCCGACAGATAGCCGCCGCTGTGCAGCCGCTCGGTCCAGCCGGACAGGTACGACAGCACGGCCGCCTTGCAGGAGGCCGTGGAGGCGTATCCCTCGATGTCGCTGTAGACGGCGCTGCCCGCGGGGATACCGAGGTTCGCCGCGGCGGTGAGGGCGGCCGCCGCCGCGGTGACGCCCTGGGACTTGGCCGTGGCGGGGTCGGTGGACATCTTCAGCGAGAAGTTCGTGCACGGGGCCTGGCGGCCGACGTCGATGGGGATCAGCCGCCAGCCGTTGCCGGTCTGACCGGTCACCCAGCTCGCGGTCAGGTTCGGCTGCGCGCAGGCGCGGAAGGAGCCGCTGATGTAGACGCCGACCGCGCTGTACGGCGAGCCGGCCTGCCAGGCGTTCATGGCGGCCTGGGAGGGCGCGGCGCAGGTGTCGAAGCCCTTGCCCAGGTAGCCGCCGGGTTGCGGCCCGGCCGCGGCCAGGGGAGCGGCGTCGGGCCGCTGGGCCGCGCGGGGCAGCTCGGTGCGCCTGGCATCCGGGGTGAGTGCGGCCGAGGCCAGGACGTCCCGCACCAGATGCTCGGTCGCCGGGGTGTGGGCGGCGGTGACGAGGACACTGGCGTCCTCGACCGCGACCTGGATGGTGCCGTTGCTGGACACGGCGGTCGGGGCGGTGGCCTTGCCGCGCGGGGTCCTCGCGGTCGCGGCCGTCGCCTGTCCGGCGGAGCGGGCGGTGAGGGGCTCCACGACGATGCCTGCCGTACGGCCCACGAGGTGTGCGGGGCAATCGCTCTGCTCGGCGGGCTCGCCGAGGTAGACGGCGGGTCGGTCGAATCGGAGGCAGGCCTGCGGACTTTCGGCCAGATCGACGACCTGCCAGTCGGCGGGGACCTCGACGCGGTAGCCGTGGTAGGTGACGGTCTGCCGGCCTGTCCCGGGCGGGGAGGCAGCCGTGGCGGATCCGGGCGCGGCGAACGCCCCGACACCGGCGAGCACCGCCAGCGTGGCCGTTCCGGCACGGACGCGCCAGGGGATGCGGGAGGACATCAGGGCACTCCTACTCGATGCGGGGAGGGGAGAGAGTGGTGGGGCAGGTCTGTCGGGGCAGGGACGAGCGGTGCCCGGCCGGAGGGCCGGAGTCTTGCCGGCCCCGCGCCTCGCGGGCGGTGCGGGCTCTCCCCCGGGCCGGAGCCGGTCCGGGGGAGAGGGCCCGCTGCCAGAGACGTACGTACAGAGGAGACGTACGTACAGGGGGGTGTACGTACAGGTCAGACGCCGCAGTTGGGCGCGGACCAGGACCGGCTGGTGCGTCCGTCCACGTGGGTGTGGTCGTCGTGGTCGGGGTAGCCGGGGCCGAAGATGCCGCCGAAGCCGTGGTAGCGGGCCCGCTGGGCCAGCGTGCACAACGACGGGCTGCCGGTCAGGTCGGCGGCGTCACCGTACAGGTGCCGGCTGTTCGAGGCGCCGCCCACCGCGCTGTTGCAGGCGTACGAGCGGAATCCGCTGGTCACGGTCAACGGCACGTCACCCAGGGCGTGTCGCATGGCCTCCAGCTTCCACATCGTCCGCAGGCCGTTGGCCTTGGCCGTCGCGGCGCCGACCGCGCCGCCGGACCAGTCGGAGTTGCACTTGTTCAGTTCGGCGTAGGTGAAGTGGATCGGGGTGCAGTCCGGGTCCTGCAGGGCGTAGATCTTGCTGAACGTCTGGGAACCGGCGATGCCGTCCGCGGGCAGACCGTACGCCTGCTGGAACCGGGTCACCGCGGCCTTCGTGGCCGGTCCGAAGGAGCCGTCGACGGCGATGACCTCGCCGTACGCCGCGTGTCCTGCCACGCGGATCTGCAGCTGCGTCACGTCGGATCCCGACATGCCCTCGGACAGGGTGCGGCCCCAGGTGTAGCACTCGTCGGCCTGGGCGGATCCGGCCGTGGACAGCATTCCACCCAGCATTGCCACCATGGCCATGACAAGTGAGAGGGTGAGTCGGATGGTGCGCCGAAGCATCGCGTCTCCGTCCTGAGTCCTGATTCCCCGTCGAGGGGGCTGAGGCGAGTGTGAGACGTGCATGCGGTGCGTGTCCACACCGTCACCATATGCCACAGGACCAGACCTTCGGAACGACCCTCCCGCGGGTCGACGGTCGTGTCGGCGCCGATCGCACACCGGCCCGGATGCGCTCCTTTCCGCAGAATCGGACGCACGCCCGGACCGGTGTGTCACATCGGATCCGGTGCTACATCAGCTTCAGCTCCGCGCGCACCGCCTCCGCGACGGCTGCCGTCGCGTTCGCCGCGAACAGGATCGTGTAGTGGTTGGTGTCGTCGACCCGGCGGGTGGTGATCCGGTCCGGGGAGAGGCCACCCGCGGCCAGCCGCCCCTCGTCGTAGAGCCCCTGAGGCTCGTTCATCACTCCTCGCTCCGCCCACAGCATGGTGCCGCGCACCTCCGGCCGGTGGATGGCGGCCAGCGTCTCGGGGTCGCCGATGGGGCCCGCGCCGTCGGCACGGACCGCCTCCAGGACACAGCTGCTGCGCATCTCCGGAGGCTCGCCGGCCAGGTCACGGTCCACGTACGCCTGGACGTGCGGGCCCCAGTGGGCCGTGAAGGCCGGGTGCTCACGGAAGAGCGCGCGGTACGCGTCGCCGTCCGGGAAGGTCGTCCTGAGCCGGCGCATCGCCGGGCCGATGACCGACTCGATCACCTCGTCGATGTCCGCGCCGCCCGGAATCGGGAATCCGAGGCCACCGTCGACGAGAACCACGCGCGGGAAGCGGTCCGGGTGCCGCGCGGCGGCCACCGCGGTGGTGAAGGCCCCCAGGGAGTGGCCGACGAGCAGAGCCTGACGCAGGCCCAGGTGATCGAGGAGGGCGAGGACGTCCTCGACGTGGGCGGGGATGCCGTAGGGAGCCGGCAGACCTGCGCTGCCGGCCCGGCCGCGCAGGTCCGGGGCGTACAGATCGATGTCGCCGAGCTGCTCGGCGACGGCGCCGAAGGACAGGCTGTTGCCCGTGATGCCGTGCAGGGCGATGACCGCGGGCCCTTCGCCGGGCCAGCGGGTCACGGCGAGGTCGCCTCCTCGTACGGGGACGGCGAGTTCCTGCGGAGTACGCGTGGTCATGCGGACCTCTCCCATCTGATCGGTCTCCTGCTGCCCGGCGCGGCGGCACCGCCCGCGGCCATGGAGACGGTCGGCACGAAGAGTGTCCCGGGGACGGGCACGGGATCAAGGCCTGTGCCCTGGCCGACGGCCGCTGGTCGCAGAAGGTGAGGAGGGTGAGGATCGCGCCGCCGAGCCCCGGCCCCCAGCGGATGCGTCCGCCGTCGAGCGCCCGGTCTGGAGGACCAGGCTCGCTCCGGCCTCGGAGTTCACCGCGCCGGGCCGCCCGTATCCCCTGGGCGACGCATGGCCGTGACCACCCCACGCAGTCGTACTGCTGTACTAGATTCGATCATGACGGCTGAACGGGAGACCCGGAGAAGGCCCGGCGGATCGGCCCGAACCACGAGGAAACGGCCCGCAACCGCTGCACACATCGACCGGCGGAGGAGCGAACCTGCCATGCGCACCACTACGCACACCGAGATAGTCGTCGTCGGAGGCGGGCCGGTCGGCATGCTGATCGCCGCCGAGCTGGGGGCGTACGGGATCGATGTCGTGGTGCTGGAGGGGAAGAGCGCGACATCCGGTCGGCCCAAGGCCGGGACCGTCCACGCCAGGGCCGTGCAGGCGCTGGCCCGGCGGGACTACCTCGGGCTGCCGCGGTTCTCGGATGCCCCGGTCACCGAGCAGTTCCACTTCGCCGGAATGCCCGGGCTGACGATCACGGTTCCCGCGGCCGAGCCGGAGCCCGTCCTCAAGCGCGCACAGGCCGATCTGGAGCGGGAGTTCGAGGAACGGGCCCGGGATCGCGGAGTGACCGTGCTGCGCGACCACCGGGTGACCGCGCTGCGCCAGGGGCCCGACGGGGTCGAAGTGGTGGCCGAAGGGCCCGGGGGCGAGCACACCTACAGCGCCGGCTTCCTGGTCGGGGCCGACGGCGCGCGCAGCACCGTACGCCGGGAGGCCGGCTTCACCGAGGACACCCACCCCGCGACGGTCTCGGCGATGATGGGCCTGGTCCGGTTGATCGAGCCCGACGAGGCGCCGCGGGGCTGGTGCCGTACCGAGCGGGGCTGGGTCGTCACGAAGCCCGTTCCCGACGGGCACACCCTCGTACGCACACTCGACTGCGACGGGCCCCATCCCCACCGGCACACACGGGCGACCGTGCAGGAACTGCAGGACGAGGCGTCCCGGATCGCCGGATACGACATTCCGATGGAGGACGCGCTCTCCGTGACGCGGTTCAGCGACTTCACCCGGCTGGTGCGCCACTACCGCAAGGACCGCGTGTTCCTGGCGGGGGACGCCGCGCACGTGCACTTCCCGATCGGGGGGCAGGGGTTGAGCACCGGACTGGTCGACGCGCTCAACCTGGGCTGGAAGCTGGCCCACGCCGTGCGTGGAACGGCGGGCAAGGGGCTGCTCGACACGTACGACGACGAGCGCAGGCCGGCCGCGCAGCGGGTCATCGACAACACTCGCGTCCAGCTGACGCTGATGCGTCCGGCCCCCGAACTGGACCCGCTCCGCGCGATGGTCGCGGAGCTGCTGACGCTGGAGCAGGCCCGCCGGCACATGGGCGACTTGATCAGCGCGCAGGAGACGGTGTACCCGGCCCGCTCGGGCTTCGCCTCCCGGTGGGAGGGGCGGTTCCTGGAGAACGTCGTGGTGAGGGGCGGCGCGGAGCCGCAGGACGTCACGGGGCTGCTGTCCGACGGCCGGCCTCTGCTTCTCCTGTCCGGCGAGTCCGGCGAGCGGGCTGCGGCGTACGGCGAGTCGGCCCGGGGCTGGGCCCATGTGCTGAACACCGTCGCCGCCTCACCGGACGCCGCCCTCCCGTGCGAGGCGATGCTGGTGCGTCCTGACGGCCACATCGCCTGGGCACCGGACGCGGGTGACCTCACCGACGCGCTGCGCCTGTGGTTCGGCGAACCCCGGTAGGCGCCGGCGGGCGGCGGCCCGCCGACGGATCGAGCCCCGGCCGGGGGCGCGGCGGAATCGGTGCCCGACCGGGGCGGCCACCACGGCCTTCCGCCGTGTTCGGGTCGCCCGATCCTGCCTCGCCACGCCGCCGCCTTCACGCCCGTGACCTGGATCTCTTCGTTGAGCAATAACTTGATCGACGCAGGATCACCCATCTGATTGGATCTTGTTTCGGGCGCGGCTCGCCTGTCGCCGCCGCCGGAGACCACGGGGGATTTCATGAAGACGACGACGATCGATGAGGGAAGCATCCAGTTGCCCAGCGGGCCGTTTCCCGCGTCACTGGCTCAACTGCATCGCGCCAGGGAGGCCGACGCCTTCCCGGTCAGCTGGACGCGGACGCGGGACGACCACTACTCGGTCCTCGCCCACTGGCCCGGTGAACACCCTTACTTCATACCGGTGCACGGGCACCGCTACGATCCACTGCTCGTCACCGAGACCATGCGCCAGGCCACCCTGCTCGTGCTGCACGCCGGGTACGGCGTTCCCATGGGGCACCACTTCCTCCTGGCGGAGCTGCAGTTCACCTGTCGCATGAACCGGCTCGCCATCGACGACGGGCCCGGGGAGGTGGAGGTGCAGGTGGTCTGCTCCGATGTGGAGCGGGCCCGTGGGCACGTCTCCCGGCTCAGGGTCGACATGGTCGTCCGCCGCGCCGGGTCGGCCGTGGCCACGGGCGTCATCCTGGGGCGGATCGTCGGTCCGGAGGCCTACCGCCGGATACGGGGCGACCGTGGCGTCCCGGGATTCGAGGTCCCGCGGACACCTCCGGTGACCGCCTCGCTCGTCGGCCGGTCACGCCCGGAGGACGTCCTGCTCTCGCCCACCCCGCAGGACCGGCTGTGGCAGCTGCGGGTCGACACCGGGCACCCGGTCCTGTTCCAGGGCGAGAAGGACCACGTGCCCGGAATGCTGCTCCTGGAGGCGGCCAGGCAGGCGGCCGAACTGGCGACGCCGTCGCGGCCGTTCGTCCCCTCCTCGGGACGCATGAGCTTCCAGCGCTACGCGGAGTTCGGTACCCCCTGCTGGATACGGGCCCACGTCCTGCCCGCATCGCGCGCCGGAACGACCGGCATCACCATCACGGGGAGCCAGGACGACGGCGCGGTGTTCCTCGCCGAACTCTCCCCGGCCCTTCCCCCTGCTGACGAACGGTAACGCAGACATGATCCTTGTCACCGGAGCAACCGGCACGGTGGGGCGGGAGGTCGCCCGCCTGCTGGCTCCCGCCCACCCGCTGCGCATCCTCACGAGGCGGCCCGAACTCGTCACCGCCCAAGGGCCCGCCGTCACCGTGGTCCGCGGCGGCTTCACGGACCCCGAGAGCCTCCACCGGGCGCTGACGGGAGTCCACGCCGCCTTCCTGGTCACCAACCGGGTGACGGAGGAGGACGACGCGCGGTTCATCGACGCGGCCCGGGCCTGCGGTGTACGGCACCTGGTCAAACTCTCCGCGGCCGCCGTGGAGGATCCGGAGGCGGACGACCTCATCACCCGCTGGCAGCGCGAGAACGAGCGGGCCGTGCGGGAATCGGGACTGGCGTGGACCTTGCTGCGCCCCCGGTCCTTCATGTCCAACACGCTGTCGTGGGCACCGGCCGTCCGTTCCGAGGGCGTCGTGCGCGCGCTCTACGGGGAGTCGGCCAACGCCTGCGTGGACCCGCGCGACGTCGCCGAGGTGGCGGTGCACGCTCTGACACGGGACGGGCAGGAAGGCCGCGTGCACGCGCTTTCCGGCCCGGAGGCGGTCACCGCGCTCGAACAGACCGCCGTGCTCTCGAAGGTGCTGGGGCGACCACTGCGCTTCGAGGAACTGGGGCCGGAGCGGGCCCGCTCCGCACTGCTGGACCGCTATCCCGAGGCGATCACCGAAGCGCTGCTGCACAGTGCCGGGCGCCAGCAGAACGGCGCGAAGGCACGGGTGGACTCAGCGGTGCCCGCGATACTGGGACGACCCGCACGGACCTTCGACACCTGGGCGGCGGACCACGCGCAGGCGTTCGCCTGACCGTCCGCCGGCCGACGGAGGGCAGGGCCCCTCAGGCTGTGCGGCGGGCCGGCGGGGCAGGCGCGGGCGGGAGGTCGCAGGACCTCCACGGTCGCGCGTCCCGGCGGGGTGAGGTCTGATGACGGCGCCCTCCGCACCGGCAGCCAGGGCGGGCCGCAGCGATCCGCCGGGTTTCCCTGCCGTACGACATCGTCACCGACACCACAGGAACGGGAGCAGGCCGAACCGTGCCTCCTCAGTACGATGAACCGCCCCGCACAGGCGGGACGAGTCGGCGGGAGGGCGGCGGAATGACGAAAGGCAAGCGGGAGGGGCAGGACGTGCCTCCCCGGCGGCGAGGTCAGGGCGAACTGGAGGCGCAAGTGCTGGCCGCTCTGCGACAGTCACAGGGCGCTCGGACCGCGGGATGGGTGCAGGAGCACCTGGGGGGCGAGCTCGCCTACACGACCGTCATCACGATCCTGACCCGGCTGCATGCCAAGGGAGCGGTGAGCAGGGAGCGGTCCGGTCGTTCCTTCGAGTGGACGGCGGTCGCCGACGAGGCCGGACTCGCGGCCTTCCGCATGCGGAAGGTGCTGGACGCCGAGGCGGACCGGGAGGCGGTGCTCGCCAGCTTCGTGACGGGCCTCTCGCCCGACGACGAGCGGCTGTTGCGGGACCTGCTGGCTCAGGAGCGCGCGGAGGGGGAAGGCTGACGGCATGGGGGTCTTCGTCTTCCTGCCGCTGGTCCTGCCCCTGACGGCGTGGCCGGTCGCACGCCTCGCCGAGCACCATCTGCATCCCCGGATGGCCACGTGGCTCCTCACCTGTCTCTCCGGTGTGCTCGCCGTGTGCAGCATGCTGTGCCTGGCTCTGCTGATGGTGGTCGGCACCGCGCAACTGCCCGGCAACCCCCTGCCCGACGGCTGGTCCGATCCCGAGGTCCGCGAGGCCGTCCCCTACGACGAGGTCGCGGGCAAGGTCGCCATCCCCGCCCTGATCGCCGTCCTCGTCTCCTGCACGAGAGCCGCCTGGCGACACCACCGCGTACGCCGCAGTGCGGGCCGGGCGCTGGCGGGCCTACCCGCCACACCGGTCGTGGTCCTGCCCGACGACGAGAGCGCCTACGCGTACGCGCTCCCCGGCCGGAAGGATCGGATCGTGGTCACGAGCGCGATGCTCGCCACGCTGACCGGCCCCGAGCGCCGCGCGCTGTTCGCCCACGAGCGTGTCCATCTGGACGCCCGGCACCACAGGTTCCTGCTGACCGTACAGCTCGCGGCCCGGGCCAACCCGTTCCTGCGCCCCCTGCGCACGGCCGTCACCTACACCACGGAGCGCTGGGCCGACGAGGAGGCCGCCACCCGGATCGGCAGTCGTCGTGTCGTGGCGCGGGCGGTCGGCAAGGCGGCGTTGATCTCCCGCGGAGCGCCGGTCGCGACACTGGCCGGCTTCGCCATGGCGGGTTCCGTGCCGCGGCGGGTAGCCGCCCTGTTGGGGCCCGCCCCCACGGCTCGCGCCTGGCCGTCGCTGTTCACCGGCGCGGGTCTCGCCGCATGGGCTGCGGCCGCCGGCACCACGGTCTCCGCGCTTTCCTCGGCCAACTCGGCCGTCACGCTCTTCCTGATCCTGAAGGCCGCCACCCCGCTCTGAAGACCGTCAGGATCCTGAGGACCGTCAGGCCACGAGCGCCCGGATCGGCATGATGACGTAGAGCGCCACCAGCCCCACCATCGCCGCCCCGAGGAGGGCGGCGCCGTCGGAGAACGTGCCTGAGAGGTAGGGCAGGGCGGCCAGCACGACACCCGTGACGGCGGTGGCGTGCACGGTCTGGGCGATCGGGGACCACGCCTGTTCGTGGAGGCTGTCGGCCTCCGCCGCGAGCGCTGTCGGGAGCATGCAGGCCAGCACCAGGAGGAGGGGCAGCACCACGACGCCCGCCCCGGACAGCGTGAGCCCCCAGCCGCGGTCCAGGTAGCGGTCGAACGACGTTCCCTCCTCCACCACACCGCCCAACTCGGGTGCGGCGGGCGCCCAGAGCGTCTGGACCCGGTCACCCGGCTTCGGCCGGTTCTCCGTGTAGGCGCCCCGGGAACGGATCCGGCTGCCGTCCGGGAGAGCCAGGACCAGGGTGGAGCGGTGGCCCGTCAGCACGTCCTCGTCGCGTATCTCCGTGATGTCGGCGGTCTCCGCCACGGTGGCAGTCGAGTACGCGGCTCCGGCCCGGACCAGTGAGCGGACGTGCTGGGACGCGTGCGACTCGCCCAGCGCGTTCAGCGCCGCAAGGGAGGCCAGCATCAGCGCCCAGACGGCGGACTGCCGCAGGTACACCCAGGGCACGCTCTCGTACTCGTACGCCGACAGTCGTCGCAGGAGGCCGGGACGTTGCCGCCGGTCGCCCCCGTCCTTCTCCAGGGAGACCGGCCGAGCCTCCGATGTGTGGGGCATCCAGTAGTAGTGGTCGTCCGACCACCAGATCCAGAGCGTGACGACCCGCAGCCAGACCAGACCGACCACGACCCAGGCCATGGTCACGAGCCCGGGTGCGGGCAGCGGAATGCCGGCCGGCAGTCCCGCGACCCACAGGCTCAGCGCGGCCGCCCCCGTGAAAGCGAGCACACTCGATATGCGGACGAGCCAGGTCAGCACGCGATTCCCCCCCGTTGGTCGATGACGGCCGAGTATCGCAGCCGCCGACCCCGAGGGGCACAGGTCGGTGGCGTTGTGGGCGGGGTGGGTCCCGTGACGACGAGGCGGGCCCCACCCCGGACGGTGGTGGACTACAGGTCGAACTCGTGCGGCGGGAGGCCGAGGGCGTAGCACGCCTCCCGTACGACCGCCTGCTCGTCCTTGTCGAAGTCGCCGTCCGCGCCGCCGATGATGATGCCGATCTGGATGACGGCGCGGGCCTCGGCGGGCTTCTTCTTCGCCTTGGCGACCTCCTGCAGGACGCTGACCTTGCCGAAGTCGAAGTCGGCGGTGAGCCTGTCGCAGTTGGCCTCGAAGCGGCGCTGGAGATCCTCCGCCGGGAAGTTCTGCAGCACCTCGTTGCTCATGATGAGCTGGGCGACCTTCTGCCGCTCGGACGGGTCGATGCTGCCGTCGGCGGCGGCGACGAGCGCGCACATCGCCATGCCGGCGTCACGGAACGCGCCGCTCTTCAGGTCGTTCTTCTTCGCCATCAGCTGCGTCTGCATGGTCGACGCCGATTCCTTGATGCGGTCCCACAGGGCCATTTCGGAGCTCCGTCACGTGTTGGAGGCGGTCCGGGCCGGAGGGGGCCGGCCCGGACCACCCGCATCTTCTACATCGATGTAGAAACTATCAGGGTCGGGCGACGCTGACGCCACCCCCGGTCGACTCCCCGGGGTCGCCCTTCTGGAGGGGGGATTCCTTGGCGAGTCGCCCATCGAGCGTGGTTCCGGTGGAGCAGAGGGCCTCCGCGGCGACCCCGGGCCTTGCTCTGCCGGCGGCGGGCCGATCGGCGAGCGCCGCGCGGTCGGGGTCGCGTGTCGACGCGATCGGCGGGGCGGCGATGATCAGGGCGAGGGTGAGGTGGCGACCGGCAGGGGCTCAGCCCTCGTCCCCCTCCTCTTCCTCGCCCTCGAAGAAGTCGCCGATCTCGTCGACGGCCTCGGCGGCGACCATGCCGCCCACGACACCGACGGCGAGTCCCGCCGCGACCGCGGTGCCCATGCCCGGGCCGGAGCGGTGGCCGTGCTCCTCGTGGTGCCCGCCGTAGGGGTGGTCTCCGTGACCGTACGAGTCATGGTGGCCGTACGCGGTGCGCTGTTCGACCAACTGGCGGATCCAGCCGTCGACCTCGGTGTTCCAGTCGGTCCGCTCGACGTCGTGGTGGCCGACCGTGTGGCGGTTCAGGGCGTCGTGGCCCTCGGAGAAGAAGCCGCCGCGCCTGTCGGCCTCCAGAACCACCTCCAGGCCGGCCGGTCCGGCCAGGAAGGTCACCTCGATCTCGTTGATTTGGTGCGCGTACTGCGGCGCCGGAGCGAGCTCGATCTCCTGGTAGAAGAGGAGCTGCTGGCCGGTGCCGCGGATGTGGCCGAGCTCCAGGTCGGCCGACTTGAAGCCGAAGCCCAGCTGCCCGAAGGCCTCGAGGACCGCCTCCTGCGCGGGCAGCGGCCGGACGGCCAGCGGGTCCATGTCGCCCTTGTCCTTCGCGCCGGAGACGCCCAGTTCGGTGCGGACGCCGAGGGCGATGCCCAGGCCCTGGCCGTACAGCTCGGTGATGGGCGTCTCCCACGGCAGCGGGAAGGAGAACGGCACGCTGCGCTGCTCGCCCTCGACGAGGCGGAAGTTCCCGCCGATGACGTGCCGGTGGAAGACGACCGTGCCCGTCGCTTCCCCGTCGTCGTGCTCGGCCTCGACGCGGGCCACGAGCTCCAGGGTGATGTGCTCGACGGTGAAGTCGGCGTTGCCGCCCTTGAGGTGGACCTGCCCACCGAGGACGCCGCCCGGCGTCGCCGCGCCCGGATCGAGCACCGTGTCCACTGCCGGACCGCCTACGCCGAGCGAGCCGAGCAGACGCTTGAACACCATGGGGCGTTCACTCCTTCACATCGCTTGTGTGGTTCGGCACTTGGGCCGTATGGCCTCTGGCCGTCTACATGCGTGTAGAAGCATAGGGGTGGGATGTCCGCCTCGGCGTCAGCCGAAGCGTGCCAGGGGACGGATTCGGACAGCGCCTGTCCGCCCCGAACGGTCCGGGCTCGTCGGCGCACGCGGGGACGGGCGACGGCAGGTGCGCTTCAGTGCGGACCCTCTCGGCACAGCCGTGCTGCGGCTCGTGGTCGAACGGCCCTCCAGGCGCGCGACACCGGGGTTCGCGCCGCCGGGCGGCGGAGGGTCGGCCAGGCGAGCGGCAGGGGTCCGGCTCCCGATGTCGGTTCGCCTTTCCTCTACAGTGGCGTAGAAGGATATGTGCCTGTCTGAGCACCGTTTCCGCCCGAGGACGAGAAGGAGTGAGCGACCGGCCATGGGTGAGCCTCCCCGGACGAGCCGGCCTCCCTCGCCCGTCGTCCGGCGGGGAGGGTCGCCCTGGAGCCGGCACCGCCGAGCCGTCGCCGTCACGGGCGCGAACGGGACCGTCCTGGGCCACGTGACCACGGAGGACGTTCTCGACGAGCTGGTGGGCCCGGCAGCGGCCCTGTGATTCACGCTCCCTCTTCCGCGCGACGGTCGGCCGCACGCCCGATACTCCCTTCCAACACCCTGTTCCCTCTGCAAGGAGCCGTTCTTGTTCGCCAGACCGACGTCCACCGGCGTCTCGAAGGGGTGCGGCCGATGAACGCCGCTCTCGGCCTGCTGGCCGTCCTCGTCCTGACCGCCGGCACCGGATACTTCGTCGCCCAGGAGTTCGCGTACGTCGCCGCCGACCGCCTCGCGCTCGCCCGCGAGGCCGAGGCGGGCGACAGGCGGGCCGCCCGCGCGCTGAAGGTCCTCGAACGGCTCTCCTTCATGCTCTCCGGCGCCCAGCTCGGCATCACCGTCACCGGCCTGGTCGTCGGTTTCCTCGCCGAGCCGTCCGTCTCCGCGCTCCTCAAGCCCGCGCTGGAGGGGATCGGCCTCCCGGAGGGCGTCGTCTCGACGATCTCGGTGGTCCTCGCCTTCGTCGTCGCCACCGTCCTGCAGATGGTGCTCGGCGAGCTCGCACCCAAGAACCTCGCCCTGGCCGTGCCCGAACGGCTCGCCAAGTCACTGGCCGCCTCCACCCTCGTCTACCTCAAGATCGTCGGCCCCGTCGTGCGCGTCTTCGACGGGGCCGCCAACAGGCTGCTGCGCAAGGTCGGCATCGAGCCCGTCGAGGAACTGCACCACGGCGCCACCCTCGAGGAGCTCAGCCACCTCATCGGCGAGTCCCACGAGCAGGGTCGACTCCCGGCTGACACCGCCGAGCTGCTCGACCACGCACTGGAGTTCTCCGAGCGCACCCTGGACGAGGTCATGGTGCCGCGCGCCGACGCCGTCTTCGTCCGCAAGGACGCCGTCCTCACCGAGGCCGTCGACCTGATCGCGCAGCACGGCCACTCCAACTACCCCGTCCTGGGCGATCACCCCGACGACATCGCCGGAGTCCTCGGCGTGAGCGAGCTGATGCGCCTGCCCGCCGGGCGCTTCCCGGAGCTGACGGCGGGGGAGTCCGCCCGGCGCCCGCTCCTCCTGCCCGACACGCTGCCGCTGCCGCAGGCCGTCGCGCAGATGCGGGAACACGACGACGAGTTCGCCGTGGTGCTGGACGAGCACGGCGGCGTCGCCGGCGTCGTCACGTACGAGGACATCGCCGAGGAACTCGTCGGCGACATCGCCGACGAGACCGACAAGGTCGTCGCCACCGCTGTCCCGGACGGCGACGGCTGGCGGATCGACGCGGGCCGCCGCCTCGACGAGATCGAGGACGCCACCGGCATCAGCCTGCCGGAGGACGACGACTACGACACCGTCGCCGGCCTGATCATCGACCGCCTCGGCCGCTTCCCGACCATCGGCGACCACCTCACCGTCGACGACGTCCGCATCGAGGTCCTCAGCCTCGACCGCCATGTCCCCGAGCGCGTCCGCATCCGGCGTGTCGCAGCCGCCGGATCCGCAGAGGAGACGCAGGCATGAGCTTCCCCATGGCCCTGTTCATCACGGTCCTGCTGCTGATCGGCAGCGGATTCTTCGTCGCCGCCGAGTTCGCGCTCGTCGCCGCTAAGCGCCACCGCATCGAGAAGGCCGTCGCCGACGGACAGCGCGGAGCCAAGGCCGCGCTCGCCGGCATGCGCGAGCTGTCCCTGATGCTCGCCGGCGCCCAGCTCGGCATCACCATCTGCACCCTGGGCCTCGGTTCCATCTCCAAGCCCGCCATCTCCCACGAACTCGACCCGCTCCTGGTCAAGCTCGGTCTGCCCACCGCACTCAGCTACGGCATCGCCTTCGCCGTCGCCATGATCATCGTGGTCTTCCTCCACATGGTCGTCGGCGAGATGGCGCCGAAATCCTGGGCCATCGCCCACCCCGAGCGCTCCGCCATGCTGCTCACCCCGCCCTTCCGCGCGTCGGTGAAGGTGGTGCGTCCGCTGCTGTGGCTCCTCAACAAGATCAGCAACACCCTCGTGCGGATGTGCCGCGTCCAGCCCCGGGACGAGCTGGCCGCCGTCCACAACCGCGAGCAGCTCACCCACCTCGTGGAGGAATCCGAGCGTCTCGGCCTCATCGACAAGACGGACTCGCAGCTGATCACGCGCTCTCTCACCGAGCCCCAGACCCCGGTAGCGGCTCTGCAGACCCCGGCAGACGACATCGTCACCGTCCCGGCCGACGCCGACCTGGACACGCTCCTCGCCCGCGCCGCCGAGGCCGACCGCTCCCGTCTCCTGGTCCGCGACGGAGACCGCGTCCTCGGCTCGGTCCACGCCCGCGACGCACTGGTGGCCCGGGCCCGCGGCCACGCCCGTACGGCTCGCGAACTCGCCCGGCCCGTGCCCGAACTGGCCCCCGGCACCACCGTGTCCGAGGCCGTCGAACAGCTGCGCCGCCGCCGCGCCTCCCTCGCCCTCGTACGGAACGCGGGCGGTGAGCTCACCGGTCTGGTGAGCCTGGACGACCTGCTGGTCCGGATCATGGGGCCGCAGACCGCGTGAGCCGGGAGCCGACACCCCCGCCGACGAGATCCTCGCGCACGCCGCCAGGAAGGGCCGGCACGTCAACGACGACGACCCGCGAGCCCCTGCATTCCCGGTGTCACCCTGGCCCTCACCCGGGACACCTCCCTGCAGGAGACGCACCACGTCTGAGCCGCAGAGACTCCGGTCCTCGGAGGGCAAGGCGGAGACGCGGTCCGGGAACGGTCCGGATCCGGGCCACGGCCCCGCCTGCCCGGGTCCCGGACGTTCCGTTCACGCCGCTGTGTCACGACGCGAGGAACGAGTTCGGGCATCTCGTGCTCTGCGGGTCTGGGGATGCGCCGTGGCCGACGTGTTCGACTCCTCGGGGAGAAGCGTCGTGACAAGCGCCGGCGACCGTCTGGTGGCCACCACGCGACTTGAGGAGGCGCCCGTCGACAGGCAACAGCACGAGGCTCACCATCACGAGGCCGGTGTCTGGGACCAGCTCCACCTGGTTCCGCTCAAGAAGCTGCGCCGTGTGAACGGACGGCTGCCTGCCGGTCCTGTCGGACCGTGTTCTGGCAGCCCTCGACTTCCCTGGCGAGACATTCCCCTCCAGCAGCGACGGCAAGGCCACAACGCGGAACCCCACCGTCACCGACCTCTTCGCCTCCGTGCACCGGGAAGCCCACGACATCGACCGCGAAGTCGTGGGACGCCTCGACACGTGGTTCAGGGCCGAGCCCTCACAGATCCACGAAGGCACGTTCGCCGGGGGCGACCAGCCGGGACAGGAACATGCCGATGCCCGCCGAGCCGGTCGCGTAGTCGTGGGCGATTCGGTTCAGCCAACGGCCAGGGAACGCGATCCCGTCCTCCTCCACGACGCGGAACCACAGGACGGTCCTGGCGACGGCATAGGCCCTGTCCCGGTACTCCTCATCGCCGGTGCAGCGGTACATGTCCAGCATGAACTCGCCGATCCCCGCCAGGCCTTCGAACAGACCGGGCGCGTAGGAGTACGTGACGAAGGTGTCGTCAGCCACCCGCCGGGCGAGCTCGCCGTACCGCTCGTCGCCGAGCAGCCGGTGGAACCGGACCAGCACACTGCCGACGCCCGCGCCTCCGTGGATCCAGTACGGGTACACCACGGGGTCGCCCTCGACCCGCTGCCACTGCAGGCCGAGGCCGCTCTCGCTCGCACGGCCCAGGTCGAACTCCAGACCCCGTACGGCGTACGTACGGAAGCGCTCTTCGCCGGTCGCCAGGTGCAGGTGGAGGAGGAAGAGGGCGATGCCGCTCGCCCCGTAGCCGTACCCGTAATGGACGAGACCGTCGAGAGAGGACCGCCACGAGCAGGTGTCGCCCTCGTGCTCGGCCGTTCTGAGGAGGTGCTCGCCCGCCTGCACGGCACGGTCGAGATGGAGCTGCTGCCCGGTCCGCGCGTGGAAGCGCAGCGAGGCGAGTCCCCATCCGGCGACGCCGAGGAACACACTCGGATCGTCGTACAGCAGGGAAGAGGAGCGCAGCAGGGTCATCACGGCCTCGCCCCGTTCCTCCCAGCCCAGGTCGTGGAAGGCCCATGCGATGCCGGCCAAGCCGACGTACAAGCCTGGCGGATAGGTGTCGTTGTCCAGCGGCCGCCCCAGCATCCAGGCGGCCACCTCGGCCGGCAGCCCGGCCGCCGGCGCCGCCCGGCCGCGCGTCCTCGAACCGAGCAGTAGCGCGGGCCCGCAGGCGCCGTAGGCCACGCTCAGGGGGTTGGTCGCGAAGACCGTGTAGTCGGCGGGCCAGAGGCGATCGCTGCGCCGCTCGTCGAAGGTACGGAGCAGCAGGCCGACGATCCCGTCGACGGTGCGCCGGACCTCCGCGTCAGGACAGGCCGGGACACCGTCCCCGGACCCACGCCTTTCGGTCACCAGGGGCGTCATGGCGTCATCCGTCCTTCCAGTCGGCCAGGACTCTCTTCGCCTCGTCGACCCGGGCGGCGGCCAGGCACGACACGACGGACCTCACCTGCGTGGGGACGCCGAGGGCGACGAGCTCGTCGAGGAAGAGGTCCTTCGCCGCGGGGTTGAGGCCGAAGAACGCGGTGGCGGGCACGACGGTGCTGTAGAGCAGCATGGCCGCGGCGTACCAGTCGTCGCAGGGGAGGAGCCGACTGCGCGAGGAGCGGTCCGGGTGGAGGAAGCCGGGCGTGCCCCAGCGGGTCCCGTAGGACAGCATCACCGCCTCGTCGTCCTCGTGGACGGCGCTCTCGAAGTCGATGAACCGCATCCGAAGCGTGTCGGCGTCGATCAGGACGTTGTTCGGCGAGAGGTCGCCGAGGACCACACCGCGGGCGTGCACCTCTTCGATCATGGGGACCAGACGGCCGGCGACCTCCCGGAACAGGGGCACGAACCGGTCCACCCTTCCCTCCCGTCGGATGTACGGAGCGAGGATGACCTCGTCGCGCGCCCAGAAGTCGTGGAACGCGACACCCTCCAGCCGTTCCTCCACCAGGAACGTGTGCTCCCATTCCCGGAACAGGTCCACCGCCCGGGGGACGGAGTCCAAGCCCTCCAGCCGGCGCAGTACCTCGTACTCGTGGCGCAGCATGTCGACCGCGTCGACCGTGCGGTCTCCGCTCGTCCAGCAGTTGGTGAGCCGCCGGGCCTCCTTCACGACGACCGGATCCCCGGTGAGCCGGTCGGTGCCGTGATAGACGCCGCCGACGTTGGAGAAGGCGAGGGCGCCCTCGACGAGATAGCGATCGTGGAGGAGCGTGCCGTCGGACTCCGCGCCGGACCGCGCCGCGGCCTCGGACGCCGGTCGCTCCGCCGGCTCCTCGGCGAAGGGGTCGCGGACCCAGGGCGGCAGCCGGAAGAGGGGCAGCCGTTCGTCGGCCACGTACGAGCCGTCAGGCGCCACCAGAAACGTGCTCTGCGTGCCGTCGATGTTGAGTCGCCGCGGCGGCCGGAAGCCCCCGTAACGGTAGAACAGCACCCTGCTGTCCCGGTAGCGCCGGTCGGAGAGGATGTACGGCCCCTCGACGGCTTCGTCGGCCGTGCACCGGTACAGGGTCTCGATCAGCTCGGCGAAGACGTGCTCGTCGGGCGGGTACAGCGTCATGAACTTGCCGGAGAAACCACGTTGCTGTGTCTTCGAGTTGAGTACGGCCAGCATCGTCGGGTCGGCGGCGGCCTTGAATTCGACGTGGTACGACACGCACACAGGGACCACGAGTTCGAACAGGCGGACGGCGTGCTCGGGGGCGGAGGAGACATGGATCTTGAAGCCCTGGGTGGGCGGCGGAGCCGACCGCCCCGTGGACCCCGGCGTCCTCCGCGCGTGCAGCCAGACGTCCCCGCGCTCCAGCACCCAGGCGTCCGGCAGCAGCCGGCGCAGCGCGTCGCGGTACTCGGGGGTGATGGCCCTGCGGGACAGCGGCTCGTAGTGCCGGGGATCGGCGAGGCCGAAGAGGTGGTGGGCAGCCAGGGCCGCCTGACGGTCCACGGGCGCTCATCCGCCGGGGCCCCGCGAGGGGCCCCGGCCGGCTCGTGATCCTTCCGCGGTCACATCTGCACCGTTCCGCCGCCACCGCCGCATGCCACGCTGTACGTGCTGCAGCCGATCGACTGGGTGCTGTGGAAACCGGCGACGGCGGGGGTGGCGGCACCCCCTTCGGGCTGCATCCCCTGCAGCCCCAGCACACGGTCGACGTCGGCGGAGGCCCGTTCAAGGCTCGCCTTGACCTCGTTCAGCGAGGCGGACCTCGCCTTGCCCTGCTTGGCCATGAGTTCCTCCTGTCTCCTGGCGGACGTGCTGCCAGGAAACGGCCGGCCCTCGTGCGCTGCCAGCCCGCCAGGCCTCCACCAGCCTTTCCTGACGGCTTCTCCACCGGGCCCGACCTGCGAGGACTCCGCCGTGCGACCCCCCAGCGGACCTGGTCCGAACGGGTTATCGGTCCGAGCTCTTCGCCGCTCGAACGAGACCCCACGCGCCGGCCGGTCAGGGCGTCGGTGGGACGATGCCGTGGGTACGGGTGGTGGTCAGGTCGCGTGTGGAGCCGGGCAGTGCGGGCGAGGCCCACAGCAGGTGGCTGAACCCGCACACCGCCGCCGGCGCGCGCTCCGTCCACCATCGCGCCGGCGACGCCTGCCTGCCGCGCAGCGACACCACCGCGCACCGCGTCGCGCCGCTTCCCCGGCCGGGGCTGCGGCGTACGGTGCTGAACTTCGTGTCCACCACCCCAGCCTCCCGCCCGCATCGCACCGATTCGGCTGCCGAGCCCCGTACCTGACGCCGCGCCGCGCCGCCCATCCCAGCTCCAGCGACTTCCGCCTCGGACTCGACGGCATCGAGCCCGAGGAGCCGTCCGACATCAAGGAGCTTCCCGCCTGATCAGGCAGGCCGATCCGGGCACGCGGCCACGGATCGGGGCGGGACTCACGTGTCAGAATGGATGCGCCCGTTCTTCGTCCGGCTTTCATCATCGAGGTTCATCCGTGTCCCAGCCCGTCGGCCGTGTTCCGCAGCGACGCAACGCACGGTCCAACCGGGCGCGCATCCTGGCCACCGCGCGCCAGGAGCTCGGGCGGAACCCCGACACCACTCTGGAGGAGCTGGCGCGCGCCTCCGGTGTCGTCAGGCGCACTCTTTTCGGGCACTTCCCCGGACGGGCGGCGCTCCTGGAGGCGCTGGCCGAGGAGGCCGCCGAGGCTCTCCAGGCCGCGGCGGCGGCCGGGGTGAAGGCGACGGACCCGGCCGAGCGGGCACTCGCGCGCTTCTCGTTGTCGATGTGGCCGGTGGGCGACCGCTACCGGATGCTCCTGGCGCTGGCTCAGCGGGACCTGGGCATGGAACGGGTCGCTGAGATCCTCGCGCCCGCCCGCGTCGAGGTCACCGCCATTCTGGAACGGGGGCAGCGGGACGGCGTCTTCCACTCCCACCTGCCGCCCGCGGTCATGGGTGCCGGCCTGGAGGCGATGACGATCGCCCTGCTGGAAGAGGTCAACACCGGCGCGCTGGAGGACGACGGGAGGCGTACGGCCGTCGCCACGCTCATCGCGGCCGGTGTGCCGGAGAAGCAGGCGCACGTCGTGGTCGATGACGTGGCCACCGCGGTCGCGGCGGAGGCCGTCGCCGAGAGCTGAGTCCCGGCACGGCTGTTGACGCAGAGGCCGAACGGACCCCGGTGCGAAGGCACCGGGGTTTTTCACGTGTGCCCCCGCCTCCGACGTTGTGGTGACGTCGTCCTCGGAAGTTCCGGTACGACGGGCTGTTGTGGAAGCGAGTCGGCCTGTACGGCGGTGGACCGCCCTCGACCACGGGGTCGCTGCGCCACTGGTCGCCGGTGGCCGTTCCGTGAGGCCTGCGGGGTTTCCCTGACGAGCCCGGGTCTGCCGCCGACGGGACCCCGTCATCGGGCGCGATGTCCGCGACCACGGCGATGTCCCGTGCCGGCTGACGGTGTCGCGGCTCGGCGTCCCCCGGTCGCATCAACAAAAAGGGACGGTGCCGGGTGCTCCCTCCCGGCACCGTCCGGGGCCGTGCGCCGCTCAGGCACGGCCCGTTCGGGGGCGGAGGAGGCCGGATCGGGTATCCGGCCTCCGGTCGGCGCTCATGGGTCGCGCCGGGCCTGTGGGGCTCAGGCGGCGCCCACGGTCTCGGCCTCCGCCGCCACCGCATCTTCCTGGCGGTGGTTCCCCTTCGCCTTGCGGCCGGGCAGCACCGCAATGACGATCAGGGTTCCGGCGCCCATGACGATCGCGCCGATGAGGCTGGTGTGTGCGATGGCGTGGGCGAAGGACTCGTGCACCGCCTCGATCAGGGTCTGGGCCTGCTGGGGGCCACCGCCCGGGGTCTCGGCGACGTGCTCGGCGACCGCGAGGCCGCCGCCCACCGAGTCCTTGGCGACGTCCATCGCCTCGGCCGGGAGGCGGCCGCCGATCATGTCGGTCAGCTTGTCCTTGTAGGACGTCGCGAGGAGCGAGCCGAGCACGGCGATGCCCAATGCGCCGCCGAGTTCCAGCGCGGTGTCGTTGGCGCCGCCGCCGACGCCCAGCTCGGACTCGGGAAAGGAGCCCATGATGGTGTCGGTGGCCGGGGACAGGCTCAGGCCGATCGCGAAGCCGAGCATCAGCAGGGGCGTCAGGAAGTCCGTGTAGGTCGAGCCCGACTCGATCTGCGTGAGCAGGAAGACGCCCGCCGTGCCGATCACCATGCCGGCGCCCACGACCAGCTTCACGCCCAGCTTCGGGGCCAGCCTGCCGGTGACCGCGGCGCCGACGAAGACGGCTCCGGCCAGCGGCAGAAGGCGTATGCCGGTCTCCAGGGCGTTGTAGCCGAGAACGAACTGCAGGAACTGGGTGGAGTAGTAGATCGAACCGAAGGTGCCGAAGAAGAAGAACAGCACGGCGAGCATCGAGCCGCTGAAGGGACGCTCCTTGAACTTGCGCACGTCCAGCATCGGGGTCGGGTGCTTCGACTCCCAGGCCACGAAGGCCGGCAGGCCGACAGCGGCGACGACGGCCGCGGTGATCGGGCCGGCGCCCCAACCGAAGTGCGGGCCCTCGATGGTCGCGTAGACCAGGCTGCCGATGAAGACGATCGAGAGCAGTCCGCCGATGTAGTCGATCCGGCCCATGCCCTCGGCCTTGGACGGCGGAACCAGGAGCAGTGCGCCGATGACGCCGAGGACCGCGATGGGGACGTTCATGAGGAAGGTGGAACCCCAGGCGTGCTCCTCAAGGAGCCAGCCGGCGGCCACCGGGCCGGCGGCGATGGCGAGACCGGACGTAGCGCTCCAGGCCGTGATGGCCTTGGCGCGCTCAGCCCTGGGGAAGATCGCGACCAGCAGCGACAGCGTGGCCGGCATGACGACGGCGGCACCGATGCCCATGATCGCGCGGGCGATGACGACCAGGGTGGTCTCGTGGACCAGGCCGCCCATCACCGAGCCGCCCGCGAAGACCAGCAGGCCCAGGACGAGTGCGCCGCGGCGGCTGTATTTGTCGCCGATCGCGCCCAGGACGAGCATCAGCGCCGCGTACGGGACGGTGTAGCCGTCGATGACCCACTGCAGGTCACTGCTGGACAGCCCCAGGTCCTTGGTCAGGTCCGGCGCAGCCACGACGAGCGACGTGTTCGCCATGACGACGATCAGCAGGCTCAGGCAGAGCACCAGCAGGGCCCACCAGCGCCGTGGATAGGGCCCGGTCATTTCTTCGGCAGGTGTATGCGCAGAGAGCGGCATCGAAAAGCTCCTCGACAGGAGGCGAAGCGGAGGCTTCGGGGGGTTCGCGGAGGGGGGCGAAGGGCGGCCGTGGCCGTGGGCCGGCGAGACACCGAGCAGTTAATTGCCCATCAATGTGCAGATTAGTTTATTGCCCATCGATGTGCAACTATCGAGCTGTCCCCGCCCCGTCCGCCGGAGGTTCCGACGTGACCCGCGCACACGTCGCAGATGCCTCAGGGCGTAGCCGGACCCGCCCCGCGAGGGCCCGCATCCTCGAGGCGACCAGGCAGGAACTCGGCCGTGATCCCGAGGGCGGCCTGGGTGACATCGCCGAGGCGTCGTGCGTCGCGCATCGCCCGGGGCAGCGGCAGGGAGCCTTCAGCGCCAGGGTTCCGCCCGGTCCTCTGGGTCGGGCACTGAAGGGACACCTGGTGGGGCTCCTGGAGTGTGTGGACGCCGGGACCGGGATCGATGACGGCACACGCACCGCGACCGCCGCCCTGATCGCGATGGGCGTGGACGGCGATCGCGCCGTCACCTGCGTTCGAGGGCTCGGTCGACCCGTGTTCCTTGGGGCCTGGCTCTCAGACGCGCATCCCGAGCACTTCCCGAGCACTCTCCGGAGAGGGCATTTCGTGTACCAGTCCCAGCCCGATGGTCAACTCGTCGGCGATCCCCACTGCAGCGGCGCCGTGTACGCGAGTCCACCGGCCCTGAGGAGGCGACGCCAGCTCATTGCCGTGGTGGCTTCCCCGTGCTGACGCGGCCGGCCGAGGGTGGTCTGAGCCACGTCGACCTCACTGCGCACGACATGCCTGCCGACGGCTCGGCGCTGCCCCTGCCGGTGGCGAGTCGGGCCGGATCGGCGCGACGGCCAGTCTGCCGCTTGTCGGCGACGTGGCCGTGCGTGCGGCCGCCTCCGCGGCGAAGGGCAACCGCATCGCCTTCGCGGACGTCCGTACGGTCCAGGGCGAGCTGATCCCGCCCTTGAGAGCGCTGCTCGACAAGGCCCTGGAAGAGCCCGTCCCGCTGGAGAACGTCCCCGAAGGACTGCACCTGCGCTCGGTCACCATCGCGGAGAACGGGATCGAGGCCCGCTTCACCGGCCGCTCGGTCACCTTCCGTCCGAGTTCGTCGGCCACCGCGTAGGGGGAGCGGGCGCCGGGGTCGGTCAGGCGAGGTCGGGGAGGGGGCGTCGGGCGACCTCGTGGGCGTCGTCCGGCGGGACGCCCAGCATGCGCAGGACCATCTCGGCGAGGTTCACCGCGGCGTCGTCGCCGTCCACATCGGGGCGGGCGAATCGCAGTTCCACCAGGGACAGCAGGGTTCCACCCAGCGCGGAGAGGGCCACTGTCGGGTCGACGGCGGTGAAGCGGCCGGAGGCCATGCCGACCTCGACGTCCCGGAGGGCCCGCCGGGCCAGGCCGTTCTCCGAGTGGATGTGGCCCAGGCCGCGGCGGCGCAGCACCTGCATCAGCTCCGGGTGCGACTCGGCCATGCGGGCGCTGAGCCGGAAGCCTGCCGCGACGAGCTCGGCGGGGTCGTCGATGCCGGCCAGGTGCTCGTCGAAGGTCCGGCCGAACTCCTCCAGGGCGTCCCGCACCGCGGCCTCGAACAGCTCCGTCTTCGATTCGAAGTGGTTGTAGAACGAGCCGAAGCCGACGTCGGCGCGCTCGGCGATCACCTGGATGCTGACGCCGGTGTCCCCGGTCTCGGCGAGTATCTGGCGGGCAGCGCGGACGAGCGCTCCGCGGGTCTCGGCGCGACGCCGCTCGAATCGGTTGCTGGGCGGGGCTGACGTAGGCATACGCCGAGTCTAACCGTGGAGACGATGACGATCGCAGTCCTGATGAATTCATCATTTCCTTCCGTGAACACCTTGACGACAGATCTGTCAGACTTGATGATTTCCTCATTAAGGTAATGCTGCTTGGAGGACACCATGTCCGAAACCCGCGTCAACGCAGTCGGCGTCCCGGACGTCAGGACGGCCCACCAGGACCTCCACAGCGCGCAGGGCGCCCTGCGCGGCGAACACCCCGGGCGGTCCCGCAACCCCGTGATCAAGGTGGCCGACCTGGCCTGGCTGGAGTTCGAGAAGCCCGACCTGGACCGGGCCGAGGTCTTCGCCCGGGACTTCGGCTTCGGCATCGCCGCCCGGAGCGAGAGCGAGCTGTGGCTGCGCGGCACCTTCGCCGGCTCACCGTGCATGGTGATCCGGCGCGGCCGGGCCTCCCGTTTCATCGGCCCGGCGTTCGGCGCCGCCGAGCGGGCCGACCTGGACCGGCTGGCCCGCGCCACGGGCACGTCCGTACGGGACGCGGACGTGCCCGGCGGCGGCAAGGTGGTCGACCTGCTCGACCCCTCCGGCTTCCCGGTCCAGGTCGTGCACTGCGGGGAGGAACTGCCGGCGCTGCCCGAGCAGCAGCCGCTCCCGCTCAACTTCGGCACCGATCACCGTCGCACGAACGTCACCCAGCGCCCGCCGCGTGAACCCTCCCGCATCCAGCGTCTGGGGCATGTGGTCCTGGAGACGCGGGTGTTCGGGCGCGCCCTCGACTGGTACCTGGACACCCTCGGGATGATCGTGTCCGACTTCCTGTTCCTGGACGGCCGGCGCGGCCGTGGTCCGACGATGGTGTTCATCCGCTGCGACCAGGGCAGCCGGGCCGTCGACCACCACACGCTGGCCATGCACCTGGGCCCGGGCAACGGCTACGTCCACTCCGCCTACCAGGTGACCGACCTCGACTCGATCGCCGCAGGCGGCGAGTACCTGGCCGAGCGCGGCTACCGGCGCAGCTGGGGCATCGGCCGGCACATCCAGGGCAGCCAGCTCTTCGACTACTGGCGCGACCCCGACCGCTTCATGCTGGAGCACTTCGCCGACGGCGACCTGTTCTCCAGCGACGTCGAGCCCGGCTGGGCCCCCATGTCGACCTCCGGCCTCGCCCAGTGGGGACCTCCTGCCACCCGCGACTTCCTCGGCGCGAGCCCCTCCCCGCAGCGGGTCCGTGACGTCGTCGAAGCCCTGCGAGGCGACAACGAGTTGGACCCGGCGCGCCTGCTGGGCCTGCTCAAAGCCTCCAGGTCCTGAACCCCGACCCCCTCACGAAGGTACTGACATGAGCACCAACGTCCTGCGCACCGCCGACGGATGGTGGGCCCTCCTTCCCCCGGCTCCCGACTCCGCCAGAGCAGGGGAGACCCCATTCGACCGGGCCGTCCCCGTCGACACCAAGGCCGTCACCACCGCCGAGCTGATCGCCGACCGGGCGGCCGTGCGCGAGGCCGCCCTCTCCGGGGAGGCGGGCACGCCCGTCGCCGACCTGGTCGTCCTCCCGCCGGTCACCACCCCCTGCCGGGTGGTCGCCCAGATGGTCAACTACCGCAGCCACGCCCGCGACTCGGGCTTCACCGGCGACATCCCGCCCGCCTTCTTCCGCAAGGCGTCAGGCTCGGTCAGCGGCCCGGGCGAGGCGATCGTCCGGCCGTCGCACGTGAAGTTCCTCGACTACGAGATCGAACTCGGGCTCGTCATGGGCGCACCCCTGCCCGTCGGCGCCGTGGTCGAGGAGCGTGACCTGCCGTCGTACGTCGCCGGGCTGGTGATCACGAACGACGTCAGCGCACGCGACGTCCAGCTGACCAAGACGCAGTTCTACGAGAGCAAGTCGTACCCGACCTTCACACCGACCGGGCCCTACCTGGCGCTGCTGGAGCCCGAGGACTTCACCCACCTCCTCGATCTGCGGCTGAAGCTGTCGGTCAACGGCGAGCTGCGTCAGGACCGCACCCTCGCCGACATGATCGTCCGTCCTGCACAGGCGCTGACCCTGCTGGCCCGCTTCCAGACCCTCGACCCCGGCGACCTGCTGCTCACCGGGACCCCCGGCGGCACGGCCCTCAAGGCCCCGCCCAAGGCGGTCGAGAAGATCGGCGCGCTGCTGCCGCCCGCAGTGAAGTGGAAGGCGTTCTTCAAGAGCCAGGCCCGTAACCCGCACTACCTGCACACGGGTGACGTGATCACGGCGACGATCTCGACCGCGGACGGGCGGATCGACCTCGGCGAGCAGCGCACGCCCGTCACGGACGCGAAGTAGAGCCCGAGGTGAGCCGCACATGACCGCCGACCAGGCCGGACGCCGGGACACCGCACCCGGGCCCGTCCAGAGAAGCCCCGCACAGACAGCCCCCGCACAGACAGCCCCCGCTCCCGTCGTGATCATCGGCGCCGGGCCGGTGGGGGTGACCGCCGCCCTCCTCCTCGCCCGGCGCGGTGTCCGCACCGTCATTCTGGAGCGCCACCAGGACGTCTACCCGCTCCCGCGCGCCGTCGCCACCGACGACGAGGTGCGCCGCATCCTCCAGGCCGCGGGCGTGGGCGAGGAGTTCGCCGCGATCGCCCGCCCCGCGAACGGACTTCGGCTGCTGGACGCCCGGCACCGGGTCATGGCCGAGTTCCGGCGCTCCGAGCACGGCCGTCACGGCTACCCGCAGACCAGCATGTTCGACCAGCCCGACCTGGAGCGACTGCTGCGCGACGCCCTGGCCCGCCGCCCGGAGTGCGAGCTGCGGGGCGGTGTCGAGGTCACCGGCGTCGGCCCGGACCCGGCCGGCCCCGTGCGCGTGACCTACCGCGACGCCGACGGTGAGCACCATCTGTGGGCCGAGGCGGTCCTCGGCTGCGACGGCGCGAACAGCCTCACCCGCGACGCGATCGGCGCCGCATGGGAGGACCTGCGCTTCGAGGAACGCTGGACCGTCATCGACGTCCGCACGCAGGCCGACGTCCGCTGCTGGGAAGGCGTCGACCAGGTCTGCGACCCGCACCGGCCAGCGACGTTCATGCGCGTCGGTGAGGATCGCTACCGCTGGGAGTTCCGGCTGCAGGAAGGGCGGCAACCGGTCCGCGAACTGATCGCCCCATGGCTGTCGCCCTCGTACGACGGGGACTTCGACGTCGTACGGGAGACGCAGTACACCTTCCGGGCGCGGGTGGCCGACCGGTGGCGCAGCGGACGGGTCTTCCTCCTCGGCGACGCCGCCCACCTCACCCCGCCGTTCGTCGGGCAGGGGCTGTGCGCGGGCCTGCGCGATGCCTACAACCTCACCTGGAAGCTCGCCCGGGTCCTCCAGCAGGGCGGCGACGAACGGCTGCTCGACACCTACGAGAGCGAGCGCAAGCCGCACGCACGGCATGTGATCCGGCTCGCGGTCGCCATGGGCTGGGCCATGACCGGCGGCCAGGACGGCGCCGCCGCACTGCGCCGCAGGATCCTGGCCGCGGCCTGCCGCATACCCGGCCTCACCGCGGCGGCGGGCCGCGACCTCAGCCCGCCCCTGACCGCCGGGCCCCTCGTCCGGCGCCGTAGGCGCAGGAGCCTCGTGGGCACCCACTGCCCGCAACCATGGGTGGCGCTCGACGGCCGGCGCAGCCGCCTCGACGACATGCTCGGCGACGGCTTCACCGTCCTGACCGCCGCCGAACCCTGGCCCTCGCTGCGCGCCCTGGCCCACGGGCTCGGCGTCCCGGCGATCCCCGTGACCGGCCTCCGTGACGACGGCACCCTCACCGCCTGGCTGCGCGCCGGCCGGGCGGACGCCGTCCTGCTGCGCCCCGACCGCGTCGTCACGGACGTCGTCCCGGCCGGGGGGCACGACTTCACGGACACCGCCGCCTGGGCGTCCCTCCTGCACACCACGCGCAGCCCCCACCCTTCCCCACGGACCGTAGAGAACAGCCTGCCGAGGAGCGCCACACGATGACCAGGCCGTATCCGGAACCCTTCACGACGCCCGATCCGCAGGCCGTCGCAGCCAGCCGCATCACGGACTTCGCCCGCCGCGCCGGGCTCGACGGCACCGACTACGCCGCCCTGCACCACTGGTCGGTCACCGACCTGGAAGGCTTCTGGGGCGCGGTGTGGGAGTACTTCGACATCGACGCGGACTCCCCGTACGAGCAGGTGCTCGCGGAGGAGCGGATGCCGGGCGCCCGCTGGTTCACCGGCGCCACCCTCAACTACACCCACCACGCCCTGCGCAACCTCGCCGACGACACCGTGGCGATCATCGCCCTCGACGAGACCGGCTCCAGTCACGAGGTGACCGGCGGCCGGCTGCGCGCCCAGGTCGCATCCGTCGCCGCCACCCTGCGCGACCTGGGCGTCGGCAAGGGGGACCGGGTCGTCGGCTACCTGCCCAACACCCCGCACGCGATCGTCGCCTTCCTCGCCGCCGCGAGCCTGGGCGCCGTGTGGTCGGTCTGCGGGCAGGACTACGCGCCCCGGGCGGCCGCCGACCGCTTCGCCCAGCTCGAACCCACCGTCCTGATCGCCGCCGACGGCTACCTCTTCGACGGCACCACCCACGACCGCCGCGACGCCGCCTTCGAACTCGCCGGTGAGCTGCCGACGCTGAAGGCCGCGCTGCTGGTGGAC
This sequence comes from Streptomyces sp. NPDC053513, assembly GCF_044544765.1. NCBI lineage: Bacteria > Bacillati > Actinomycetota > Actinomycetes > Kitasatosporales > Streptomycetaceae > Streptomyces > Streptomyces sp. NPDC053513. Next base: position 62,835 of record NZ_JBITXP010000026.1, read on the forward strand.
CACGTGGGCCTGCCGTGGCCGTCACACGCGTACCCGTCACTCGTGGTGCCGTGGGAGGAAGCCTCCACCCGCACCGAGGAACTCGCCTGCACACCGGTGCCGTTCGACCACCCCCTGTGGGTCGTGTTCTCCTCGGGCACCACCGGCCTGCCCAAGGGCATCGTCCACGGCCACGGCGGCGTCCTGCTCGAACACCTCAAGACCCTCGGACTGCACTCCGACCTCGGCCCCGGCGACCGCCTCCTGTGGTACACCACCACCCACTGGATGATGTGGAACCTGGTCGCCTCCACGCTGCTCACCGGCGCCACGACCTGCACCTACGACGGCAGCCCGGCGCCCTTCGCCAAGCTCGACGTCCTGTGGGAACTGGCCGCGCGCCACCGGGTGACCGTCTTCGGCACCAGCCCCCAGTACCTGATGGGCATGGCCAAGTACGGCATCGACCCCTCGGCGCACGACCTGTCGTCGATCCGCGTGGTCGGCTGCACCGGCTCCGCACTGCCGGCCTCCGCCTACCCCTGGGTCCGCGCCCATGTCGGCGACCACGTCCTGCTCGCGTCCACCAGCGGCGGCACGGACGTCGTCTCCGGCTTCGCGGGCAGCGCCCCGAACACTCCCGTCTGGGCCGGAGAGTTGTCAGCACCTCATCTCGGCGTGGCGCTGGCCACGTACGACGCCGAGGGCCTCCCGATCGTGGACCACGTCGGGGAGCTGGTCGTCACCCGCCCGATGCCGTCCATGCCGCTGTACTTCTGGAACGACCCCGACGGCACCCGCTACCGCGACGCCTACTTCTCCTCCCACCCCGGCGTCTGGCGGCACGGCGACTGGATCACCGTCACCGGACACGGCTCCGTGATCGTCCACGGCCGCTCCGACAGTACCCTGAACCGCAACGGCGTGCGCCTGGGCAGCGCCGACATCCACGACGTCGTCGAGCGCCTCCCCGAGATCACCGAGGCCCTCGTCATCGGCGCGGAAGAACCCGAGGGCGGCTACTGGATGCCCCTGTTCGTGGTCCTCGCCGCCGACGCGACCCTGGACGACCCGCTCCGCGAGAAGATCAAGGAGGCGATCCGGACCGGCGCCTCACCCCGCCACGTCCCCGACGAGATCATCGAAGTCCCCGGCATCCCGCACACCCGCACCGGCAAGAAACTCGAAGTCCCCGTCAAGCGCCTCCTTCAGGGCGCCCCGGTCGAGCAGGTCGTCAACCCCGCAGCCGTGGACGCCCCCGACCTCATCGACCACTTCGCCCGGATGGGCGCCGAACGCCGGGACCGGTCGACGTGACGACCGCGCAGACCACCCTCGCCGCCCTCCTGACCCCGGTCTTACGGCAAAACCGCCGTCACGCCGACTCCGACGATCCGTGGTGCGGGCCAGACGTCGTCGCCCGGTGCACGACGGAACCCGGCGGCCCTCGGAGCCTTATCGGGCGGGTCACTCACGTGCTGGTGTGACGGCGTGCGCGAGCTGGAAGCGTGAGTGCAGGCCGAGTTTCCGGTAGACGCGGGTGAGGGTCGCTTCGACCGTCTTGACGCTGACGGTGAGGGCGGTGGCGATGTCGCGGTTGCTCGCTCCGGCGGCGGCGAGTTCGGCGCAGCGCTGTTCGGCGGAGGTGAGGCGGGAGCGGGCGTTGTTGTCCGTGGGGGCGGCTTCCAGTCGGCTGAGGGTGTGCGCGGCGGTTTCGGCCCAGGGATGTGCTTGGTGGGCGGTGAAGAGGTCGATGGCGCTTTGCGCGGCGGTGCGGGCGCTGGCGCGTCGGCGTCCGCGTCGTTCGGTGTGGCTGAGCGCCAGCAGGGTCCTGCCGCGTTCGAGGGGGAGGTCGTGGAGGCGGTCGGCCGCGTCGGTGAGGCGCCGGGCCGCGGTGCCGTAGTCGCCGCGGGCGGCGTCCAGAAGTGCCTGGGTGCGTTCGAGCGAAGGGAGGACCGCGTCTCTGCCGAGGTCGGTCGCGGTGCGGCGGGTGTCGTCCAGCAGGCTCTGTGCCTGGTCGAGGTGGCCGAGGGCGACGAGGGTCTCGGCGAGTTCGGGATGCCAGCGCAGGACGGACGGGTCGCGGACCTGCTGGAGTTCCTCCAGGTCCCGCACCTCTTCCAGGGCCTCCAGAGCTTCTTTGGGGCGGCCGGTGACCAGAAGGAGGTGCCCGAGGGCGAAGAGGTTGCGGGAGAGGAAGACCCGGTTGTCCTCCTGCCGGGACGCGTCGACTCCGCAGCGTGCGCGGGCGAGGGCGAGGTCGGTGCGTGAGGCGGTGCCCTCGACGAGGGCGGAGGTGTAGCAGGCCGGCCCGGACGGCAGGCCCGCCCTGTCGGTCAGCGCTTGGGCGCGGGCGGCGTAGTCGAGGGCTCGGGCGCACCGTCCGGCACGGATCTCCACCTCGGCGAGGCTGCGCAGGACGTCCACGGTGCCCTCGGCGTCCCCGGCCCGCCGGGCCTGGACGAGCAGCGGCAGCAGAAGGGTTCGGGCATCGGACAGACGGTCGTCGAAGAGGGCGTGTCGGGCGGCGAGGTGCTCCGGAGTGGCGTTGACGGGGACGGCTGTGGTGCGGGCCAGGGACAGGGCGCGGTCGAGCGTGGCATCGGCTCCCGGGCTGCCGAGGACGCGCTGGACGCGCGCCTGCATCGTCAGGGCGAGAGCGGCGGTGGTGGTCTCGCCGGCGACCTGGGCGAGAGCGGCGGCCTGGGCGGCCAGGGCATCAGCCTGTGCGGGGGCGCCTTCGTTGACGTTGGCCCGGATGGCTTGACGGAGCAGGACCTGGGCGATCAGGTCCGGCCGACCGGCCGCCTCGTGGACTGCCTCGGCGAACAGTTCGTCCGCGCCGTTCAGGCGCTGTCCGCTCGCGTCGAGCAGGGCCAGGAGGGCGCTGACGCGTTGAGCGGGACTGCTGTCCTGTTCCAGGACGAGGCGGGTGGCGGCCTGGCTGCGCGAGAGGTCGCCGCAGTGCGCGGCGTCGCGTACGGCGGTCAGTGCTCGTTCGGTGAGCAGCCCGGTGCTCTCGCGCGGGGTGCGTTCGGCGGCGAGGAGGGAGAGTTCGGCGGCCAGTGAGTGCTCGCCGCGCAGCCTGGCATGGCCGGCGGCGCGCGCGGTGTGCCGGGCCGTGCGGGGGTCGGCGGTGTCGGTCGCCAGTGCGGTGTGCCGGTCGCGGCGGAGGGTGTCGTGGCTGGCCTCGGCCAGTCGCGTGTGCAGGAGGCGGCGCGCGTGGCCCGGCAGCCGGGCCACGAGTTCCGTGCCGATCGCGGAGGCGGTGAACCGTACGCTCCCGTCCGCCCGTTCGATCTCGAGCAGCCCTGCTGCCTCGGCCTGGGCGAGGAGGGCCTCGACTGCCGGGCCGGCGAGACGGCCGAGCAGTTCGAGGTCGGGCCGGTCGTCCAGGGCGGCGAACGTCAGCAGTTCCCGTACATGGGCCGGTACCTCGTCCAGCCACTCGCCCACCAGTCGGCGGGCCGTCGGCGGCAGGGCCGACTCGCTTCCACCGTCCCGGTCCGGGAGCGGGCGCGAGGCGCCGGCCAGCGCCAGGGCCAGGGCTGGATTCCCGCCGCTGCAGGCGTGGATCCGCGCGACCTCGCGAGGGGGCAGCCGGTAGGGCGACAGCAGAACCGTGACCTGGCCGGCCGTCAAAGCCGGAACACGCACCGCGTACGCGTCCTCCCCGCACCAGTGACCTCCGGCCTCCGGGCGCCAGGTGCGCTCGGCCGCGATGACGGGAAGGTCCGGGGTCAGGCGCAGCGCCCAGCCCAGGACGGCCCCGCTGGGCGCGTCCAGCCACTGGGCGTTGTCCACCACCAGCGTCATGGGCGGTGCCTCCCGCAGCAGGGCGGCGGTCTGTCGGCGCAGCCGCAGGGCCGAACCGGCATCGTCCGGGGAGCCCGGCCGTCCGGTGGCCTCGTCGAGTCCCGCCGTCAGCTCCCGTGCGGCGGGCAGCGCTTGGAGGGCCAGCGCGAGTTCGAGCAGCCCGGCACAGGGAACCCGGGCGTCCTGCGGACGCGGGGCCAGCCGCAGGACGGGCAGGCCCAGCCGTCGCCCCAAGGCCCCGGCCGCGGTGGTCTTTCCGCTTCCGGGCGGCCCGGACAGGACCACCCGGCGGGTGCCGTGCACGTCTTCCGGCACCACCGGCAGCACGGGACCGGCCTCGGGGGAGGCGTTCATCCACATCGCAGAGTCTGGCATCGGGCCATGGTGCGCCCGCCGGGCCTCCCCGTCCAGATCAAGGGGTTGCCCCGATGTCGGCCGCCTCCCGCGTCCCTAGCCTCATGGCCACAGCCGGGCCAACCGCTGCCGAACGCCCCCCGCACCCCAGACGACGTTCTGCGGCACATCCCCGACAAGGCCCGGCGGAAGGATCTCGATGAACCGCAAGAACGCCCTGGCAGCCGCTGTCGCGGCAGCCCTCGCCCTGGGCTCCGTGACCGTGGTGGCCCCCCAGTCCACCGCGGCCGCCGGCAACTCCGCCGCCCGCCCCGGCGCCGGGTTCCAGGCGATGACGGCCGACGCGCGCGGCGAGGCGATACGCACGGCCGGCCGGAACGCGGCCGCGACCGCCCGTGCGCTCGGCCTGGGCCCCGACGAGCGCCTGGTGGCCAAGGACGTGCTGATCGACGCCGACGGCGCCCGGCACGTGCGCTACGACCGCACCTACAGAGGCCTGTCCGTCATCGGCGGCGACCTGGTGGTGCACCTCACCGAGGACGGCACGATCACCGGCTCGGACCTGGCGCACCGGGGCGCGATCCGGATCGCCGACACCACGCCGAAGCTGACGGCGGCCGACGCCTCGGCCAAGGCCGTGAAGCACGCCAAGCACGTGAAGAACGCGAAGACCAAGGGCTCGGACGGCAGCACCCTGATGGTGTACGCGGTCGGCAAGGTCCCCGTCCTCGCCTACCGTTCGACCGTCACCGGCGCGGGCGAGACCGGCCCGGCCTCGCGGGAGGCGGTGATCGTCGACGCGACCAGCGGCGCGGCGCTGGACCAGTACGAGCTGCACCAGAGCATCACGGGCACCGGCAACGGCGTCACCGTCGGGCAGGTCTCCCTCGAGACCACCCAGTCCGGCAGCGGCTACACCCTGACCGACGCCGCGCACGGCGGCACCATCGTCTACGACTCGTACAACAGCCCGCAGTCGAATCCGAAGCAGAACGCCCGCGCCTTCTCCAAGACCACCAACTCCTGGGGCAACGGCACCAGCTCCAGCCGGGAGAGCGCCGCCGTGGACGCCTCCTACGGCCTGGCCAAGACCTGGGACTACTACAAGAACTCCTTCAACCGCTCCGGCATCCGCAACGACGGCCGCGGCGCCCCGGCGTACGTGCACATGGACAACAACGTGCTGAACGCCTTCTACGACGACGACTGCTTCTGCATGTTCTTCGGCGACGGCTCCTCGCAGAACGGCAACACCCCGGTCACCGCGCTCGACGTGGCCGGCCACGAGATGAGCCACGGCGTCACCGCCGCCACCGCCGGCCTCAACTACTCCGGCGAGTCCGGCGGCCTCAACGAGGCCACCAGCGACATCTTCGGCACCATGGTCGAGTTCTACGCCGACAACACCGGCGACCCGGGCGACTACTACATCGGCGAGAAGCTCAACATGTCGGGCGGTTACATGCGCCGGATGGACAACCCCTCCGCCGACGGCAACTCGCTGTCCTGCTGGACCTCCGGCGCCGGCTCGGTGGACGTCCACTACTCCTCCGGCATCGGCAACCACTTCTTCTACCTGGCCGCCGAAGGCACCGGCGCGAAGACCATCGGCGGACGCTCGCACAACGGCACCACCTGCAACAACGACACCTTCACCGGTATCGGCAAGGACAAGGCCGCCGCCGTCTGGTACCGCGCGCTGTCCACCTACATGACCTCCACCACCAACTACTCCGGCGCCCGCACCGCCACCCTGCAGGCCGCCGCCGACCTGTACGGCACCAACTCCCAGGAGCGGTACCTCGTCTCCAAGGCCTGGGCCGCCGTCGGCGTCGGCACCGCCTTGCCCGACCCCGGCACCGGCACCCCCACCCCCTCTCCGACCACCCCGACTCCCTCTCCGACCACGCCCCCCAGCGGGAACGCGCTGACCAACGGCACCTTCGAACAGGGCACCAGCGGCTGGACCCAGAGCGACGACATCATCACCAACTCGACTCTGCAGCTCGCGCGCAGCGGGTCCTGGTACGCCTGGATGATGGGCTACGGCGCCGACGCCGTCGAGTCCCTGTCCCAGTCGAACATCGCGGTGCCCTCCGCCGGCACCCCGAAGCTCACCTTCTGGCTGAAGGTCACGACCCAGGAGTCCGGCTCCACCGCCTACGACACCCTCAAGGTCAAGGTCAACGGCACCACACTGGCCACCTACTCCAACGCCAACGCGAGTTCCGGATACGTCCAGAGGACCGTCGACCTGTCCGCCTACAAGGGGCAGACGGTGAAGCTGGAGTTCGCCGGTACCGAAGACACCTACCTGTCGACCGTCTTCCTGGTCGACGAGATCGCCATCGGCTGACCGGTCCGCTCACACCGGTGCTCCTGCGGCCGGGGCCCCTGCTCGGGTGCTCCGGCCGCAGGAGCCACCACCTGCGCAAGGGCGGCCCGCTCCTCGCTCCGCGGGTTTCGCGATGTGTTCACCCACCGGTCACCTTTTGATCGTGGGCATGACAGATATGGCCGCGAAGGTCTTCCTTACCAGGGCAAACCACCTCATACAAGGAAGAAACGTGACTACACGTCTGGCATCTCGGGCCTCCGCGCTCGTTCTCTGCACGGCACTGGCGACCACCTTCGCCCTCCCGGCACAGGCCTCCGGGATCGACAGCGTCCGGCCGAAGGCCGAGACCGCCCCGCTGTTCGACGACGAGGCCGGCGGCAACGCCAACGCGGACGACCCGGCGATCTGGCGCAACCCCGCCGACCCGGGCCGCAGCCTGGTGATCGCCACCGCCAAGCAGGGCGGCCTGCGGGCCTACGACCTGGACGCGCGCCAGGTGCAGTCGATCCCCGCCCCGGCCGGCCCGGGCCCCGACGACAAGCCCGGTCGCTTCAACAACGTCGACCTGGTGCAGGGCCTGCGCCTGGGCGGCGCGCGCGCGGACGTCGCGGTGGTCAGCGACCGGGGCAACGACCGGCTGCGGATCTACCGCATCGACCGGGACAAGCCCGGCGGCCCGCTCACCGACGTCACCGACCCGGGAGCGCGGCCCGTGTTCTCCGCCGACCAGGCCGAGATCAACGAGCAGAAGACCGCGTACGGCCTGGCCACCTGGACCGACCGCACCACCGGCCGCTCCTACGCCCTGGTCAGCCAGCGCAACCGCACCCGGATCGCCCTGCTGGAACTGCTCCCCACCGCGGCCGGCACCGTCGACTACCGCCAGGTCCGCACCCTGGACCTGCCCTCCTCCTTCCGCCTGCCCAACGGCGCCTCCTGGACGCCCTGCGCCGAGCCGGGCGAACTGCCGCAGGTCGAGGGCATGGTCGTCGACCCCGCGGACGGCACCCTGTACGCGGGGCAGGAGGACGTCGGCATCTGGCGCATCGACGCGGGCCTGACCGGCACGCCGACCCTGATCGACAAGGTCCGCGAGTACGGCGTCCCGGGCACGTACGACGAGCAGACCGAGGAGTGCACGCCCGGCGCCGACCCCGGCTTCGGCGGCACGCACCTGACGGCCGACGTCGAGGGCCTGACCCTGGTCACCGAGCCGGACGGCGACGGCTACCTGCTCGCCTCCAGCCAGGGCGACAACACCTTCGTCGCCTACGACCGCGAGCGCGACGAGGACAACGAGTACGAGAACGGCTTCCGCATCGCCGCGGCCTCCACCACCCTCGACGGCTCCGAGGTCTGCGACGGCGCCGCCGCCCTCGACGCCCCGCTCGGCACGCGCTACCCCCACGGCCTGCTCGTCGTCCAGGACGGCCAGGAGACCCCCGGCGACGGCGACCGCGAGGCCACCGGCTTCAAGTTCGTCGACCTCGGCGAGGTCCTCGACGCCATCGACTGACGAACGAACGCCGCGGGCGCACGGTGACCACACCGTGCGCCCGTCCCGCCGTCACGCCTCGAAGAGACGAGTCGGCCATCCTGGGGCCGAGTGCGTCCGCCGGACCGGGCCAGAGCATCGAGGTCCTCTTCCGCTTCTGTGTCAAGTTCCTGGGCGGGGTCCGGGAGCAGGTCGATCTCCTCGTCGAGCAGTCGATGGAGGAATGGGACCGCATCCACCGGGGCGGGACTCCCGCCGATGGACCGGGCTTGAACCGGAAACAGACCGGAACAACTGGTCAGGAGCGGGACACGGGTGGGATGAACCGGGATTTCCGACGCAGGTCGGCTGCTGTGATGGATGAGGCTTCCGAGAGGCGCCTGCCGGGCAAAAGCCCAGGTCAGGCGCCTCTTTTCGTGCTCCTAGAAGAAGACGAGCTTCTTCGGGGAGTAGAAGACAAGGAGGTTCTTCGTCTGCTGGTGGTATGCGACTCGCGCGGCCGCTGACCAGCGGAAACGGCCACGATTCGAACCGGCTGCAGACGGCTGGTCCGCGTATGGCCCGGATCTTGGTCGGCCTCGTCCCTGGCCCCGAAGAGCGACCGCCATGCGGGAGTAGTTCGCACCGAAGGGCGAGGGACGCCGAGCCCGGCCAGGGAGCTCGACTTGGCTGTCCAGAAGAACCCAGCCCCTTTCGGGGAACAGCTGCAACAGCTGCAACAAAGGTTCTTCGTCTGCAAGTGGCACGACGACTGCGTCCGTGCCGACCAGCGCAAACGGCGGTGCGTGTGGCTCGGTGCAGGAGGGCGGGCCGGGATTGCTCCGGATCTTGCTGCGCGCGGCGTGTCAGGGTGGGCTTCGTCCCGCGGTCCGGAGTCGTTGATGGCGTTCACTCGCGCACGGTGTGTGTCTCCGGCACGAGTGGGGACCGTCTTCCGTCCCGTTCGGTGGTCCATTGAATCGCGGGGCAGGCCGGATCGCCAGACGGGTGAGGCTCGGGGTCGGAGCGCGGGCCTCTCCACCACGTCGGGTGATCACGTTCACGGAGAGACGACGCGGCGCCCTCTTTCGCGGCCTCTGCTGCATTGCGTATGTCCGCCAGTGGTCGTTGGCGAAGAAACCGCAGCAACCACCATCAGTAGCTGTCGTAGCCGGGTTGGCCGTTCGGCCGGTAGACGCCGACGACGGTGCCGCCCTTCGTCGTCGAGACGCTGACCGGCTCCAGCGCCGTGGGGATCGCGCCGGCGGCGAACAACCGCTTGCCGGTACCGATGATCACCGGGTGGATGGTCAGCCGGTACTCGTCGACGAGGCCGTGCCGCATGAGGGTCTGGGCGAGGTCGCCGCTGCCGACGACGTTGATGTCGCCGCCGTCGGACGCCTTCAGCGCCCGTACGGCATCGACGGTGTCGCCCTCCAGCAGCGTGGAGTTCTGTCAGCCGCCGTGCTCGAAGCCGCTCCCGGTGTCCTCGTCCGGACCGCCCGGCGCCTGCATGCCGCCGTCGAGCGTCAGGAACGTGCAAATGATGATCTTGCGCATGGTGCGCTCCCCTCGTTGACGGGTAGACCGCACAACCGCCGGAAACCCATCGCGCCACTTCCGCGGCACAGCACTACGGGGTCGCACCGCGATACCGGATCCGGTGTCCGTGCGACATCGACCGCGACCTTCGTGCACGACATCCGAGACCTTGCAACTCGTGGGTACGCCCTCGCGGCGTCGTGCGCCGTCACTATGCCCGGACGTTCCTCGTGGCTCCCGCGCCCTGTCGCCCGCCGACCCGGAACAGCCCGCGATCAGCACCAGATGCCTCCCGCGCTGTTGTGCGTTCGGGACCGGCTCCTGGCAAGTTCAGCCGGCGCCCGGCGAACGGGATGACCCGCAGCTGGGCATGGCTCCGGAAGGAGCGTCCGCGCCTGCGGCGGGACGAGTCGGCTGCGCCATGGCTCCGGCGGGGACGGGGCTGAGGCGCGGAGCGGCCAGGCGAATGCTGGATATGTGCCGACCCATACCGAAGGCGGCGCCTTCCCGGGCCCCGCGACAGGGCACCGTTGTTCCCCTCACCCGCGGGGTGTTCCCCGGTGCCGTCGATTCGGTACGGACCCCAGCGGTCCCGGCAAGGCCAAAAACGTCTCGTCTGAATGATGGGGCTCCGGTCATGCTGATCGGCCGGAAATCCCACTCCCGCAGACCACACCACGCCCTAGACTGCGACCGCTCCAAGACCTGGAGATCATCGGGAGGGCGTGCAAGATGAGACGAGCACTGATCAGTGCATTCGCGGCCGCGGCGTTGGTGGTGTCCGGGGGGAGCGTCGCCACCGCTTCCGACAGCGCTCCGCCGCGCACCACGCACGGTCCCTGCCAGTACACCCAGACCCCGGACGAGCCGCCGGCGCGTCCTGTTCCGCTGCCGCCCGACCCACGGCGCACCCCTGCTCGTGGCACGGTCGACTTGGCTGTTCCGACCAGTCAGGGACCGCTTCCGCTGCGTTTGGACCGGGCCAAGGCACCGTGCACGGTCCAGAGTTTCCTGCACCTGACACGGCACGGTTTCTACGACCGTACGGTGTGCCACCGCCTGACGGCGTACCCGACGCTGAAGGTCCTGCAGTGCGGAGACCCGACCGGCACCGGTGAGGGCGGGCCCGGGTACAAGTACAAGGACGAACTGCCGGTGGACCTGCCGCCCGCAGCCACCGACCCCACGGGCACGCGCCGCCTCTACGGACGCGGCCTGCTGGCGATGGCCAACGCCGGCCCGAACACGAACGGCTCACAGTTCTTCGTCGTCTACGGCGACTCCGCACTGCGACCGAACTACACGGTGTTCGGCACGGTCGGCCCCGCCGGTCTGGCGACACTCGACAAGGTCGCCGCCGGAGGCATCGAGCCGACCGCGGAGAACCCGGCACCGGTCGACGGCACACCCGCACTGCGGACCGAGCTGCTCCACGTCCGGCCGTCCTGACGGCACCGACGCACCGCGATGTCGCCGCGTCCACGACGAACATGCCTGGCGGCGTGCGGAGTCGGCTTGCGGCGACACTCGAAGGCCCAGTGAGTCCCCGGCTCCTCCATGGAGTCGGATCGATCGCGTCGCCTTCGCGTCACATCCGGGTCGACAGCAGACGCTGGTCCTTGATCCGGTTCAGTTGCGTATGCCGCTCGGTTCCGTGTCCGCCTCCGCGGTCCGCAAAGAGCCACACCTGCGTGTTCTTTGTCCCGCGGTATCGGTTGTAGGTCGCGAACACCGTGGCCGGGGGACAGGTCGGGTCCCCCGGCATCGGAGGCGGAGCGGCCGGCAGGCGGCGCCGAGGCCGCGGCGAGTTGCCTCGGTGTCCGAGCGGGCGTCGTCTACCTGAGGCGGCTCGCCGATGAGCTGTTGGCCGCCACCGCGACGGCCCGGCCCGCCGGGCGCTGCCGGCTGCTGAGTCCTGCCGCCGCCCGTGACGCCGTCGCCCGCTACGAGCGGGCGGGCTGGGCCCAGGTCACCCACCCCGCGCCCCGCGCAGCCGTCCCTCGCCCCTCTCACCCATCGACCAGAGCAGTGAGGTCCTCGCGCACCGCCAACGTCCGTCGGCGCTTCCTCGACCACTTCGCGGCTCGGGGAAAAACCGCTCCGTGGGAACAGATGGTTTCTGACCTCAGAAAACGCCGGTAATGCTCAATCTGTCGGGCGGATACCCCCGCCCGGACTGTGCCCCTCCCGCGGTACCGGCGCCGAGTTGTGGCCGGGGAGCGGGGTCCACAGGACCGTGACAGCGGCGAGGGTCGCCGTCAGGTCGGCCGCGCCGGTACGGCCGTACGCCCCAGCGGGCCCGGAAGTGGACGGGATTCTCGATCAGGAGCGTGGAGAGCCGGACGGCGGTGTGCGAGACGGCGGGGACGGCGGTGCGGGCCTGGCCGGTGCCCCTCCGGGTGCGGCCCGCCGCCCTCAACGTCCTGGCCGACACCTGGGCCGTGGACGTCGTGGTGCCGCTCATACGCCGAAAGGGGAGCCGTCCAAGGTCCAGTGGGGGTCGGGCGTGATGCCGAGGGCGGTGTACACATGGGCGGCCACGTCGGCGACCTTCTGTACCGACTGCTCCGCGCGGACCTCGCCGTCTTCGACACCCAGGTCTGGGAACTCGCCCAGGACCTGGACGTCCTCGGCGAGCTGATGCACGCGCTCCCCGAAGCCGACCCCCGCCGCTGGCAGCTCCTTCACACGATCGACCGGGCCTTGGACGCCGTCGACCTCCAGGACATCTCCGGCAGTGCGCCCGCCGCCCGCAAGGTGCTGCGCCCCGCCTTCGCGTCCCCGGCCGCACCCAGCGCCCACCGCGTCTTTGCCGTCGGACACGCCCACATCGACACCGCCTGGCTGTGGCCGCTGCGCGAGACCGTCCGCAAGGTCGCCAGGACGCTCTCCAACGTCACCCAACTCATGGACGACCAGCAGGACTTCCGCTTCGCCATGTCCCAGGCCCAGCAACTGGCCTGGCTCAAGGAACGGCGCCCCGAGGTGTACGCCCGCGTCCAGGAGAAGGCGAAGGCCGGTCAGTTCCTGCCGGTCGGAAGTCTCTGGGTGGAGCCCGACACCAACATCACCGGAGGTGAGGCGTTCGCCCGTCAACTGATCCACGGCAAGCGCTTCTACCTCGACGAGTTCGGCGTCGAGACCGAGGAGATGTGGCTGCCCGACACCTTCGGCTACAACGCGGCCATGCCGCAGTTGATGAAGCTGGCCGGTGTGCGCTGGTTCCTCACCCAGAAGATCTCCTGGAACACCACCAACAAGTTCCCCCACCACACCTTCCGCTGGGAAGGCATCGACGGCACCCGGATCTTCAGCCACTTCCCGCCCGTCGACACCTACAACGCCGAGATCACCGGCGCCGAACTCGCTCACGCGGTGGGCAACTTCCAGGACAAGGGGGCGGCCAACAGCTCGCTCCTGCCGTTCGGATACGGCGACGGCGGCGGTGGCCCCACCCGCGAGATGCTGGCACGTGCGGCCCGCCTGGGCGACCTGGAGGGCTCTCCCCGAGTGGTCGTCGAGCGGCCCGCGGACTTCTTCGCGCGCGCCGAGGCCGAGTACCCCGACGCCCCGGTGTGGGTGGGCGAGCTCTACCTGGAGTTCCACCGCGGCACGCTCACCAGCCAGTTGCGCACCAAGCAGGGCAACCGGCGCAGCGAGCATCTGCTGCGCGAGGCCGAGCTCTGGTCGGCCACGGCGGCCGTCCGTACGGACTTCCGCTATCCCCACGAGGAGCTCGACCGGCTCTGGAAGACCGTACTGCTGCACCAGTTCCACGACATCCTGCCCGGCTCCTCCATCGCCTGGGTGCACCGCGAGGCCGAGCGGACCTACACCGAGGTCCTCGCCGAGCTGGGCGGGATCATCGACTCGGCGCAGCGCGCGCTGGCCGGCGGCGGCGACGGAACCGTGGTGTTCAACGCCGCCCCGTACGCCCGTGGTGACGTACCCGCCCTCGGCGCGGCCGTCCGCACCACGCCCACCGATCCGACCGTCCGGCCGGTGGAGTCCGGCGACGGCTTCGTCCTCGACAACGGCCTCGTACGCATCGGGATCGACCCCCGCGGCCTGGTCGTCTCGGCGGTCGACCTGACGACCGGCCGCGAGGCCCTCGCCCCCAGCGCGGCGGCCAACCTGCTCCGACTGCACCAGGACTTCCCCAACGAATACGACGCCTGGGACATCGACGAGTTCTACCGCAACACCGTCCGCGACCTCACCGACGCCGACGAGGTGCGCGCCGAGCCCGGCGGAGTCAGGGTCGTCCGGACCTTCGGCGACTCCCGCATCGAACAGCTCCTCTCGCTGCGCGAGGGCTCCCGGCGACTCGACGTCGACACCGAGATCGACTGGCACGAGAAGGAGAAGCTCCTCAAGGCCGGCTTCCCGCTCGACGTACGCGCAGATCACTCCACCGCGGAGATCCCCTTCGGCCACGTCAAGCGCCCCACCCACACCAACACCAGTTGGGACGCTGCCAAGTTCGAGATATGCGCCCACCGCTATCTGCACGTCGGCGAGAACGACTGGGGCGTCGCCCTGGTCAACGACTCCACCTACGGCCACGACGTCACCCGCGACGTCCGCCCCGACGGCGGCACCACCACCACCGTCCGCCTCACGCTGCTCCGCGCACCCCGCTTCCCCGACCCGGACGCCGACCAGGGCCGGCACCGGCTGCGATACGGCTTCGTGATCGGAGCCGACGTCGCGGCCGCCGTCCGCGAGGGCTACCACGCCAACCTGCCCGAGCGGACCGTTCCCGGCTCGGCGGCGGTGACACTGCTGGTCGCCACGGACGACGACGCCGTCGTCATCGAGACGGTCAAGCTCGCCGACGACCGGTCCGGCGAGGTCGTGGTCCGCCTGTACGAAGCCCACGGCGGACGTGCCCGGACCGCACTGTCCCTCGCCTTCCCATGGGAGACCGTGACCGAGACGGACCTCTTGGAGCGCCCCGTGGACGGTGCGGTGCCCGTCCGGCCGGACGCGCCGGACGGAAGGGGACCGCATCTCACCCTCCGCCCCTTCGAGATCCGCACCCTCCGGATCGCCCGCCGATCCGACAACTGACGGGGCCGGCCGGCCCCCGAATCCTCCGTCATCCCCCTCGGGAGCCTCTTTGAGCACCGCACTGCAAGCCGTCCTCTTCGACATGGACGGCACACTTGTCGACACCGAGCGGCTATGGCTGCGGGCGGTCGAGGAGGAGGCCCTCGGTCTCGGAATCGTCCCCGCGGACGTGGACCTCGCCTTTGTCCTCGGCCGGGCGATCGACGACAGTGCCGCCCACCTCGCCGCCCGGTCCGCCGGGCGGGCTGATACGGCCCGGATCGGCGAGTCCCTCGAAAGGCGCTTCACAGAGCTCGTACGCCGACAGGTCGTCCCCCTACCGGGGGCCCTGGAACTCCTGACGGCCCTCGACGCCGAGGGACTCCCGGCCGCCCTGGTCTCGGCCTCGCCGCGACCAGTGGTGGACACCGTCCTCGACGCCCTCGGACGGCACTGGTTCACCACCTCGGTCGCCGCGGGCGAGACCCCGCGCACCAAGCCGTTCCCCGACCCCTACCGGGCGGCCCTGAACCTGCTCGGTGTCAGTCCGGCGGCATGCGTCGCCGTCGAGGACACCCCGACCGGCGTCGCCTCGGCAGAGGCAGCCGGCTGCGCGGTCCTGGCGATCCCCTCGCTGACCGCCATCGCTCCTGCCCCGCGTCGGACGGTCGTGCGCAGTCTGCTGAACGTGGACCTCGTCCTTCTCCGACGACTCGTCAGCGATTCACGGGCCGCGTGATTCCGTCACGTGTCCAAGCGCCATGGTGCCTGGCGAGGCAACCGCCCCTCCAGGAACCGGACTTCGCTGCTCTGGAAGAAGCCGAGCTTCTTGGGACTGCAACTCTGCAAGATGTTCTTCGTCTGCCGGACGGGGGCGTGCCGGGGCTCGCGGATCTCGGATGCGTCCGCGAGGAAACCGCTGCGCATCACTGCCTCGTTGTGGTGGGTCGTTGCCGACCGGGGGTGGCGACGGCCACCCCCGGCGCAGGAGGACGGGTGGCGTCCGGCTCAGCCGTCGCTCCCGGCGGCGGCGCGCGCCACGCGGCCGCGGACCGCATACCAGCCGGCGACCAGTGCCGCGGCGATCAGCGGCACGCACAGCACGGTGGTGCGTGCGGCCCCTCCGTCGGCGTACATGAGGACCAGGACGGAGGCGAGGAAGGCCAGCGTCACGAGTTCGGTCCACGGGGAGCCGGGCAGGCGGTAGGAGGGGCGGGTCAGCTCGCCGCTGCGGGTCTTCCGCCAGAAGAGGAGGTGGCAGATCATGATCATGCCCCAGGTGGCGAGGATGCCGATCGCGGCGAGGTTGAGGACGATCTCGAACGCGTCCGCGGGGACCACGAAGTTGAGCCCGACGCCCAGGACGCACATGCCGCTGGTGAGGAGGATGCCGCCGTAGGGGACCTGGGTGCGGCTGAGTCGGGCGGTGAACCGCGGGGCGGAGCCGTTGACGGCCATCGAGCGCAGGATGCGGCCGGTGGAGTAGAGGCCGGAGTTGAGCGAGGACATGGCCGCGGTGAGGACGACCAGGTTCATCACGTCGCCGGCCGCGGGGACTCCGATGTGGGAGAGCACGGTCACGAACGGGCTCTGGCCGGCGCTGTAGCCGTTCCAGGGCATCAGCATCGACAGCAGGACGACCGAGCCGACGTAGAAGAGGCCCACGCGCCACATGATCGAGTTGATCGCCTTCGGCATGATCTTCTCGGGGTTCTCGGTCTCACCGGCCGTGACGCCGACCAGCTCGACGGAGGCGTAGGCGAAGACGACGCCCTGGATGATCAGCAGCATGGGAAGCAGGCCGTTGGGGAAGATCCCGCCGTTGTCGGTGATCAGAGCGGGGCCGGGCACGGAGCCGTCGACGGGGTGCCGGGTCGCCAGGAGGAAGATCCCGATCCCCATGAAGAGGACCAGGGCACTGACCTTGACGATGGCGAACCAGAACTCCAGTTCGCCGAAGATCCGCACCGAGATGAGGTTCACGGTGAGGACCACGGCCAGGGCTATGAGGGCGATCACCCACTGGGGGACATCGGAGAACAGGTGCCAGTAGTGGGTGTACGTGGCGACGGCGGTGATGTCGGCGATGCCGGTGGTCGCCCAGTTCAGGAAGTACATCCAGCCCGCGGTGTAGGCGCCCTTCTCCCCGAGGAACTCCCGGGCGTAGGAGACGAACGCGCCGGAGGACGGCCGGTAGAGGACCAGTTCGCCGAGGGCGCGCACGACGAGGAACGCGAAGATTCCGCAGACGGCGTAGGCGACGAACAGGGAGGGACCGGCGTCGGCGAGGCGTCCGCCCGCGCCGAGGAACAGCCCGGTGCCGATCGCACCCCCGATGGCGATCATGTTGACGTGTCGGGGTTTCAAGGACTTGCTGTAGCCGGTGTCCCCGGCATCGACGTGACGGGTCGTGGGGCGCTTCTCGTCTTTGAGGAACTGCTCGCTCACGCCTCGGGTCTGCCTTCCGTAGGGGTGGTCGTGCGCTCGGGGCGCACGATGTTGGTGAGGGTCGTCTCGACCCGGAGCAGGTGGTGGGACATGGCTTCCACCGCGTCGTGCTCGCTGCCGTCGGCCAGCGCCTCCAGGATCGCCCGGTGCTCGCAGTTGGACTGCTCGCGCCGGCCGCCCAGTTCGTTGAGGAAGGTCGACTGACGCGCCAGTGCGTCGCGGATCTCCTCGATGACGCGGCGGAAGACGGGGTTGCGGGAGGCCTCGGCCACCGCCAGGTGGAAGACGGTGTCCATCGCCACCCACGCGGTGGTGTCGGTCTCCTGCTCCATCCGGTCCAGCAGATGGCTCAGATGGTCCAGGTCCTCGGGGGTGCGGCGCAGTGCGGCGTACCCGGCGACCGGGATCTCGACGTGCCGGCGCACCTCCAGCAGGTCGCTGGCGGCGTAGTCGCCGAACGTGGGGTCCTCGACCGTGTTGGCCACGACGAAGGTGCCCTTGCCGCTCTTGGAGACGGTCAGCCCCATGGCCTGCAGGGCCCGCAGGGCCTCCCGCAGTACGGGCCGGCTGACTTCGAGGGTGCGGCACAACTCGGCTTCGGAGGGCAGCTTGTCGCCTACGACGTACTGCCCGCGCTCGATGGAGCTGCGCAGGTGGCCGAAGACCGCTTCCATGGCGCTGACGCGCCGCGGAAGGGGACCAGTTGTCTGGCTGTCTGACAGGTTCACGCTGTGATCCTGCGGGGTGTGCTCCGGGGGTGTCAAGACACCTGTGTCGGCGAAATCCGCGCCGGCGCGCTTCGCGCCGTGCGGGCGTTCCGCCCCGCCGTCCGGGCGGGACCGGTACCTTCGGCGGAGCCCGCGGCGGCGACCAGGGCCTGCACGACCGGCGCGTCGACACCCATCTCCGGGTGCCATTGGAGGCCCACGGCGAAGCGGTACCGGGTGTTCTCGATCGCCTCGACGGTGCCGTCCGCCGCACGGGCGGCGGCGATCACCCCCGCGCCGAGGCGGTCCACCGCCTGATGGTGGTGCGTGGCGACCTGGTGCGTCCCCGGCAACAGGGCGCCGACCAGTGTCCCGGGCACCGTGGTCACGGCGTGGGCGCAGAAGTGGCCCCGAGCGGGGTTGTGGCCGTCGTGGCCCACACTGTCGGGCAGGTGCTGAATCAGCGTGCCGCCCTCGTGTACGTTCATCAGCTGCATCCCCCGGCACACCCCGAGCACGGGTATGTCGCGGGCCAGGCCGGCGGCCAGTACGGCCTGCTCCCACCGGTCGCGCTCGCGCACAGGCGGCCCGGTACGCGGATGGGGCACGGCCCCGTACAGTGCGGGATCGAGATCCTCGCCTCCCGCCAGGACGATCGCGTCCAGCCGCTCGACCACGTCGGCCGCGGCCTCCGGCGCGTCCGGCGGCAGCAGTACGGCGCGGCCGCCGGCCGCCCGGACGCAGTCCGCGTAGGCCGCGGGCAGCACGGCGGCGGGAAGGTCCCACTCATTCCATTGCGCGTGGGCGAGGTAGGTGGTGATTCCGATGAGTGGTGGCTGGGGCATACCACTTCCTTTCGGGGCATGAGGGGCGGCCGGTGACAGCCGGAGCCGAACCGAACGCCTCGCCGCGGCAGGCTGCCGCGGATGACACGGTGGTACGGGCGAAGGCGACCGGGACGGCGGGGGAGGGGTGTTCGCGGGCCTAGGGCGCGGGCTTGCGTTTTCTTGCCGCGAGCAAGAATCCTGCTGGCGTTCATCTCCAATCACAAGAAAACACATCTTCGCGACAGATAAGTGAGCCTTAACTCCGTGCACGGACTCGACCCCCGCCTGCTCGCCACCCTGGAAGCCGTCGTACGGCACGGCTCCTTCAGTGCCGCCGCACGCGAACTCGGTTACAGCCCGCCCGCCGTCTCTCAGCAGATCGCCGAACTCGAACGCCGCGCCGGCCTCAGGGTGCTCGAGCGCCGCCCCGTGCGCGCCACGCCGGCCGGCGAAGTCCTCCTCGGCGCGGAGCAGGGCGTCCGCAGTGCGCTGGCGGCGGCCTCGGCCGAACTCGGCGCCATGCGCGCCGGTACGGCCGGGCGGATCCGGCTCGGCGCCTTCGCCTCGGCCGCCACCGGCATCGTTCCGCAGGCGTTGGCCCGGCTCCACGCCGCCTACCCCCACGTCCAGGTCAGCCTCAGCCAGCTTGAGCCCGAGGCCGGTTACAACCGGCTCAAGCGGGGGGACATGGACCTGGCCTTGAGCTACGACTACGACTTCATCCCCGTCCCGCCGCCCCGGATGCTGCGCCGGACGCTGGTCGCACGGGATCCGGTGGTGGCTGTCGTCCCGGCACGGCACCGTCTGGCCGACCGGGAGGTCATCGACCTCGCCAGCCTCGCCTCCGAGACGTGGATCGCCGCTCCGGAGGCAGCGCTGCGCCTGGAACTGCTCTCGCAGATGGCCGACACGCCCGGCTTCCAAGCCCGCCTGCAATACGAGGGGGACGACTTCAACACCGTTCTCGGATTCGTGGCGGCGGGGCTGTGCGTGGCCGTCATGCCGCGACTCGCCCTGCCCCGCACCCATACCCAGGTCGTGGCCCGCCCCCTGGCCGAGCCACAGCTGACCCGCTTCATCTACGCCGTCCGCATCGACACCCGGCACACCCCGCGCGCCGTCCTGGACCTGGAAGAGATGCTCACCGCGCAGGCGCTGGCCGCGCTCTCGTAGGGAGCACGGCGCCCCGAGGGCGTGCGGGTGAACGGATCGTGGAGGCTCCGTGAAAAGCGGCCAACTTGGCGGCCGTCGCACGCGCGTAGACCCACCGACACGTCGGACTTCCCACCGTGTCCGACTACCGGACGCGGTGGCTGAAAATTGAACTATTGTGTGACGGGCGCACTACGTTTGCCGCGGTTGACGTTCCATCGAGAGGAAACCCCTCATGACCGCAGCCGACTGCCGGGCCGGAACGGCGCGCGTCCTCACCGGCTACCGCCCCGAGGACGGCTTCATGGCCGCAGCGCTGGACCCGCCCCCGGCCGAGTACGTTTGGCACGACGAGAACGCCGAGCATCAGGACCAGCGTTATGGCCCGGGAGTCGGCTACCGGCAGTGGCTGGCGGTGGACGCCCGCGACGGCGCCGTCTGGTTCGGCGACACCGACTGGCGGGTCCCGCAGGAGTCCCCTGACCGTCGGCTCCCCGGCATCCCCCGCAGGGCACTCGGGGACGGGACCGTCCCCGACCCCGGAATCATGGTGCAGCTGCTCGGCCACCTGAGTCACGACGAACAGCGCGGCTGCACGTGGCGCTTCTTCAACGCCGAGGAACTGCACGCGCTCGCGGTGCGCGTCCTGCCCGCCGTGCAGCGACTCGTGGACTCGATCCACCGGATCGGGCCCGCAGGCGAGCTGGAATGGTCGGCCGAGGCGGCCACCGCGTGGGACGACATCGAGGAGGCCGCGACCCCCGCGTTCGACCCCTCCGGGGAACTCCGCTGGCCCCGAACGCGCATGACGCCGGTTCCGGCCTGGCGCGTCGAGGTCGGCGCCTTCCTGGCCGCCAACCCCGCGCTGTGCGAACCCTCCTGGGACCTGGCCACGGACGCGGAACTCGACGCCTACGCCGACTACAGTCCCCGGGACGGCTATGGCGGTGTACCGGGGCGGATCTGCCGCGCCGCCGACCAACAGATCGAGGACGGCTTCACCTTCTACGGCAACCGCGCCGCCCTGTACGCCTACCGGGCACGGGCTTGTGGCGACCGTACTCCGACAGACGCCCGCGCCTGGCTGGAGGCGACGGAGACCGGGCGGGGAACCTGGGAGGCGGCCAAGCCCCTCGGAGCCACCCTCGCCGACGTCCCCGACTGCGTGCTGGCGTCCCTGGCCGAAAGGTTCCAGAACGCCGCGCACGAACACGGGCTGGCCCTGACGGGCCTGACCGCCTATCTCCGCGGGCTGCGCGGCGCGGAACGCTCTGCCGTCGATCAGCAACTCGTCCACGAGGGCGAGGAAGTCGAACGCCTTGAGAACATGCTCAAGGACTTCCGCGCCGCACGTAACCGCACCCTGGCGCGGATCCTGGCCTGGTCCGACGGACGAGGGAACGCGGAGATCGCCCGCCTGGCCTCCCTGCCCGAAGCGTACGTCGGTGACTGGAGGGCCCGCCTGACCGACGAGCAGACCACCACGACCCCCGGACCGTGAAGCACGCGCGGCCATCGGCCCACCGCGTCGTCGCGAACCTGGAGCTGCTCCGGCAACGTCGCCCAGACCGCGTCCGCTTCCCGGCGGGCGAACCGCTCGTAGACGGTCTGCCATGGCCCGTACCGTTCGGGGAGATCACGCCAGGAAGCCCCGGTCCGCAGCCGTCACGGCACACCGTCGGCCACCTTGCGGTGATCACGTCATGGACGGCCAAGGCCGCCCCGCTTCGGCAACAGAGATCCCATCCGCTCCCATGCCGCGTCCGTCGACTCGCCTCCCACATCGAACGATCCGGCGTGGCGCGGGACGGTCGGCTATTTCGGAACGGGAAGGGGAACCATGCGGATGCAGAGGCGTACGGCGTCACATGGGCGCGGGCGAGGGAGCGCGGGGCCTGACACGCCTGGAGTGCGCCGTTCCTGGACGGGGTCCAGGAGCAGGCCGACCTCCTCATCGAGCAGTCGATGGAGGAAAGGGACCGCATCCATCGAGGCGGGACCTTCGCCGGTGGACCGAGCTTGGACCGGAAAAAGACCGGAACAGCTGGTCAGGAGCGGGATACGAGTGGGATGAACCGATAGTGCCGAGCTTCTTCGGCGAGTACGACACGAGGAGGTTTTCGTCTGCTGGTGGTACGGGGTACCAGGTCGCTTCGACCTGGGGAATTGCGCGTCGTGGGGTCTTCGGTCGACAGCCTGGTCCGGCAATGGTCCGGATTTTGGTGCACCGGCCCCGAGCGAGGATGAGTGCAGGGCGTCCTCCACCGCGAACCGTGGGCCCGCAGCCGAGGGACGGTTTCATACAGCGCGCGATGAGTTCGGGCGACGGATCGGGTCCACCCCGCATGAATCGCATCATCGCTGACATCTCGGTCTCCCTCGACGGCTTCGTCACCGGACCCGACCCCGGCCCGGACAACGGTTTGGGTACCGGCGGCGAGGCCCTGCACACCTGGGCATTTTCCGACGACCCCGAAGACCGACGGATCTTGCGCGAGGGGACGGCCCGCTCCGGCGCCGTCGTCCTCGGGCGCCGACTCTTCGACGTGGTCGACGGGCCGAACGGCTGGGACGACGACACCGGCTACGGCGCCGGCGAGGTCGGCAAGCCGGCGTTCGTCGTCGTGACCGGCTCACCGCCGGAGTCGGTGCGGCTCACCGGCCTCGACTGGACGTTCGTCACCACCGGACTCTCCGACGCCGTCACCGCCGCGCGCATGCGGGCGGAGGCGTCGTCGTCGAACAGAGGCAAGGACCTCGACGTCGTCCTCATGGGCGGCGGCGCCACGATCGGCTCCGCACTCGATGCCGGGCTGGTCGACGTGCTGTCGCTGCACCTGGCGCCCGTCGTGCTGGGCTCCGGGACCCCCCTCTTCACCGGCGGAACACCACGCAGGCTGGAGCAACGGAGCGTGACCTCGACATCGACCGCGACGCACCTGACGTACGACATCCTCTGACGGCGCCGTTGCGGGACCTCTCCTCTGGGGAGGGGTGGCCCAGGGCGCGTGGGAATCATCAGGCATGCCGACATCGCCGGGGCGGCGGGTCTGGGATCGTGTGGGTGTCGTAGGCGGCGAACGGCTCGGCTTCGACACCGCGGTGCTGCTCGGGGCGGCCGAGCGTCAGCCGGAGGCCGAGCGGTCGACGGCCCCGGTGGCTCCCTGCTGACGGTCACGGAGACCACGGAGACGGCAACCGAAGCCGGCTTCGCGTACACCGAATGCTCGCGGACCGGCCGGGCAACGTCGAACCGTCGGCGGAAGCCGGCCGTCTGTTCGGTCGGGGCCGGCCTGACGGACCCGTCGGCCGCGAGCTCGGCCCCTCGCCGCGGACGGTGCACCGGCGCCTGCGCCGTCTCATGGACCTGGCCGGGGTGCGAACCCGGACTCAGTGGGGCGCCCCTGCCGTGCGAACCGGCTGGGCGGAGCCCTTGGGAGCCTGATCGAGGATCAGGCGAGGACGTTGACCGCGCGGGCGACCACCAGCCCGAGGATGAGCAGGGAGACAAGGGACTGAATGCCCATGGCGATCTTGGCCCAGGGGGCCAGGGGCATCACGTCGGTGGGGCTGAACGCGGTGGCGTTGGTCAGCGCGAGGTAGAGGTAGTCGACGAAGCGGGGCCGCCAGTCGGCGTTTGCCACTTCGGGGCTGAGCTGCTGTGGGAAGGCGAGCGCGGGCGTAGCGGGCATGTGGTGGACACGGGCCGCCGCCCCACCGCAGTCGAGCTCGAAGTACAGCAGGGAGAAGGTCAGAACCGTACAGGCCCACACCGTGCCGCCGCTCTGCAACAGGCTGGTGGCGGAGCTGGTCTCCTTGCCGCCATGGAGGATGTCGTCGACCAGCTGGACGGTGGACCAGACGGCGCTGAGTGCGAGAACGCACACCAGGGCGATCGACATGGTGCGCAGTACCGTCGAGCGTCGGTCGATCCTGCCCGGGTCGCCGGCGATGAGCGCGAGCAGGAGCAGTCCCTCGACGGCCGGAAGCACCCAGCGAGGCGCCAGACGGAGGTCGTCGGGGAGCAGGACGGTCAGCAGCATGGCGGCGACGACAGCGGCGGCCATCGGCCACCGGCTCTCACCGAAGGGCCCGTGCGCAATCGGACTCTCGGTTGGCTCGGGGATGCGTCCGGTCACGTGGCGGGCCCTTACGGTCGAGTGCGGAGTGGTTGTCGCCGTCCTGCTCTCGGAAGATATAGCGGGCCGGCGGGCGGGCCGGCGGGAGCGCTCCGTCGACGCGCCGCGGTGCGCCGCCGCAGACGAGATCCTCGCGCGTATCGCCGCGACCAGCGTGTGAACGGCGTATTCGGCGCACACCGCCTGGTCTTCGCCGCCCAGCTCACCACCTCGCGCCGGCTCGGGGTTCTCCCTGCGCGCCCCGACAGACGTGCCGGCAGGGGTCGTGGACCACGGCAGGGAGTTCTCCGAGGCGGAGGCCGAGCTGCCGGAGGACCGCGGTCGTCGCCTCCGGCCGGCGGCCCGACCACGCCGTCAGTGGTGGAAGTGGACGCGGGCAGAGCCGTGGGGGTTCCCCTTGTCGAGGTGTGTGATGGCCCGGCGCCGCATCCTCCCCGCGGCCTCGGCTGGTGGATCGTCGCCGTCAACCAGCTCGGCTCCGTCTTGTTCGTGGTCGCGGCGCTTGCCGCCTACACCCGCCCGTCACCGGCAGCGAGTACGACACCGGAAGGTTTGGTTTCTTGGTGGTACAGGAGCTATGAGGTCCTTGACCTGCGGATGCGCGCATCGGTTCGCCTTCGGTCGGCATCGTGGTCCGCGCACGGTCCGGATCGTCGTGGATCGGACCGGAGCGTGATCGGCGGCCGTAGGCGCGCCGGAGGCGCGTCGATGTGATCCTCGCCGACCTCGTCGGCAACGCCCTCCGCCACGGCCGTCCGCCGGTCACGGTCCGCGCACGGGCGGAGGACGGCACGGCCGTCCTCGCCGTGACCGACCACGGCCCCGGCATTCCCGACCATGCGCTGCCCCACGTCTTCGACCGCTTCTACAAGGCCGACACCGCCCGCACCCGCAGAACCCCACACCCTCCGGGAGCCCGTGGACCGTCCGCTGCGGTTCGAACGGCACGGTGACTCCGGTGACCGGCCGACCGGCCCACTGACGGGCAGGGCCGCCGGTCAGGCCTGCTTCATGGCGAAGCCCCGGTTCGGAGACCCGGGGCTTCGCTGTTTCGGCTGTTCCGACTGGTGGGCGCTGATCGCGTCGGCCGTAGGCTCACTGCCGGAAGCCGTCCACCGTCGGGCGCTGCCGCCGTCCGGGTGCGGCGCGGACGGGCTGCTCGCGAACCTCGTTCTGGAAGGACCAGTTAGAAGAACCCGAGCTTCTTGGGACTGTAACTCTGAAGGATGTTCTTGGTCTGCTGGTAGTGGTCCAGCATCATGCGGTGGGTCTCGCGGCCGATGCCCGACTGCTTGTAGCCGCCGAAGGCGGCATGGGCCGGGTAGGCGTGGTAGCAGTTCGTCCAGACGCGGCCCGCCTGGATCGCGCGGCCCGCGCGGTAGGCGGTGTTCGTGTCGCGGGTCCAGACGCCGGCGCCGAGGCCGTAGAGCGTGTCGTTGGCCGTGCGGATCGCGTCGTCGAAGTCGGTGAAGGAGGTCACCGCCACCACCGGGCCGAAGATCTCCTCCTGGAAGATCCGCATGCGGTTGTCACCCTCGAAGACGGTCGGCTGTACGTAGTAGCCGCCCGCCAACTCGCCTCCGTGCTCGACGATCTGTCCGCCCGTCAGGATCTTCGCGCCTTCCTTCTGACCGATCTCCAGGTACGAGAGGATCTTGCGGAGCTGGTCGGCGGAGGCCTGCGCGCCGATCATCGTGTCCGTGTCCAGGGGGTGGCCCGGGACGATCTTCTCCGTACGGGCGACCGCCGCCTCCAGGAAGTCGGCGTAGTGGCCGCGCTGGACGAGGGCGCGCGAGGGGCAGGTGCAGACCTCGCCCTGGTTGAGGGCGAACATCGTGAAGCCTTCGAGCGCCTTGTCGCGGAAGTCGTCGTCCGCCGCCCACACGTCGTCGAAGAAGATGTTGGGGGACTTCCCGCCGAGTTCGAGGGTGACCGGCTTCAGGTTCTCGGAGGCGTACCCCATGATGAGGCGGCCCGTCGTCGTCTCTCCCGTGAACGCGATCTTCGCCACCCGCGGACTGGACGCCAGCGGCTTGCCGGCCTCCTCACCGAAGCCGTTGACGACGTTCAGGACGCCCGGCGGCAGCAGGTCCGCGACCAGGCTCAGCCAGAAGTGCACCGAGGCCGGGGTCTGTTCGGCCGGCTTGAGGACCACCGCGTTCCCGGCGGCCAGCGCCGGGGCCAGCTTCCAGACCGCCATCAGGATCGGGAAGTTCCACGGGATGATCTGCGCGACGACGCCCAGCGGCTCGTGGAAGTGGTACGCCACGGTGTCGTCGTCGATCTCGCTCAGCGCGCCCTCCTGGGCCCGCAGCGCCCCCGCGAAGTAGCGGAAGTGGTCGATCGCGAGCGGGATGTCCGCGGCGAGCGTCTCCCGGACCGGCTTGCCGTTGTCCCACGTCTCGGCGACCGCCAGTGCCTCCAGGTTGTTCTCCATGCGGTCCGCGATCTTCAGCAGGACGGCCGCCCGCTCCGCCGGCGCCGTCCGCCCCCACGCCGGGGCCGCCGCGTGCGCCGCGTCGAGCGCGCGTTCCACGTCCTCGGCGGTGCCGCGCGCGACCTCCGTGAAGGGGCGGCCGTCGACCGGACTGGGGTTCTCGAAGTAGCGACCGCCCACCGGAGCGACGTACTCGCCGCCGATCCAGTGGTCGTAACGGGCCTGGTACGACATGAGCGCGCCCTCGGTACCGGGTGCGGCGTAACGGGTCATGGGCATGGCCTCCCTCGGACGCGCCGGCCGTCCCTGGCCGGCGCTCACGCCCGAGTGTGGTGAACCGTACGTTGCAAGCCCGTTGCACCGGCGGACAGTTCCGCCTCCAGGGAGTCGAGCCTCGCCCGTACGGGAGGGAGCTGCGACGCCGGTACCGCCGCGCACAGCGCCCGCCAGACCACCACGTCGTCCTCGCCCCACGCGCTGTACGCCCAGTCCGCGAGCAGCCCGGGATCGCCCCGGTCCACCAGCGCCGCCCGCATCCGGTCCGCGAGGCGCTCCCGCAGCCGCACCACCCCGGGCGCGATCGACGCGGGCAGCAGCGGGCCCGTGTACTCCCCGGCCGCCGCCGCCACGGTCCCCGAGGCGAGCCTCCGGTCGACCGTCGCGAAGTCCGCGTCCACGGGCGCGGCGAGCCGGTACGGCCGCGAGCGCAGCACGTCGGGGCCGAGCAGCGCGCGCAGTCGGGACAGCTCCGCCCGCAGCGTCACCGGCGTGACCGACCCGTCCTCGTACAGGAGGGTGAGGAGTTCGTCGCCGCCCACCCCCTCCGGCCGGTGCGCGAGGACCACCAGGATCTCGCTGTGACGGCGGCTCAGCCGCAGCCGCCGCCCGCCCACCGAGAGCACCGCCTCGTCCCGGCCGAGCGCCGACAGCCTGATCCGCTCCGGGTCCGGGGCCGGGCCGAGCAGGGCCAGCTGGGACTCGGCCGCGCGGGCCACCGCCTGGACGAAGCCGAGACTGTGCGGGTGCGCGAGCCGCTCCCCGCCGGTGATGTCGACCGCACCGATCACCCGCCCGCTGTGCGGGTCGTGCACGGGAGCCGCGGCACAGGTCCACGCCCGCACCGAGCGCCGGAAGTGCTCCGCGGAGACCACCTGGACGGGACGGTCGACGGCCAGGGCGGTACCCGGTGCGTTCGTCCCCGCCGCCGCTTCCGACCAACGGGCCCCGGCCACGAAGTTCATCCCCCGGGCCTTGCGCAGGGTGCCCGGATGCCCCTCGACCCACAGCATCCGCCCGGCGGCGTCGCAGACCGCGAGAAGGTGCTCGCCGTCCGTCGCGTACGCCCCCATCAGCTCCCGGATCACCGGCATCGCCGCGGAGAGCGGGTGGGCTTCCCGGCACGCGGCGAGCTCGTCCTCGTCCAGTTCCACCCGCGCCGCCCCGTCGGGGCTCACGCGCGCGCGTACGGACCGGCGCCAGGACGCGGCCACCAGCGGGCGGGCCTCCCGGACGGGCGGGCCGGCGCCCGGGCCCCCGCGGGTGGCCGTGCCCGGGGCGGTGTCCGGGGCGGTGTCCGGGCCGGTGTCCGTGTCCGGGCCGACGTGCGTGCGTCGGCGGGCGGCCGTGCCCCGGCCGCCGCCCATGCCCCCGCCGGTGCCCGTGTGCCTGTCCCCGCCCCGGCCAGTGCCGCCCGTGCCCCGGTCCGGCGATGCGCTCCCGGCGGTCGTCGCACCCCGGGCCGTCCCCGGGCGGGGAGTCGCTTCGGATTCCGCCGCCTCCGGTGTCCGTTCCGTCCGCGGCTCCGCGGCCCTCCACGCATCGCTCAACTCGGCCTCCTCGTCGAGGTCGTCCCGGCCCGTCGCGCTCATCGTGGTGCGCCCGCGGGCACCCGACAAGCCACCTCGCACCACGGCATGTGCACCCTGTCCGGGACCGGCCCCCGGCCGCTCACGTAGAGTGGGGTCCGGGCCGTGACTGGCGCTTGAGGTGGATCACCACCGGGGAGCGGCCCGGCGGAGCGTGCCGCAACGGCGCGACCGTGCCGATGCCGTGCGCCTGGGCGAACCACCGGTCAGAGACGACGCCCAGGAGTTTCCATGTCCATCAGCACCGCCACCCTCATGGACGGCACGGCCCTCGCCCGCCGCACGGTCGAGGAGACCGCCGCCCGAGCCGCCGAGATCACCCGCCGCACCGGTGTCACGCCGTGCCTCGCGACCGTCCTGGTCGGCGCGGACCCGGCCTCCGTCACGTACGTGAAGATGAAGCAGAACCGCTGCGCGAAGGCTGGAATCCGCTCCAAGCACGTCGAACTGCCCGCTGAGACGACGACCGAGGAGCTCGTCGCCGCCGTCACCGCCCTGTCCGAGGACCCCGAGGTCCACGGCATCCTGCTCCAGCACCCGGTCGGCCCCCACATCGACGAGCGCGCCGCCTTCGAGGCCATCGCCCCCGAGAAGGACGTCGACGGCGTCACCATGGCCTCCTTCGCCGCCATGGGCTTCGGCCTGCCCGGCTTCGTCTCCTGCACGCCCGGCGGCATCATGCGCCTCCTCGACGCCTACGACGTCGAACTCAGCGGCAAGCGCGCGGTCGTCGTGGGCCGCAGCGCCATCCTCGGCAAGCCGGCCGGGCTGCTCCTCCTCGGCCGCGACGCCACCGTCACCTACTGCCACTCCCGCACCCGGGACCTCTCCTCGGTGATCCGTGAGGCCGACGTCCTCGTCGCCGCCGTCGGGAAGCCGAACTTCATCAAGGGCGAGGACATCAAGCCGGGCGCCGTCGTCATCGACGCCGGCTACAACCCGGGCAACATCGGAGACGTCGACTTCGCCTCCGCCGCCGAGCGCGCCTCCCTC
The DNA here is from genome assembly GCF_044544765.1 of Streptomyces sp. NPDC053513. Classification (NCBI taxonomy): domain Bacteria; kingdom Bacillati; phylum Actinomycetota; class Actinomycetes; order Kitasatosporales; family Streptomycetaceae; genus Streptomyces; species Streptomyces sp. NPDC053513. Next base: position 91,958 of record NZ_JBITXP010000026.1, read on the forward strand.
ATCACCCCGGTCCCCGGCGGTGTCGGCCCCATGACCATCGCCGTGCTCCTCGCCCAGACGGTCGAGGGCGCGGAGCGCCAGCTCGGCCTGTAGGCGGCTGTGAGCGGGCGGCGGCGGTGACGGGAGAGCGGCGGGGGCGCGAGCGCGCGCGGTCGGCGATCGTCACGATTCTGTACGGGTCGGGCCCGGCGGCCGGTGAAAACCGGCCGCGCCGCCGCCGAACGGCGAACCTGGTCCCTGTGTCCCACCCGCAGACCGCCACTCCGCCGTCCGACCCGGGCTGCCCGGACCCCTCCGCTTCCACCGATACCGACACCGATACCGAAACCGGTGCCTATACAGGGGCTTCGGCTTCCATCCGTACGGATCCGGTCGACATGGATCCTGCCGCATCCGCATCGATCGCCCCCGCCCGGCGCCGTCCGGTCGAGTCCCTCACGGTCGCGCGTCTCACGACCGGTGCCGAGTCCGCGTGGTCGGCCCGCTTCGTGCGGCTCGGCGCGGCCCGACCGGGGCCTGCGGCGCGGCGCGCCCGCTGGTTCGGCGTGCCGCTCGTCCCGCTGCTCACGGCCGGCCTGGTGGCCGGTGCCTTCCTGACCGCACGGGGCGGGACGGCAGGTGGCGGACTCGCCGACGGCCCGCCGGGCGGGAATCCGGCCGGCGCGCCGTCCCCCGTCGTCACCGGCGAGGCGGAACCGGCCTTCCCCGCTCCGGCGACCGGAGCGGGGGCGGCCGACACGCCGTCCGCCGGGACGCCCACGAACCCCACGACGACACGCGCCATGCCGCGGCGAACGGCAGCCGGAGACCGAGCCGGGCAACAGCAGAGCGGTGCGTCACCGTCCCCTTCCCGCTCCCGGAGCACCGCCCCCGCCACCGGCACCACCCCGTCCGGCCGCCCGACGGGCGCTCCGGCGCCCGAGCGAGCCGTCTCCTACGAGGCGCTGCGCGTCGGCGACTGCTTCGACATCGACCGCGACGCGCCCGGCACCGCCCTCCGGAGGCACTGCGACACGCCGCACCAGGGCGAACTCGTCCTCCGTCTCCGTCTGGCCGGCACCTTCGTCACCGACGAGGCGGTACGCGAGGCGGCCACCGCGCTCTGCCGCCAACCACTTCGCCGCAAGGCCGCTCGGCAGCCGCTGGGCACGCGCTGGACGACCTTCGTCCAGTACCCGTACCGGACGAGTTTCCTCCTGGGTGAGGACACCGTCGCCTGCAGCCTGGCCGTCACCCACGGCACGCTCAGCCACCGGCTCCAATAGAACCGGGACCAGGGGCACCGGCTTCACCGGCATCGGCTCCACCGGCATTGGCTCCACTGACATCGGCTCCACTGACACCGGCTTCACCGGCACCGGCACCGGCGGCGAGCGCCGTCGTCAAGGCCGCCGCCGGGTCATGGTCCGGCGGACCGGCCGGGGACCAGCGGGACCCGGCCTTCAGGTACGGCCACCAGCGCCCGTCCTCGCCGAGCCGCAGCTGCGCATCGGCGCCCACGGCCGTCCACCGCGCACCGCCCGCGCGCCGCAGCGCCGGCCGGTCGTCCTCCGCCCACGCCTCGGCGAGCCGGACCGCGGCCCGTTCCAGTGCCTCGGCGTCCGGCACCCACTCCTCGTCCAGTACGGCGAGGGCGGCGGCGCCGCCGAATCGCCACGCGCGCGTGGCCTGCTCCAGCTCCGCCCGTGACCTGCCGGAGCCGGCGGCGAGCCGCGCCGCGATCGAGGGGGCGGGGGCGCCCGCCGCGAGCCGTACCGCGTCCTGGGCGACCGTCAGCCGTCCCGGACGCGGCAGTCCCGCCCCGCCCGGAGCGGTCGCGCCCACGCCGCCGGTCGACTCGCCGAGCAGCCGGTGCGCGCGTGCCGCCGCGTCGGCCGCGAGGAATTCGAGGGCCGCAGGGTCGACCCCCGGCTCCGGCGGCGTGTCCGTGTCCAGGGACGGCGGCCGGCCCGGCACGTCCGGGGCGGTCGGAGGGGCGGGCAGCGGCGGCACGAGGAAACCCGCCGCGAACACCTCCTCGGCCGACACGCCGGGCATCCCGTCGCCCCCTCCGCCCGGCGCGCCGCCGGTCCCCGCCCCGCCCCGCCCGGACGGTGCGGCGGCCCGCGCGGCACTGCGCGCCTGCAGCTGCTCCAGAACGGTGCGTTCGCCCCGTCCGCGCATCAGGAGGAGGACGAACGGGTCCTCGTCGAGGAGGCGGGCGACCTGGTAGCAGAGCGCCGCCGTGTGCGGACAGTGGTCCCAGGCCTCGCAGCCGCACTCCGCGTCGAGGTCCCCGATGCCCGGCAGCAGGTCGAGTCCGGCCGTCGCCGCGTCCTCCACCAGGTGCGGAGGCATCTCGCGGTCGAGGAGCGCGGCGATGTGGCCCGCGCTGTCCACGGCGAGGTCGAGGAGCCGTTCCCACTGCTCCTCCGAGAACTCCTGCACCAGCACGTCGCCCCGGTACGCCGTGCCGTCGCGGTCCTTGACCACCGCGGTGATCCGGCCGGGCCGCACCGAGACGGCGCCCACCGCCCCCGCGCGCGCGTACCGGCGTCCCGTCTTGAGCTGCTGTCCGTCGAGCGCCGTGTCCTCCAGGGCCTTCAGCCAGGCCCGTCCCCACCAGGTGCGGGTGAACTCGCCGCCGCGCGCCGGCGGGAGCGCCTCGAAGATCCGCTCGTCGTCCCCCTCCCCGTGTCCGCGGCCGTGCCCCTGCCCGTACTCGCCGTGCCCGTGCCCGTCATGCCCGTGGCCGTGCTCGTGCCCGTACTCGCTCATCGTCCGTCCCCTCGCAGTCGCACCAGCTCCGCCAGTTCGGCATCGGTCAGTTCGGTCAGCTCCGGCGGGGCGTCCCCGCCGGAGCCGAGGACCGTGTCCGCCAGCTCGCGCTTGCGGTCGAGCATCGCGGCGATCCGGTCCTCGATCGTGCCCTCGGCGATGAGCCGGTGGACCTGCACCGGCCGGTCCTGCCCGATCCGGTACGCGCGGTCGGTGGCCTGTGCCTCCACGGCCGGGTTCCACCAGCGGTCGTAGTGCACGACGTGTTCGGCGCGGGTCAGGTTGAGCCCCGTCCCGGCGGCCTTCAGGGAGAGCAGGAAGACCGGGACGTCCCCGTTCTGGAAGCGGGCGACCATCGCCTCGCGTTCGGCGACGGGGGTGCCGCCGTGGAGGAACTGCGTCCGCACGCCCCGCGCCGCGAGGTGCGCCTCCAGGAGCCGGGCCATCCCCACGTACTGGGTGAAGACCAGGGTGCGGGCGCCCTCGGCGAGGATCGTGTCGAGGAGTTCGTCGAGCAGCTCCAGCTTGCCCGAGCGGCCCTCGATCCTCGGCCGCTCCTCCTTGAGGTACTGGGCGGGGTGGTTGCAGATCTGCTTGAGGCCCGTCAGGAGCTTCACGACGAGGCCGCGGCGCTCCATGCCGTCGGCTTCGGCGATCGCCGCGAGGGTCTCCCGTACCACCGCCTCGTACAGACCGGTCTGTTCCGGTGTCAGGGAGACGGTCCGGTCGGTCTCGGTCTTCGGCGGCAGCTCGGGGGCGATCCCGGGGTCGGACTTGCGCCGGCGCAGCAGGAAGGGGCGGACGAGGGCGGCGAGCCGCGCGGCGGCGGCCGGGTCCTGCCCGCCCTCGACGGCGGCGGCGAACCGGGTCCGGAAGGCGCCCAGGCCGCCGAGGAGCCCCGGGGTGGTCCAGTCGAGGATCGCCCACAGCTCGGAGAGGTTGTTCTCCACCGGCGTGCCGGACAGCGCCACGCGCGCGCGTGCCCCGATGGTCCGCAGCTGACGGGCCGTCGCCGAGTACGGGTTCTTGACGTGCTGTGCCTCGTCGGCGACGACGAGCCCCCAGTTCCGGGCGGCGAGCCGCTCGGCGTCCAGCCGCATGGTGCCGTACGTGGTGAGCACGAAGCCGTCGGCGACCTCCTCCAGGTCGCGGGCCGCGCCGTGGAAGCGGCGCACCGGAGTGCCGGGCGCGAACTTCTCGATCTCCCGCTGCCAGTTGCCCATGAGCGAGGTCGGGCAGACGACGAGGGTCGGCCCCGCGGACGCCGGGTCGGTCTGCCGGTGCAGATGCAGGGCGATGACCGTGATCGTCTTGCCGAGCCCCATGTCGTCGGCGAGACAGCCGCCGAGGCCGAGCGAGGTCATCCGGTGGAGCCAGTCGAGACCGCGCAGCTGGTAGTCGCGCAGGGTCGCGGCGAGCGCCGCCGGCTGCGAGATCTCCGGGCGGCCGCCCTCGGGTTCGGTGAGCCGCTCCCGCAGGCGCTCCAGCCAGCCCGTCGCGGCCACCTCGACGGGGCGTCCGTCGACCTCGGTCGTGCCGGTGAGGACGGCCGAGAGGGCGTCGACCGGTGTGACCTTGCGGTCCTGATGGGCCCGGGCCCGGCGCACCTCGGCCGGATCGACGAGGACCCAGCGGTCGCGCAGCCGTACGAGCGGCCGTCCCGTCTCGGCGAGCCGGTCGAGCTCGGCCCGGGTGAGCTCGTGGTCGCCCACGGCGAAGCGCCAGTTGAAGGCGAGCAGGGAGTCGGCGGCGAGGAAGGAGGGCAGCGAGGAGGCGCGAGCGGCGCCGGTGGCCGAGGCGTAGGTGAGGTCCGAGGCGTCCGAGGCGCCCATGGCCTCCGAGGCGTTCGTGACATCCGTGCCGAGCCCGGGACCGAGACCGAGACCGAAGCCGAAGCCGTCACGGGACGCGTCGCCCTCGGCTCCCTCCGGGCCGATCACCGCGCGGGCGGTGAGCCGGTCGGCCAGCTCACGGGGCCAGTGGACCTGGACGCCCGCCGCCGCGAGGGCCGTGGCCGCCGGGCCCAGGAGCTCCGCGACCTCCTCGTCGGCGAGTTCGACGGTGTCGGGCACGGCCGCCGACAGCAGCGGGGACAGCGGAGGCCAGGCGCGGGCGGCACGCCGGAGGGCGAGGAGGGCGTCCATCCGGGCCCGGGGCCCGAACGCCGCCCCGGCGCGGCCCGACCCCGCCCACACCTCCGCCGCGTCCGCGACCAAGGTCGGATCGGCGGCGCCGTGCAGCTGGAGCACCGCCCGGAACGCGGGCGCCTCCCGGGACTCCGTGGTGAAGCCGGGCAGTTCCAGCCGGAGCGAGAGCCGGACGCCGGCGTCGTGCACGGCTGCCACGTCGGCGGCCCACGCCCGCTGCTCGGGAACGGTCTGCGGCGCGTCGGCCGCGAAGGCGGGCCCACCGGCGGCCAGCGGGGCCGCCGGGGTACGGGGCAGCGTGTCGGCCACCGCGTCGGCGAAGGCGCGCAGCAGCGCCTCGGGCTCGGGCAACAGCAGCAGGGGTTCGTCGTCGGACGGGGGCGCGTCGCCGTCCGGCGGTACGGGGGCGGGCAGGGGCACGGCGTGCGCGAGGGGCGGCATCGACGCGGCGAGCGTGCGGAGTTCGGCCAGTTCCCCCGGGCCGAGCGGCCCGACCCGCCACGCGTCGTGGTCGCCGGGTGTGAGGCCGGGCAGCAGCAGGCCGCGTGCGACGAGGTCCAGGGCGAAGAGGGACGCGGCACCCCAGAACGCGGTCGCGGGAGAGGCGGCGTCCGAGAACCGGGCGCGGACGAGGAGCGGCAGGGCGTCCCGTACGGACAGGGTTCGGGCGGCGACGGTCACGGCTTGGATCAGGTCGCCGTCGACGACGGTGATCTCGGTGTCGCCGGGTGAGGTGTCGCCGGAGGAAGAGACGCCGGAGGAAGAGACGCCGGAGGAAGGGGTGGTGGAGGAGGAGACGGCGGGGGAGGGATCGTCGGCGACGGGCAGGGGCTCACCGTCCGGCGACCAGAAGGCGATCCGTCCGGCGCGGGGCGGGTCTGCGGGCAGGAAGACGGCGGAGTGGCGGAAGAGCCGGGAGGTTTCGGGGGCGGGTTCGCGGACGGGTTCGGGGGCCGGTTCATCGGGTCCGTGCGAGAGCGACAACGCATTCCTCAAATTTGACTACCTGGAGACCGAGTCGCCGAGGATACCCGACGGGATCAATCTGCGCGCGCCCGTTCCGAGTGAGGTGCGTCACGGGGTGGGGGGGGGGGGGGGGGGGCCCCCCCCCCCCCCCCCCCCCCCCCCCCCCCGGGGGCGGGGGGGGGGGGGGGGGGGGGGGGGGGGGGGGGCGGCGGGCGGGGCG
>NZ_JBITXP010000027.1:0-96942 GCF_044544765.1 Streptomyces sp. NPDC053513
GGGGGGGGGGGGGGGGCGGGGCGCGGGGGGGGGGGGGGGGGGGTGGGGGGCGGGGGGGGGGGGGGGGGGGGGGGGGCCCCCCCCCCCCCCCCCCCCCCCCCCCCGCCCACCGGTCAGCCCGAGCAGCCCCCGCACTGGCACGGGGAGCCCGACTGGCAGCCGCAGCCGCAGCCCGAGCCGCAGCCGCAGGCGCCGAGCACGGGCAGGAACACCGCCTCGCGGGGCGGCTCCGGCGTGGAGTCGGTCGTCATGGGGGAATCGGCCATGGGGGTCCCTCCCTGTTCGAGGCGCGCTTCGCCTCCCCCCATTGCATGCCCACCCGGACCGGCGCATCAACGGCGCACCGGCGCCCGCGCTCCCGTGCGCCCTCCGACGGCTTCCGTGCGCCTACGCGCCCTCCACCGGCGCGTCCGTCGTCTGCAGCTCGTCCGCGTGCTCGCCCGTCACCAGGTACACGACGCGCTTCGCCACCGACACCGCGTGGTCCGCGAACCGCTCGTAGTACCGGCCGAGCAGCGTCACGTCCACGGCCGTCTCGATGCCGTGCTTCCAGCGGTCGTCCATCAGGTGCTGGAAGAGCGTCCGGTGCAGCAGGTCCATCTCGTCGTCGTCCTGCTCCAGCTGGAGCGCCAGGTCGACGTCCTTCGTGATGATGACCTCCGCCGCCTTCGCCATCAGACGCTGCGCCAGCTGCCCCATCTCCAGGATGGTCGCGTGCAGGTCCCGCGGCACCGCGGTGTCCGGGAACCGCAGCCGCGCCAGCTTCGCCACGTGCTGCGCCAGGTCGCCGGAGCGCTCCAGGTCGGCGCTCATCCGCAGCGAGGTCACCACGATCCGCAGGTCCGTCGCCACCGGCTGCTGCCGGGCCAGCAGCGCTATCGCCCGCGCCTCCAGGTCGTGCTGGAGGTCGTCGACCTTCTGGTCCGCCGCGATCACGCTCTCCGCGAGCTTGAGGTCCGCGTCGAGCATCGCCGTCGTGGCGCGCCCGATCGCCGACCCGACGAGCCGGGCCATCTCGACCAGGCCCTCGCCGATCGAGTCCAGTTCCTCGTGGTACGCGTCCCGCATGGATGTCCCTCTCTCCGCAAAACTCCGGGGTCCGGGTGGGGCTTCGGACCCCCACGCTCCCACGTTCGGCCCCCTGGGCGTCCGGTTCCACCCCCTGATGTGAACCGGCACTTTCCCCCAGGTGAACTCTGGGCGACGCACGCCACCCCCGTCGTCAGGGCAAATGAACCACCCGCATCCCCTCGGTGAACTCTGGGCGACGACTGTTCGAGCAGCCACTCGGACGGCTGGGAGAGTGTCCGTGACCCCGCATAACCTTGGAGACATGGACGTGAACGCGGCGGTCGCCGCATTGGCAGCGATCGCCGGCGTGTGCACCGGCGTGATCGCCATGCTGGCGTTCCGCTGGAGCGAGCGCGACCACGCGCGCCCCACCCGCTCCTCCCTGCACACCGACGCCGTGCTCCCGCCCGGCGTCGACACGGTGCTGTCCGTGCTGCGCTCCTCCGCGGTCGTCCTCGACGAGAGCGACTCCGTGGTGAAGGCCAGCTCGGCGGCGTACGCGCTCGGCCTGGTCCGCGGCGGCAAACTGGCCGTCGAGCCCATGCTCAACATGGCCCGCGACACGCGCCGCGACGGAGAGATACGGCAGGTGGAGCTGGACCTGGCCCGGCGTGGCAACGGGCGCGGCGAGGCCCTCGCCGTCTCCGCCCGGGTCGCCCCGCTGGGCTCGCGGCTCGTGCTGCTCCTGGTCGAGGACCTCACCGAGGCCCGCCGCATCGAAGCGGTACGACGCGACTTCGTCGCCAACGTGAGCCATGAGCTCAAGACTCCCGTCGGCGCGCTCTCCCTGCTCTCCGAGGCGGTCATGGACGCCTCGGACGACCCCGAGGCGGTCACCCGCTTCGCCGGCCGGATGCAGATCGAGGCGACCCGCCTCACCAACCTCGTCCAGGAGCTCATCGACCTCTCCCGCGTGCAGAACGACGACCCGCTGGAGGACTCCGAGCCGGTGTCCGTGGACGAGCTCGTCGCCGAGGCGATCGACCGCTCCCGGCAGCCCGCCTCCACCAAGCAGATCAGCATGGTCTCCGGCGGGGCCGCCGGGCTGTACGTGTGGGGCAGCCGGGGCCAGCTCGCCGCCGCCCTCGGCAACCTCGTGGAGAACGCCGTCAATTACTCACCGGCCCGTACGAGGGTGGGCATCGCCGCCCGTCGCGTGTCGGCGCCCGGCGGGGACCTGATCGAGATCGCCGTGACCGACCAGGGCATCGGCATCTCGGAGAAGGACCGCGAGCGGATCTTCGAGCGCTTCTACCGCGTCGACCCGGCCCGCTCCCGCGCCACCGGCGGCACGGGACTCGGCCTGGCCATCGTCAAGCATGTGGCCGCCTCCCACGGCGGGGAGGTCACCGTCTGGAGCACCGAGGGTCAGGGCTCCACCTTCACCCTGCGGCTGCCCGAGGCGGGCGCCGTACGGGACCGCCGGCCCGACTCTTCCCCCACCCCCGATCTCATGACCGAACCGCTTCCCGCCCCGGAGGTCCTTCCGTGACCCGAGTGCTCGTCGTCGAGGATGAGGAATCCTTCAGCGACGCCCTGTCGTACATGCTCCGCAAGGAGGGCTTCGAGGTCGCCGTCGCGGCGACCGGGCCCGACGGCCTCGACGAGTTCGAGCGCAACGGAGCCGACCTCGTCCTCCTCGACCTGATGCTTCCGGGCCTGCCCGGCACCGAGGTCTGCCGCCAGCTGCGCGGCCGCTCGAACGTCCCGGTGATCATGGTGACCGCCAAGGACAGCGAGATCGACAAGGTCGTCGGCCTGGAGATAGGGGCCGACGACTACGTGACCAAGCCCTTCTCCTCGCGCGAGCTGGTCGCCCGCATCCGCGCGGTGCTGCGCCGCCGCGGGGAGCCGGAGGAGGTCGCCCCGGCGGCCCTGGAGGCCGGCCCGGTCCGCATGGACGTCGACCGTCACGTGGTGACGGTCTCCGGCGGCAAGGTCGACCTTCCGCTGAAGGAGTTCGACCTCCTGGAGATGCTGCTGCGCAACGCGGGCCGCGTGCTGACCCGTATGCAGCTCATCGACCGGGTGTGGGGCGCGGACTACGTCGGCGACACCAAGACCCTCGACGTCCACGTCAAGCGCCTCCGCGCCAAGATCGAGCCGGACCCGGGCGCGCCCCGGTACCTGGTGACGGTGCGGGGCCTGGGCTACAAGTTCGAGCCGTAGAGAGCGGACACACGCGTGAAGGGGCGCCCCCGTCCGGGGGCGCCCCTTCACGCGTGTGTCGGTGTGCCTCAGTGACCGGCGGTCGTCGGCTCGCCCGACGCCGGGGTCTCGGCGCCGTGCGAGGCCTCGCCCGAGGGCGACGCGGGGGAGGTCGGCGTCGCGGTCGCCGAAGCGGTCGGAGCCGCCTCCGGGAGGGCCGGGACGACGGTCGGGCCGTAGTCCTTGAAGTAGCTCTTCGCCGGGACGACGAAGGCGTTCAGGGCGACGTCGCCGGTCCTGCTCAGCTTGAAGACGACCTGCTGCGCGTCGCCGTCACGGGCGGCCTCGGAGCCGTTCTCGACCACGGCGGAGGCGTTGCCCTCGCCGCCGATGATGACGGACCCGTGGGCCGGGACGACGATCGGGCCCGTGCCCTCGGCGGCCTTCAGCGTCACCTTGGCGCGCATGCCCGGCAGGCTGATCGAGTCGAGGGTCTGCGGCAGGCGGCCGTTGTTGAAGACGGTGGCCGAGACGGCGGCCGGTCCCTTGGCGCCGGGCAGGGGCTGGGTGATGACGAGCGCGTTCTGGACCTTGACGTCGTCCACCGTGACGGCGGCGTTGTCCGGACGCACTTGCAGCGTCTGCGCGTCGTTGCCCGCACCACAGGCGGACAGCGCGGCGACGGAGAACACGATGGCGGTGGCGGCGAGGGCGCCGCGTCGAAGGCTGCGGCTCACGGCGGCGGCATCTCCTAGGACGTACGGACGGGCGTGGAAACCAATGAACAGCTAAGGGTGTGTCAGCGCGCTTAGGTTACCGAGCCTCACTCCGCGTCCCGCACCCGACCCGCCCCTAACCGGTCGGAGCCGTCTCCGGGGGGTGCCGCCGGACGCCCGCGGGGTCTCTCCCGCGGCTCGCCGCCGGCCGGGCGGCGCGCCCGTCGCGTACCCGCCCCCATGTGGCCGGATCACGACCCATTGACCTGTTGTTCACATAACCGCCTTGATCAATTCGGAGGCGCCCCCGCATTCCCCGCGGCCGCCCCCGCGGAAAATCCCGCACCGATGTCGGTTGATGTCCACTGATCAATTTCAGGAATCACCCCCACATGCCTCCGTACGGGTGAGCGATCCTCGAACGGAGCAGGTGAAGAAGGCCACTCTGAAGCGGACAAAACGGGACATCGTCCCTCTCTGGGAGACCTCCAGGTATGTGTAACGTGCGCGTTTCTCTCCGTCCACGTAGCCGCTCCGACCTGCGAATACCGCCTTCCGGAAGCCCTCCGCAGCACGTCCGTGTCGCCGTTGTCAAGCCCCGAGATATGCCCTGACCTGCGAAAACGCCATTCAGAAGAAGCCGAATCCGTGTTACCCTGGATAGCCACGGAAGGGGTACCTGTCACATGACGTTCAAGGTTGGCGACACCGTGGTCTATCCCCATCACGGGGCCGCGCTGATCGAGGCCATCGAAACTCGCCAGATCAAAGGCGTGGACAAGACCTACTTGGTGCTCAAGGTCGCGCAGGGCGACCTGACGGTTCGTGTGCCGGCGGACAATGCGGAGTTCGTCGGTGTTCGCGACGTGGTCGGTCAGGACGGGCTGGACCGGGTCTTCGAGGTGCTGCGCGCGCCGTACGCCGAAGAGCCGACGAACTGGTCCCGTCGCTACAAGGCAAATCTCGAGAAGCTCGCCTCCGGCGATGTCATCAAGGTCGCCGAAGTGGTGCGCGACCTGTGGCGCCGCGAGCGCGAGCGCGGACTTTCCGCAGGTGAGAAGCGCATGCTCGCCAAGGCTCGGCAGATCCTGGTGAGCGAGCTGGCCCTCGCGGAGAACACGAACGAGGACAAGGCCGAGGCCCTCCTCGACGAGGTCCTCGCGTCCTGAGCCGCGACTCCGCGGTGCAGCACGTGAAGTAGCGAAGCAGTTGAGCGATGCCGCGGTGCCCGCTGGCGTACTGTGATCCACACAGTGCTGTCGCCGGGCGCTGCGGCATGTCCGCATACGTATGCGGCTCGTCCATGTGACCGCACCGCTGCGGTAACCCGCACCCCCTGAACTTCTCCACGTCCGAGCCCCTGTGCCGACGCGGCCACGCCTCGACCGTCGTCACGGAAAGGGCCCGGTCAAGGCGGAGCGTCCGGCACGGTGAAGGCCATACCCATGTCGGCCGCGGAAACAAACCTGCCGGAGTGCAACCGATGTCAGACGAAGCGCGTCCCCGTCGTACCGCCGTGGTGATCCCGGCCGCAGGGCGGGGCGTACGCCTCGGCCCGGGCGCCCCCAAGGCGCTCCGCGCGCTGAACGGCACCCCCATGCTCATCCACGCCGTCCGCGCGATGGCCGCCTCCCGCGCGGTCTCCCTCGTCGTGGTGGTCGCGCCCTCCGACGGGGCCGCCGAGGTCAAGAACCTCCTCGACGCCCACGCCCTGCCCGAGCGGACCGACTACCTCGTCGTCCCCGGCGGCGACACCCGCCAGGAGTCCGTCCACCTCGGCCTCCAGGCGCTCCCCGAGGGCATCACCACCGTCCTCGTCCACGACGCGGCCCGCCCCCTGGTCCCCGTCGAGACCGTGGACGCCGTCATCGAGGCGGTACGGGACGGGGCCGTCGCCGTCGTCCCCGCGCTGCCCGTCGCCGACACCGTCAAGGAGGTCGAGCCGGCCGAGCAGCCCGGCGACCCCGAGCAGGTCGTCGCCACCCCGGTCCGCGCCCGCCTCCGTGCCGTCCAGACCCCGCAGGGCTTCGACCACGACACCCTGGTCAACGCCCACGCCACCGTCGCCCTCACCGGCGAGGGCGCCACCGACGACGCCGGCATGGTCGAGAAGCTCGGCGCGCCCGTCGTCGTCGTGCCCGGCCACGAAGAGGCCTTCAAGGTGACCCGCCCCCTCGACCTCGTCCTCGCCGAGGCCGTACTCGCCCGCAGGAGGGCCAACGATGGCTTCTGACCTCCCCGTGATCCCCCGCACCGGCATCGGCACCGACGTCCACGCCTTCGAGAAGGGCCGTGAACTCTGGTGCGCGGGCCTCCTCTGGGAGGGCGAGGAGTACGGCCTCGCCGGGCACTCCGACGGCGACGTCGCCGCCCACGCCGCCTGCGACGCGCTCTTCTCCGCCGCCGGCATCGGAGACCTCGGCGCCCACTTCGGGACCTCGCGCCCCGAGTGGTCCGGCGCCTCCGGCGTCACCCTGCTCGCCGAGGCCGCCCGCATCGTCCGCGCCGAGGGGTACGAGATCGGGAACATCGCCGTGCAGGTCGTCGGGGTCCGCCCGAAGATCGGCAAGCGGCGCGACGAGGCCCAGAAGGCGCTGAGCGAGGCGGCGGGCGCACCCGTCTCCGTCTCCGGCACCACCACGGACGGACTCGGCCTCACCGGCCGCGCCGAGGGCCTCGCCGCCCTCGCGACCGCCCTCGTCTACCCCGTATCGCCTCAGGAGCGGTGAAAAACGTGCCCCGCCGCCGGGAATCGGTCGCGGGGCACCACCGCACGCCCACTACCCTGGTGTGGTGACTATTCGCCTGTACGACACCAGCGCCCGGCAGATCCGTGACTTCACCCCGCTCACGCCGGGCCGCGTCTCGATCTACCTCTGTGGTGCCACCGTGCAGGCGGCCCCGCACATCGGCCACGTCCGCTCGTACCTGAACTTCGACGTCATGCGCCGCTGGTTCGCGTACCGCGGCTACGACGTCACGTTCGTCCGCAACGTCACCGACATCGACGACAAGATCATCAAGAAGGGCGCCGAGCAGGGCCGCCCCTGGTGGTCCATCGGCTACGAGAACGAGCGCGCGTTCAACGACGGCTACGACGCCCTCGGCTGCCTCCCGCCGACCTACGAGCCCCGCGCCACCGGTCACGTCCCCGAGATGATCGAGATGATGCGGGGTCTGATCGAGCGCGGCCACGCCTACGAGGCGGACGGCAGCGTCTACTTCGACGTGCGCTCCTTCCCGGGGTACCTGGAGCTGTCCAACCAGGACATCGACGACCTCCGCCAGCCCGCCGAGGAAGGCATCACCGGCAAGCGCGACCCGCGCGACTTCGCCATGTGGAAGGCGACCAAGCCGGGCGAGCCCGACTGGGAGACCCCGTGGGGCCGCGGCCGCCCCGGCTGGCACCTGGAGTGCTCGGCCATGGCCCACAAGTACCTGGGTTCCGCCTTCGACATCCACGGCGGCGGCCTCGACCTGATCTTCCCGCACCACGAGAACGAGATCGCCCAGGCCAAGGCCTTCGGCGACGAGTTCGCCCGGTACTGGGTGCACAACGCCTGGGTCACCATGAGCGGCGAGAAGATGTCGAAGTCGCTCGGCAACAGCGTGCTGGTGTCCGAGATGGTGAAGAACTGGCGCCCCATCGTCCTCCGCTACTACCTGGGCACCCCGCACTACCGCTCGATGATCGAGTACAGCGAGGAATCCCTGCGCGAGGCCGAGTCGGCGTTCGCCCGCATCGAGGGCTTCGTCCAGCGCGCCACCGAGAAGGCGGGGACGACCGTCGCCCCCGCCGCCGAGGTGCCGCCGGCCTTCGCCGAGGCCATGGACGACGACCTGGGCGTGCCGCACGCGCTCGCGATCATCCACACCACCGTCCGCCAGGGCAACAGCGCCCTCGCCGCGGACGACAAGGACGAGGCCGTCGCCCGCCTCGCCGAGGTCCGCGCCATGCTCGGCGTCCTCGGCCTGGACCCGCTCGACCCGCACTGGGCCGAGGAGACCGGTGGCGGCGAGGAGCTCCACGGCGTCGTCGACACCCTCGTGCGCCTCGTGCTCCAGCAGCGCGAGTCGGCGCGCGAGCGCAAGGACTGGGCGACCGCGGACGCGATCCGCGACCAGCTCGCCCAGTCCGGCCTCGCCATCGAGGACAGCCCCGACGGCCCCCGCTGGACGCTGGGCAACCGTTAGAAGACGTGCCGCTCGGGACACCGGGCGGCACACTTCAGTTACAGACTTTTGTACGTCAGCAGAGGAAACAGGTAGTCATGGCCGGGAACAGCCAGCGCAGGAACCGTCGCACGTCCAACAAGAAGGGTGCGACGGTCGGCAGCGGTGGCCAGCGGCGCAAGGGCCTCGAAGGCAGGGGTCCGACGCCCAAGGCCGAGGACCGCAAGGGTCACAAGGCGTACCGCGTCTCCAACGCGATGGCCCGGAACGCGGCCAAGCGCAAGCCCGTCGCCCGCCGCGGCGGCAAGGGCCTGTCCGAGATGGTCGTCGGCCGCAACCCGGTCTTCGAGGCCCTGCGCGACGGCGTGCCCGCCACGACCCTGTACGTGCAGCAGTTCATCGACAACGACGAGCGCGTGCGCGAGGCCCTGAACCTCGCCACCGGCCGCGGCAACATCAACATCATGGAGGCGCCGCGCCCCGAGCTCGACCGGATGACGAACGGGCTCAACCACCAGGGCCTCGTCCTCCAGGTCCCGCCGTACGAGTACGCGCACCCCGAGGACCTCGCCGCGGCCGCCTTCGACGACCACGACGACCCGCTGATCGTCGCCCTCGACGGCGTCACCGACCCGCGCAACCTCGGCGCCGTCGTCCGCTCCGTCTCCGCCTTCGGCGGCCACGGCGTCGTCGTCCCCGAGCGGCGCGCCGCCGGCATGACCGCCGGCGCCTGGAAGACCTCGGCCGGCACCGCCGCCCGCACCCCGGTCGCCCGCGCCACCAACCTGACCCGCTGCCTGGAGCAGTACCAGAAGGCCGGCCTCACGGTCGTCGGCCTCGCCGCCGACGGCGACCGCGAGGTCCACGAGCTGGAGGAGCTGGCCGGCCCGGTCGTCATCGTCGTCGGCTCCGAGGGCAAGGGCCTCTCCCGGCTCGTCGGCGAGACCTGCGACTTCCTCGTCCGCATCCCGATGCCGGGCGGCGCCGAGTCCCTCAACGCCGGCGTCGCCGCCGGCGTCGTCCTCTACGAGGCGGCCCGCCGCCGCATGGGCTGACCCGAACGAGGGACGCACCCCGGCCGTGATCTTGACGGGCCTCGGACATTTGGCAACCGTCAAGGCAGTGTCCTAACCGCACATCACTCGGTTAGATGAGTGTGGACACCAGAACGCCCCGGCCGGGGTTCGACGATCAGCCCGCGCTGAGCATGGTCAAGGTGGATTCCGATCCCGCCCAGGTGATCGTGAACCACGCCAGCTTCCGTGTGCGGCTCGCGCCGGCCCCGCAGCCGAAGTTCGCGACCCGTACCGCCGCCCTGTCCGGAGTGGGCGCGGCCGGCCCGCGCCGTCGTCCCGTCGTGTGGACCGGGAAGTCCGCGCCGGGCGCGACCGGCCTCCTCCAGGCCGTGCGCGAGTCGTCCGTCTCCACGCTCGAACCCGGCGTCGGCCACGGCGGCCACGGAGTCGGGGACACCCAGGCCATCCCGCGCATCGACACCACCATGCCCACCCCCGCGGTGCCCGCCGAGGCCGCGCCCCTGCTGCCGCCGATGCGCCGCGCCGAGGGCGCCTACGACGAGCTGTACGACCTCAGGCCCGAGCCCGCCGAGCCGTACGAGCACGACGAGCCGGGCACCCGGGCCGCGCAGCGCCACGGGCAGGACAACGTCCGGCACGCCTACTACCCCGGGCGCCGGATGAACCTCGGCGTCGTCCTCCTCCCGCTCCGCGTCTTCCTCGGCTTCATCTCCATCTACGCGGGCATGGGCAAGCTCTGCGACCCCGTCTACTTCGACGGCGGCGAGCGCGGCTCCATGGTGAAGTGGCTCAACTCCCTGCACCCCTGGGCGCTCGCCGAGCCGCTGCGCGACTTCGCCCTCCAGCACCCCGTCGGCGCCGGACTCACCGTCGCCTTCCTCCAGGTCGTCGTCGGCGTCCTCACGGTCCTCGGGCTCTGGCAGCGCGTCGCCGCCGTCGTCGGCGGCCTGCTCTCCGCCGCCCTCCTCCTGACCGTCAGCTGGAAGACCGTCCCGGTCTACGACTCCGCCGACATCATCTACCTGGCCGCCTGGTCCCCGCTGATCATCGCCGGTGCCCCCGTCTACTCCCTCGACGGCCGCCTCGCCGGCGAGGCCTGGCGCACCCTCGGCCCCCGCGCCGAACTCTGGGACCTCCGCCGCCGCGTCACCCGCCGCAGCACCCTCCTCGCCGCCGTCGTCGTCGGCCTCACCCTCCTGGTCGGCTCCGTCCTCGGCGGCGCCGTCCGCTCCACCGAGATGGTCACCGTCCCGGGCCCCAACGACGACCCGATCAACCACCTCCCCGGCCAGCCGCTCCCTGCCGAGCCGACCCGCAGCGCCCCGTCGAAGGCCGCCTCCACCGCGCCCGAGCCCGCCACCGCGTCGACCAGCGAGGCGCCCGCGCGGAACGAGAAGACCGAAGAGGCCGCCCGGCCCACCGAGACGACCCGCGAGTCCACCCGGACCCAGGAGCAGCGCCCGACCGCCACCCAGGGCACGAGCACCGGCGGCACCGCCGGCCGCACGCCCGCGAAGTCCGAGCCGGCGCCCCCGCCGACCACCAGCGACAGCCCGGCCGGCACCACCGGCGGCACGACGAGCGGCGGTTCGACGGGCTCCACCAGCACCCCGTCCGAGAGCGGTTCGGCGACGGGCGGCGCGCGGAACCCGATCGGCGGCCTGCTGGGCTGACGCCGGTACGGGAACGGGAAGGCCGGCACCGCGAGGAGGCGGTGCCGGCCTCGTCGTGTGCCCGGGGCAGGGCGCCCGGGGGCAGCACGTCTGAGGTCAGGCCTTCTGGGGTCAGGCCTTCTGGGCGGCCAGTTCCTTGGCGGCCTCCGTCAGGTCCTTGGCGGTGTCGATGGCCCTCCAGTACGCGCCGTGGGGCAGCGGGAAGCCCGCCAGGCGGCGTTCGCGGGCGAGGCGGGGGAAGGTGGCCCGCTCGTGGTCGCCGACGTCGGGGAGGAGCTCGGTGAAGGCCGCGGAGAAGACGTACACGCCCGCGTTGATCAGGAACGGCGAGGGCGGTGCCTCGATGAAGTCGGTGATGTTCCCGAAGGTGTCGGTCTCGACGGCGCCCCACGGAATCCGGGGGCGGGCCAGGGCGAGCGTCGCGAGGGCGTCCCGCTCGGTGTGGAAGGCGGCCATCTCGCGCAGCGAGAAGCGGGTCCAGATGTCGCCGTTGGTGGCGTACCAGGGCCGGTCCGGGGCGGGCAGGTGCGCGGCGGCGTACTTGAGGCCGCCTCCGCGGCCGAGGGGTTCGGTCTCGACGACCGTCGTCACCCTCAGCGGCAGCTCCGCGGAGGCCAGCCACTCCTGGAGCACCTCGGCGAGGTGGCCGCAGGAGACGACGGCGTCCGTCACGCCCTCGGCGGCCAGCCAGGAAAGCTGATGGCCGATGATCGGGGTCCCGGTGCCCGGGATCTCGACCATCGGCTTGGGGCGGTCGTCGGTGTACGGGCGGAGCCGTGAGCCCTGGCCGCCCGCCAGGACCACGGCCTGCGTCGGAGTGGTGTGCATACGGGGAACGATAGGCGCCCGGTATGCGTCAGGCCGTTCAGCTCGCGGCCCTTCGGCTCGTGAATCGGTTCGCGGATCGGTCAGCTCGCGCGCATCACGCCGGTCGCGTACGAGGTGTCGCAGACCGGGCGGGAGAAGGACTGGGCGCGCGAGGGGCCGTAGTGCTCGACGGCGGCGCGGCCGAGGGCGCGGGCGATGGAGAAGCAGTGCTTGGCGAGGGAGGGCCTGTTCTCCACCTCGCGCTGGAGGTGGGTGAGGGCCGTGCCGGGGTCCTTCTCCTGAAGCTCTGCGAGGAGCTGGTCGCGGAGAATATCCTGCGGGGCACGGGACTTGGCCCGGGTGGAGACGTCCGTGGAGGACGCCGTGAGCTGGGTCCCGGAGTCCTGGCCGGCCCACGGAACGGCGGACACCGCGAGCGTTCCCGAGAGCACCAGGACGACGGGCAGGACGAGGGCGAGAGAGCGGCCGATTCGGCGGGCAGTGTGCGTCACGCAGGCGAGCGTAGCGGCCGGTAGTGATATGGCGACATTTAGTCACTCTCGCGAGGGATGGTTCGAGGCGGCTTTTCGAATTCCGTGTTGACGCGGGGGCCGGGGCGGGGCCCTGAATGCCGGGGTTTTCCGGGGTAAGCCCGTTTAAACGAACGGCCCCGCATCTGCAACAGATGCGGGGCCGTACGGCAGAGCCGGGGAGCGCCCGGCCGCTCTCGGTCGCCGGGACGCGTCCGGAGACGGCCTCAGTCGCTGAGGCGGGCGCCCGTGGAGGTCGAGAAGACGTGCAGCTCGTCGGCGCGCGGGACGACGTGCAGAGTGGAGCCCTTGGCGGGCACGTCACGGCCGCCGACGCGGACCACCAGGTCCTTGTCCTCGCCGCCGACGCGGGTGGTGCCGTACACGAAGCCGTCCGAGCCGAGCTCCTCGACGACGTTGACCGTGACCGCCAGGCCGTCCTTGCTGGTCGGGCCCGAGACGTCGAAGTGCTCGGGGCGGACGCCGACGGTCACCGTGGTGTCGCCGTTGGCGGAGGCCGCGGCGATCGCGTCGCGGGTGACCGGGACGACGCTGTTGCCGAACTTCACGCCGCCGTCGGTGATCGGGACCTCGACCAGGTTCATGGCGGGGGAGCCGATGAAGCCGGCGACGAAGAGGTTCGCGGGCTTGTCGTACATGTTGCGCGGCGAGTCGACCTGCTGGAGCAGACCGTCCTTCAGGACGGCGACGCGGTCGCCCATGGTGAGGGCCTCGGTCTGGTCGTGCGTGACGTACACCGTGGTGATGCCGAGGCGGCGCTGCAGTCCGGCGATCTGCGTACGGGTGGAGACGCGGAGCTTGGCGTCGAGGTTCGACAGGGGCTCGTCCATGAGGAAGACCTGCGGCTCGCGGACGATGGCGCGGCCCATCGCGACACGCTGGCGCTGGCCGCCGGAGAGCGCCTTCGGCTTGCGGTCCAGGTACTCGGTGAGGTCGAGGATCTTCGCGGCCTCCTCGACCTTGGCGCGGATCTCGGACTTGTTGACGCCCGCGATCTTGAGCGCGAAGCCCATGTTGTCGGCGACGGTCATGTGCGGGTACAGCGCGTAGTTCTGGAACACCATCGCGATGTCCCGGTCCTTCGGCGGCAGGTGCGTGACGTCGCGGTCACCGATGCGGATGGAGCCGGCGTTGACGTCCTCGAGACCCGCGAGCATGCGCAGGGAGGTCGACTTGCCACAGCCGGAGGGGCCGACGAGGACGAGGAACTCGCCGTCCGCGATCTCGATGTCGAGCTGGTCGACGGAGGGCTTGGTGGCACCCGGGTAGACACGGGTGGCCTTGTCGAACGTGACGGAAGCCATGGTGATGCGTCCCTTCACCGGCAGGAACGTGCCGGACGATCCGAGTAAAGGAAGGATTGAGGTCTAGTCCACCAGGGTGAACTCCGGGTGACGCTACCTGGCGCCGCCCGTTCTGTCAGCACTCACGGCCCCGTGAGATTTCCGACCGCCGCCGGGGCCGGGTTGGTTACACTTCACTCGCTGCCTCCTTAGCTCAGCTGGCCAGAGCACCGCTCTTGTAAAGCGGGGGTCGTCGGTTCGAACCCGACAGGGGGCTCCAGGTAGGAACGTCGAAGACCCCCAACCGATCATGGTTGGGGGTCTTTGACATCTACGGGTGACATCAACGGGGGCGGTCAGGGGCGGTCGGGGCGCCTCTTGAGCAGCCGGTCCATGTGGCTGATGGCCTCGCGCTGGGTGTCCTGGACGACATGGGTGTACACGTCCATGGTCAGACTGATCTGGCTGTGGCCGAGGATCTCCATCACGACACGGGGCGCGACGCCGGCGGCGGTGAGGAGCGTCGCGCAGCCGTGCCGGGCGTCGTGGAGGCGGATGAGCCGGAGCCCGGCAGCCTCGCTGACGCGGACGAAGGACCGGTGGACGTTCCGGGGCTCGACGGGACGACCGGTGCGGGTGGCAAAGACGTAACCCGCGGTCGTCCACTCGGTGCCGGTCGCTTCGTACGTCGCCTTCTGACGCATCCGATGCCATCGCAGAGGAGCCAGGCACATGGCGGGGAGCGGGATCGCGCGGGAGCGACGTCCCTTGGTCTCGTCGTTGTAGAGCAGCCCGCGTCGGCGCTGCACTTGCTGGCGGACCAGGAGGACGCGGTTCTCCAGGTCGATGTCGGACCACCGGAGTCCGACGATCTCGCCTCGTCGGAGGCCCATGGCGATGGCGAGGACGAAGGCCGCGTACAGCGGGTCCCGGCGGGAGGCGGCGAGGAATTCGAGCGTCTCCTCCAGGGACCACGGGCTGAGGTCGCGCACGGCGGCCCTGGGCGGCTCCACGAGCTTGGCGACGTTCCGGACGATCAGCTCCTCCCGGCAGGCGGCGGAGAGCGCCGTACGCAGCACGCGGTGGGACTCCTTGGCAGTGGCGGCGGTCGTCTTCTTCTCCAGCTGGAGAAGGAAGCGCCGGACATCCGGGACGCTGAGGGACTCCAACCGCTTCGTACCGAGCATGGGGGAGAGGTACAGGCGGACGTGCGCCTCGTACTTGTCGTACGTGCTGAGCTTGCGACGCGGCTTCACGACGCTCTCCAGCCAGTACGCCAGCCACTCGGAGAGCTTCGCCGAGCGGGTGGGCACAGGGGTGCCGCTGGCGACCTTGTCGAGGAGTGCGCGGCGCTTGGCGTCGCACTCGGCCCAGGTCTTGCCGTACGCGAACTTCCGGGCGCGGGTGCCGTCGGGCTGGAGGACGTAGACGGCGGCCTGGAAGCGGCCGTCCTTCCGCTGGGTGATGGTGCCGGCGCCGTTCGGGTTGCGCTTGCGCTGAGTGGCCATCAGGCAGCCTCCTCGATCTGGTTGTCGATGAACTCCCGGACGGCGTCGGCGGGGACGCGGCGGGACCGGCCGATGGTGATGGAGACCAGACGGCGGGAGCGGATGAGGTCGTAGACCGTGGAGCGTCCGAGCTTGAGCCGCTCCATGACCTCCGGCACGGTCAGCAGTTCAGCGGTAGCGGTGGTCATCCCAGTTCCCCTTCCAGGTCGGACAGTTCGGCGCGGAGTTCGCGTGCGTGTTCGCGGTTGTGCTGGAGGTCGCGGCGGATGTTGGCGGCGAGCCAGGACTCGCCGGGGGTGGCGCCGTGGCCGGCGTAGGCCCAGTGGGCGACGACGAGGAGGGTGGACTCCGGCTGTTCGTCGGGGTCGGGCAGGCCCAGGGCGGCGCGCTGCTGGGCGGCGCGGTAGTCGGCGCGGACCTGGCGCAGGGCGCCGAGGGTGGTGGAGTAGGCGCGGGACTTGGTGGAGAAGTGGCCGCGGAAGCCGAGCATGTGCGCCCAGGCCCGCAGGCGCCGGTCCGGGTAGGCGGCCTCCAGGTCCATGCAGGCTTCCATCAGGCGCCGGGGGTGGTCGGGGACGTCGAGGAGGGTGAGGGCTTCCTTGTTGCCGACCGGGCGGTCGACGGTGCCGGTGGTCTCGGCGGCCTTGGTGGCGTACTTGGCGACGTAGGCAGCGACGGCCTGTTCGGTGAGTTCTTCGCCGTGGCCGAAGGCGCCGATGGGCTGGACGTCGAGCTGGGTGCCCCAGGTGAGGGTGAGGTCCTGGTCGACGCCGTAGTCCTCGTTGGCGGGGACGATGACGCGGACGCGGGCGGCGGCGGCCCGGATGGCGTCGGTGAGCAGGGCGAGGGTGGCCCAGGCCGGGGGCGGGGTGGCCGGTCCGTCGGGGCCGTCGAAGCGGATGACGGCGTGGAAGTGGACGGCGCCGCGCTTTTGGTACTCGGCGACCTTGCCGAAGGAGACGCGGGACTGTTCGCGGGCGGCTTTCTGGGTGAGGCCGGCGCGGGCGGCGATCTCGCGGCGCAGGTAGATCGTGAAGTAGCGCCACAGCTCGGAGGCGTGGTTGTTCCACAGCACCGCACCCGCGTAGTCGTACGCGGACGGGTCGAGCGGGGTGCCCAGCTCCGGGGCGTCCTCGGGGTGGCGGGTGCCGCAGCGGCAGGGCCGGGTGCCGGGCCGGTTGTGCACCGGGCCGAACGACGGGGCGGTCAGGGTGGCGAAGACGCGGGGGTGATCCCGGATCGTCTCCGGGGTGCCTTTGTCGGGTGCACCGGTGAGGCCGGCGCGGATCAGGTGGTAGGTGTCGCCCGCGTAGGTCCAGGCACAGGCCGGGCAGCGGGACGCGCGCCGGTTGCCGCAGGCGACGCGCAGGACGCCGCCGGGTTCGGCGTCGGTGTTGTAGGCGTGGAGCACGGTGCGGGTGGCGGGGTCGAGGGTCTTGGTGGCGCCGGTGAGGCGGATGGGGGCGGTGCAGCCGCCGGTGCGGCGGAGCTGGTCGGTGAGGCGGTCGAAGCCGGGGGACCCGGCCAGCCGGAGCAGGTCGCTCAGGGTGGCCGGGTCCAGGCCCGCCGCGGTGGCGGTGTCGGTCAACGCGGTCACTTCCCCGCGCGGACCAGGGAGGCCGGGGCGATGCGGGTGCCGGTGCCCTGGCAGGCGGGGCAGGCGGCGGCCAGGGTGCGGCGCTGTCCGTCGGGGGTGCGGGCGCCGGTGGTGATGTGGACGACGGGGAAGCCGTCGCAGTGGGAGCAGACGCGGGCGGTCGGGGTCTGGGGCATCATGAGGTTTCCCTTTCGGGTCCGGTGGATCTGGAATGGGGTGGAAGGCGCCCGGGGCGGCGGATCTTTGGCGAGAGAGCCGCCCCGGGGGCCGCTCAGTGTGTGTTGCGCCTGCCGTGGCCCTTGGCCGCGTACATCGCCGCGTCGGCGGCCGAGAGGGCGTCGGTGAGGGACGGCACGGGCAGCTGGCCGCAGTGGCAGCAGCCGACCGAGGCCGACACCCGCAGGACGTGACCGTGGTGCTCGACCGGTTCGTCGAGGTCGATCCGCAGGGCGAAGAGGCCGGCGGTGCGGGCGGGGTCGGTGACGATGGCGGCGAACTCATCTCCGCCGAGGCGGGCGGCGATCCCGTGCCGTCCGCACCAGGCGGTGAGCCGCTGGGCGGTGGCGGTGAGGACGGCGTCGCCGGCGGCGTGGCCGTGGGTGTCGTTGACGGCCTTGAAGTCGTCCAGGTCGACCAGGAGCACGAGCGCGTTCGGGTGCTTGGCGATGAGGTGTTCGGCGCGGGTGGTCCATCCGGCGCGGGTGTGCAGGCCGGTCAGGGGGTCGCGGCGGGCGGTGGCCAGGCGGCGCGCGAGCAGTCCGCCGTGCAGGGCCCACCCGAGGGCCGGTAAGCCCGCGGCGGCGAGGGTCTGCGTGTCCACGGGGGTCACCGGCCCTTCTGCATGTCGCGGATGACCATCCGCAGGACGACCGCCACGACCGCGATCGAGGCGCCGGTGAGGGCGACGGCGAGGAGCATGGAGACCAGAACGGTACCGACGACCAGGACCACCGCACCGCCGCCGGCGGCGAGGGCGAGCGCGCTGCCCGGGGTGAGCTGGACCGTGGTCCGGGCCGGGGCGACCGGCGCCGAGGCCGGGGCGGGGGCCGGGTTGACCGGCTCGACGTCGGCGGCGGTCGGCTTGGAGAGGGGGATGGGGGTGCCGGTCG
The DNA here is from genome assembly GCF_044544765.1 of Streptomyces sp. NPDC053513. Classification (NCBI taxonomy): domain Bacteria; kingdom Bacillati; phylum Actinomycetota; class Actinomycetes; order Kitasatosporales; family Streptomycetaceae; genus Streptomyces; species Streptomyces sp. NPDC053513. The sequence continues at coordinate 17,674 of NZ_JBITXP010000027.1, forward strand.
GGAGCGGGTTGACCGGGATGCGGGGCTGGAGCATGACGCGGTTCTCCCTACTTGATGGTGGTGTCGATGAGCGGGGCGAGGAGGCTGTCGGCGAGGAGGTAGCCGCCGAGGAGGAGGACGGCGACGAGCCACCAGGGCGGGCGGATGAGCTTGATGCCGAGGCCGCCGACGACGATCAGGGCGAGCCAGAGCGGAACGTCCACGAAACGGGCTCCTTCGGGTTCAGCGGGGCTGGCAGCGGTGGGTGCGGGCGGCGAGTTCGGCGGCCGGGCGGGTGTGGTAGTCGGCGGAGAAGTCGCAGCGCGGGGCGGTGCACACGGCGGTGTGCTTGGTCCGGCCCCGGCCGTCGCGGTGGGTGCCGACCTGCACCGGGCCGATACGGATCACGTCGTAGAAGCGGTTCGGACGCACGGGTCTTGCTCCTTCCTGGTCAGGCGAGCTGGAGCGCGATGGAGTCCGCGAGAGCGGCGGGCATGCCGTGCCGGGTGCGCAGCGTCTCCGCGTCGATCGGGGCAACGGTCCGGGCCCGGTGGGCGTCCGCGATCTTCTGGGCGTGCGCCAGCAGCGCGGGCGGCACCGTCACGGCGGGCGCCGAGGGGACGGGCTCCGGCCGTTCTTCCTGCGGAGCGGGTTCCGGCAGAGGCTCCTGGGCCAAGGGCACCTCAGCCGCGGGTTCGGCCGGCGGGAGCTCGGGTGCGGGTTCCGGGGTCCGTTCGACGACGAGGTCGACTGCGGGTTCGGGCTCTGGAGCGGGTTCGGGTGTGGGGTGGGGTGCGTGGGCGAGGAGGGTGCCGCCGAGGAAGGCCAGGGCGGGCCATCCGGCGACGAGGATGCGCAGCCAGGCCGGGACGTCGGTCATGTCGAGGAGTCCGGCGGTGGCGACGTTCGCGCCGAGCGAGGCGATGAGGGCGATGGCGAACCACAGCCAGGCGTCGCGGTTGGCGGTGTCGGTGCGCATCCGGCGCCAGGCGGCGACCAGCAGCAGGTCGACGGAGACCGGGTAGGCCCAGGCCTTCCAGCCGTCCTGTCCGGCCGCGGCCGCCAGGTCGTGCAGGTGGGCGAAGGACAGGGCCCCGGCGATGACGGCCTGGATGAGGACGGCGTCGGGGCGGAGGGTGCGGAGCACGAGGGTTCACCTCCTTTCGGGCATGGGTGGGGTAGGGACCTGGCGTGAGACGGTCACGCCGACCGAGGGGAAGAGAGAGCTAGGCGGTGGCCGGTGCGGGCTTGGCCAGAGGGGCCGGCTCCGGGTCCCCGACGCTCGCCGGGGTGACCGGGCGCCAGGCGGCGACGGCGGGCAGGTCCGGGGTGAGGTGCGCGTGCGCGGCGCAGATGGCGGCGGCTTCGGCGGCGGTGAGGGCGGGGGTGCGGATGCGGGACCAGCCGCCGGAGGTGTCCCCCGCGACCGCGACGCCGGGCCGGTCCGGCGGGATGGTCAGCACCGTGACCACCGCGTCCGGGGCGATGTCGCCCACGCCCATCTCGGCGGTCTGCTTGTCGTTGACCCGGTGGACGGTGCGGCCGGTGAGCTGGGCGCGCAGGGCGGTGGCGCCCTTGCCGAGGTCGGAGCCGAAGCGCTGCCCGCAGACCTCCAGGAAGATGCCGGCCGCGCGGGCCATCTGGCCGAGGCGGATGAGCTGGGTGACCATCCGGTCCCGGCGTTCCTCGTCCTTCCTCGTCGCCACGAGGAACAGCTCCGCCACCTCGTCCACCAGGACCACCACCGGCACCGGCCGCAGATGCTCGGGCAGGGCCCAGATGTCGGCCACGCCGTGCTCGCTGAGCAGGTCGAAGCGCTCTTCCATCTCCCCGACCAGCCCGTCCAGCAGGCCGTCCGCCTCCTCCGGGGTGATGGCGAGGGCGGACAGGCGGGATGCGTAGCCGCGCTGTTCGACGCCGCGCTTGCAGTCGATGCCGACCAGGGCGACCGGGAGGCGGGCCAGTCCGGCGATCAAGTTGCGCTGGTACATGGACTTGCCGGACTGGTTCGCGCCCAGGGTCAGCGCGTGCGGGACCTTGAGGTAGTCCCTCACGAACGCGGTGCCGTCCTCGCGGAGGGCGACCGGCACCGTCATCGGCCCGGACAGACGCGGGCGGGGCATCCGGACCTTCTTGAGAACGTCGTAGCCGGTCATCCGCAGCTCGACGAACCCCGGCTTCGTCTCCACCACATTCACCGAGTGGACACCCCAGGCGTGCCGCAGCCGCTCGGAGGCCGCCATCACGTCGGCGGGCTCCAGACCGGCCGGAAGCCGCAAGGTGACCCGCAGGCCGGTCGAGGTGCCCCGGAACCGGCGGACCTTCGGCGGCACGGGCTGGACGTCGGGGCGGCGGCCAACGGTGCGGACCATGAACGCCCGCAGGCGGGACGGCTGCACCGTCAGCCCACACACGTCCATCGTCGACCGGTAGGTCAGCGCGAACCGCGTCGTCGCCAGCGGCAGGCCCGCCAGCGACCAGAAGACCCGGGGTGCGCGGACCTTGGCGTAGCCGAGGCCGCCGACGGTTGTGGCGAGCGGGAGGCCGACTTCCCATAAGGTCGCGATGTCCGTCATGGTCAGACGCCCATCGGGGTCACGGCGACGGCGCGGAACGAGATGCCGTGCCGGGTCTGGCCGTTGAACGTGTTCTCCCAGTCACGGGCCTTCAGGCCGATGACCGACACCGGCATGCCCGGGGCGAGCCCGTCGGGGAGACCGGTCTCCGGGATGGTCACCTGGTAGAGGTTGCCCTCTCCCTCGTCCGAGATCAGGAGCCCGACCGTGGAGAGGCCGGCGCCGGTCTCCCGGTCCATGGCGCGCTCGCCGGTCTGCTTGTTCACGAGCTTCGGCGTGGGAGCGGTCGCGACGAACACGACGGCGGTAGAAAGGTCGATCTTGAAGGACGGCATGAGCACTCCCTACGTTGTTGGGCAGCCCGAATGGGAACTACCAGCCGCGCTGTCCTAGGACTGCGGGCGGCTGAGTAGATATTGACCCGCTGCCCTAGGACTGTCAACAGTCCTAGGACTGTGTTTGACTGGTTCTCGTTGAGAGGGGTACGAGATGGCGCCCAAATGGCGGGAGCTGGCAGACAAGCTGGCCGAGGAGATCAGGAGGGGTGACTACAAGCCGGGGCAGCGATTGCCGCAGATCAGGGACCTGGTAGACGCTGGCGAAGGCTCAAAGGCCACCGTCAACGCCGCCTACAAGGCACTGGAGGCGGAAGGCCTGGTCACCTCCACGCGCGGCCACGGAACCGTCGTACGCCAGCAAGTACCCCTCAAGCGGCTCGGCATCGCCCGGTACGACAAGGCCAAGTGGCGAGACGGCGACGAGGTGGCATTCATCGCGGACCGGGTCGCCTCAGGCCGGGCGTACCGCCGCAACGAGCAGACCCAGACGGTCAGCCGCGTCGAAGCCCCGCCGGCCGTAGCCGCGGCCCATGGCCTGGAGACCGGAGCCCCGGTCTACGCACGGGCCCGACTGGTCAAGGAAGGCGACCAGCCGACGCATACTCTGACCAGCTACTACCGCCCCGAGCACGTCGAGGGCACACGCTTGGTCGACCCCACCCCCGGCCCGGCCGGCCGAGGCGGTGGCTACCGAGTCCTGTACGACGCGGGTTACGAGATCGACCACATGAAGGAAGCACTGTTCGCCCGTACGCCCACGGCGGACGAGGTAAAGCTCCTGCAACTGCCGCCCGGTGAACCCGTGGTCGAGCTGCACCGGACGACGTACACGGCTGACGGCACCGTGGTCGAGTTCGCCATCGGCATCCATGCCGCCTCCCGCTTCGCCTGGGAGTACGACTTCAAGGTCCCCGACTCCGCGAAGGACAAGGAAGCTCAGCAGTGATCTCCACGCAGGACTGGGCCGATACTCAACGCCTCTGGGACTACCACCAGATGGGCCACACCCCCAGCCCATGCTCGGTGGCAATCGGACTCGGCAGCCACGACCTAGGGGTAGCCGACACCGCAGTCGACCTGTACCGGCGCGGCATGGCCCCCCTCCTGGTGTTCACCGGGGCGACCAGCCCGACCACACGCGACCGCATGCCCCGCGGCGAGGCCGTGCACTACCAGGAGCGAGCGATCGAACTGGGCGTCCCCGCCTCGGCGGTGATGGTGGAGCCACGGGCCCGGAACACGGGCGAGAACATCCGCTTCTCCCGCGGCCTCCTGGACGAGGCCGGCGTCGAGGTGTCCTCCGTCCTGCTGATCAGCAAGCCGTACGAGGAACGACGGTCGTACGCCACGGCACGGAAGCTGTGGCCGGAGGTCGAGATCGTCAGCGCTTCGAGCCCGATGACGCTCCGGGACTACGTCGACTCCATCGGAGACGCCCGCTTGGTCATCGACATGCTCGTGGGAGCCCTGCAGCGCCTGCTGGTCTACCCGGAGCAGGGCTTCATGATCAGCCAGCAGGTTCCCGCCGACGTGCTCGACGCGTACGACCGCCTGTCCCAGGGCGGATACGCAAGCCGCCTGCTGCGAGATGGCGAGGGCAAGGTCCTCAAGCCCACCGCCTAGGAGCTGTCCGGTCGATCATGGGGCTATTGATCGACCGGGATGCTTCAGTTCGTCTCGGTTCCGGCCGCCAGGCCGTGAAGGGTGGTGAAGCGGTCCAGCAGCCGGGTCGCCATGTCGTGGCCGAGGCTGCGGGCCCAGTCGTAGGCAGCTTCGCCGTTGACGGCGAGGTGTGGATCGGCGCCGTACGCCAGGAGGATCGCGGTAAGTGCGCTGTCGATCGGCTCCCCCGACTGGGCAGCGACATCCGCTTCGGTTTCGATGGCGTGCATCAGCAGAGTCATCTGGCAGCAGACCTCGTCAACGTCGGCTCCCTCGTCGAGGATGCGCGTGAGCGTGGTGTGGTCGCTCGATTCCACTGCTTGGTGAGCGGGCGTCCAGGGGTTCTCAATCTCCAGGGCATCCACCCAGGGCATTCTGCCCGATGGAACGCGACCATGATCGGCCGGACAGTTCCTAGTAGGTGCAGCCGAAGCAGCTGTTACAGATTTCTCTACCTCATCAAGGCACCCGCCGCGCACGGCGCGGCGCGCGCGGCCCGTCGCCCGGGCCTGCGCTCCTGTCTGCGCCCCGCTCCAGCCCGGGCGCCGTCCGCACGCCTGACAGCTCGGGTTGATGGGTGACGAACCACGATGCGGCCGAGGCGGCACGCGAGTGCGGCTCAGGGCAATGCCTCCGGCGGGGGCACTCAGGCTCCGGGATGGCGGGGGCCCGTACGCGGGTGCCGGCCGTGGGGTGTGGCGGTGGGGGACTCCCATCCCGTCTGCCGTCGACCCAGGCAGAGCCGAGCAGACACGGCACCGGGCGTCCAGGTCGTTCGTACAGTGGCGCGCTCCACCTGGACGCCCGGCACCGCGCCTGCTCCACGGTGTATGGGTCGACGGCAGACGGGATGGGAGCTGGGGTGAGTAGTGGCTAGGGGTATCTCATGGAGCCCGAGCCGTTACCCGAATAGAGGGTTTGCGGATCGGGAAGGGTGAGATCACCTGCCGTAGAGTTCACATTCTTCGCAGCTCTCAACCGTCGCCACGTGGAGCGGAATCAACTTGCGGGCCTCCTCCAGAAGCCAGTCATAGGTGTGCACTTCAATTCGATCATTCCATGCGATATCGCGCCGACGGCGCTGGTCTTCCTCCCGGAACACTCGGCGTCTAGCAATGAAGACCATTCCGTCAATTCTGGGCGTCACTCCCACGAGGCCGCAACCGCCATCGCGAGGGCTATTTCGTGCCGTTTGCAGGTTGTTCTCGATCCAGTACCGCCAGTCTTTGACCTGCTGAATCCCTTCCCGCAGCTTCTCCCCGGGGGTCCCGTCACCCTTGGTGAACAGCCTATCCACAGCAGGGCTTTCGAGTTCGATAGCTACCCATCTCAGTCCACCGCTATCGATCCTCGCGACCATAAAGTCAGGCTCCAGACGGCCGCCGAGCTGAGGCTTGGGAATCACCCACCTGCACCCTGCCCCGAGCTGCTGGACAAGCATTTCAGGATGCCGAGTAAGGAACTCCTGAAGGGGCTTTTCTTCCTTTGCGGAAGAAAGTATATCCTCGAATTCGCTGATCGTCTCAGCGGTTGGATAGTCGCGCACTTCGCAGATCTTTTTGTTTCCGTTACGGGCTAACTCCTGCGTAGCCTGCACCAGATACTGCTCGTACTCATTAAGCTCGTCCATAGCCTAATGCTGCCCTACCGCTGGACTCAGGGGGGCGGCTTTGGGCGGAAAGCTCGCGCGGCCGGCGCTGGCAGGGCACTCTTGGCCATCGGCGGAGCCTGGCCGTCGGTTGGGTCCCAGGCTTGCACCGGGCCGCCCCCGGACAGAGCCAGGGATGCAGCTGCACTACAGAGCTGGACACCCCGGAAGCCGACCGCGCGCACGTGGACGCTATCCCGAGGCACTGACAGACACCGGCGAGGGCCGTGCCACATCCGTGCCAGATCGTGCGGGGAACCACGGGGAACGAGGGGCGTGTTCGGGCTCTGGGGTGTTGATCAGCTGCCGCAGCATCTGTGCAGGTCAGGCGTGGTCCCGCCCTCCCGCTCTCCTAAAGCGGTGGCTTGTTTGCAGCTAGCGGCAGGGTCCAGCTCGCGCAGGCCACCAGCGCGCTGCCGTCCTCGGTAAGGAACAGCAGGGTGAATCGTGTCCGATTCTCAGGATCGATCAGTGCGGTGCGCACGGGCCGGTCGTACTCCCTGATGAGCTGAACCGCTCGTGCCAGCCCAAGGGGTTCGAATCCGCGCATCCGCATCCGCTGAAGTCGGTGACTGAAGACTCCGGCATGTGCATCAGTGGCTTGTACTCGCTCTTGCACCGAGTAGGGGGCGCCGCGGCGTAGGGCGGCCAGAGCTATTGCGGACGCCTCGTCATCGCCGGTCAGCAGCGCTTCCAGCACATGCCGTTCCATGGTCAACCCCATTTGGATCGTGCGGTACAGCAGCTAGGTACCGCAACCCTAGTGACCGCCCCCGCGCGGTAGCGTCCCTAAAGGCCCACCTAGCGGCCGATATGACCCCCGCTGACCGATCCCGCTAGAGCTACGGATCAAAGAGCCTCTGACATCCACCGCTGACATCAACGACGCTGTACGGGAGCGCACACGAGCGTCCTCGTGCGGCAACAGTGTCGGCGGGCAGGACGGCAGTCGTGGGCTTCCGATCGAACTTGTAAAGCGGGGGTCGTCGGTTCGAACCCGACAGGGGGGCTCAAGGCGAAGGGCCGGCGCAGGGGCGTGATTCCCCTGAGCCGGCCCTTTCGCGTGATCACGGTTGCGCTGTGTCCCCTTCGTTCCGGTTTAGGGCGAAAAGCACGATTCCGCGGGTTCGGTGTGTTCCTTCCGTGCCCGAGCGGGCGGCAGGTCGGGGGCAACCTTCGGGGTGGGTCGGGAGTCTTCGTGCTGAGCGTTCTCTCTGTCCTGCCCGAAGGGTTTCCGTGTCCTCGAAGAGTCTCGTCGCCGCTCTCGGCGGTGGCGTCATGTCCGCCGTCGTCCTCGGCGGTCTGGTGGTCGTCGCCCCGCAGGCGGCCGCCGCCGGTGTCGTCTGCCCCACCAACGTCCCCATGCGGACCTTCTACAACAACGCCTCGTTCTCCGGGACGCCCGTGAAGACCGACTGCGACGCCACCGTCGCCGAGAGCTGGGCGGGCAGCCCGGGCGCCGGCGTGGCCGCGAACAACTTCGGTGTCCGCTGGTGGGTGTCCCGCGACTTCGGCTCCGGCGGGCCCTTCACGTTCGCCGTGTCCGCCACCGACGGAGTCCGCGTCTACCTGGACGGCGTCCGCAAGATCGACCTGTGGGCGAACACCGGGGACACCGCGCGCTCCCGGAGCGTCAACCTCACCGTGCCCTCCGGTCGGCACACCGTCCGCGTCGACCACGTGAACTGGAGCGGCGCCGCCAAGGTCAACTTCTCCTACGCGCCCCGGACCTCGGCCACGTACGACAAGGTGAAGCCGCTCGCCCCCACCGGCGTGGCGACCGCCTACAACACCACCTCCCGCCGGACGACCGTCTCCTGGGCGGGCAACAAGGAGATGGACCTCGCCGGGTACTCCCTGCACCGGCGCGCCGTCGGCTCCAGCACCTGGACGACCGTCACCGCCTCCACCACCGCGCGCAGCTTCACCGACCCCCTGGTGAACCCCGACGACCGCACGCCCTACTACTACGAGGTGCGCGCCAGGGACAAGGCGGGCAACACCTCGGCCGGCAGCGCGGACGTCATCGTGCGCCCGCTGCCCGTCGTCACCTCCCTGACCGGCACCTTCGACAAGGCGACCCGCAAGGTCACCCTGAAGTGGCCCCTCAACACCGAGGCGCACTTCGACCACTACACGGTCCTGAGCAACGACAAGGTCGACGGCTCCTACGCCTGGGTCCCCCTCGGCACCACCAAGGGCAACACCTGGACCACCGCCCCCGTCGCCGCCGACGGCGAGACCCGTCACTACCGCGTCCTCGTCACCAACGACGGCGGCACCACCACGTACAACCCGAACTGGCTCGACGCCACCGCGCTCAACGAGCTGTGGCTCGAGATTCCCGACGGCATCGCCCCCGCCTCCGCCCCGGACCTGTCCCTGGGCTCCTGCGCCGGCGGCGTGCGGGCCACCGCCACCGACTGGACCCCCGCCCCGATCCGCGACTTCTCCGGCTTCGAGATCACGCGCCGCGCGGCGGGGGCGTCCACCTGGTCGGTCGTCCTGCACGAGGGGTACGACCCGCGCCTCGACCCGGCCGAGGCCACCGTCTGCGTCCCGCAGGCCGCCGACGGCGTCGCCTACGAGTACCGGGCCAGCACCTACGACGAGGCCGGGAACCACTCCCCGTACAGCGAGAGCCGCACCGCGACGCTGCCGCTCGGCTGACCCCCGACGGGCCGGGGCACGACGTCGGGGGCACTCCGGCGTTCTCGTGCCCCGGCCCGCCGCCGTCAGGGACACTTGTGCGACACGGGGGGCGTGCGTGCAGGTGTCGGGGTCGTGGGAGGGGTGCGCGGATGAGTCGGCGTTCCGGCGGGCTGATCGGGGTGTGGGCCGAGCAGCAACGGGTGGCGCAGCGGCAGCGGGAGGGGCAGCACCAGGCGGTGCTGCGGCAGCAGCGGGAGGCCGAGCGGGCGCAGCGGGCGTACGAGCGGGACGTCGCCCGCATGCAGCGGGAGCAGCGGGCCGCCTACCGGCAGCAGCGGGACGCCGACGCCCTGCGGCGCACCCGCGAGTTGGACGAGCGGGTCGCCCTCCTGGAGGGGCTGCTCGCGGCCGGCTGCCGCGCGCCCGCCTTCTCCGTGGAGTCCCTGCGCCGCGCCGAGGACGTCGAGCCCTTCTCGCCCGGCCCGCTCGCCGAGCCCGTCGCCATGCCCGATCAGCGCTTCTACCAGCCGCAGGCCGCCTGGACGCCCTCCGGGCGCGCCCAGGCCGAGCGGGACGCGCGGGCCCGGTTCGAGCGCGACTGGTACGCGGCACAGGCCGCCGAGGCGCGGAGGGTCGAGCAACTCGCCGCGTACCGAAGGGAGTACGACGCCTGGGCGGCCGCCCGTATCGCCGAGATACGCGCCCACAACAGCGGGATCGACGGGACCGGCGAGGCCCTGCGGAGCGGGGATGCCGGCACGGTCGTCGAGTACTTCTCCGCCGTGCTGTTCGCGTCGACCGCCTGGCCCGAGGGGTTCCCCCGCGAGGTGTCGGCCGCCTACGACCGGGCCGGGCGCGGCCTCGTCCTCGACTGGGACCTGCCCGGGTACGAGGTGGTCCCGGAGGCCAAGGGCGTCAAGTACCTGCCGAGCACCGACCAGGAGAAGGAGGTCCCGCGGCCGGTGACGCAGCGGCGGGCGCTGTACCGGGACGTGCTGGCGCAGAGCGTGCTGCTCGCGGTGCGGGAGCTGTTCGCCGCGGATCGCTTCGGGGCGCTCGACGCGGTGGCGCTGAACGGGTACGTGAGCGGGGTGGACCCGGCGACGGGCCTGGACGCCCGGGTGTGCGTGGCGTCCGCGGTCGTGGAACGGCAGGCCTTCGAGCGGCTGAACCTGGAGCTGGTGGCGGCCGTGGAGTGCCTGACGGGGGCGCTCGGCGGCCGTCTGTCGGCGAAGCCCGACGAGCGGGTGGCGGTGGAGCCGCTGAGGGTTCCGGACCAGGTCGGGTCGGACGTGGTGGTCCAGGGGGACGGCGAGGAACCGGACCTGCTCGCCATGGACCCGATCGCCTTCGAGGGGCTCGTGGCCGAACTGTTCCGGGCCCGGGGGCTCCAGGCGGTGACCACGCAGCGGTCGGGCGACGGCGGGGTCGACGTGGAGGCGCTCGATCCCGATCCGATCAGCGGCGGGTCGATCGTGGTGCAGGTGAAGCGGTACCGGAACACCGTGCCGCCGAGCGCCGTACGGGATCTGTTCGGGACCGTGCAGGACAAGGGGGCCAACAAGGGCGTCCTCGTCACGACGTCGAAGTTCGGGCCCGGCTCGTACACCTTCGCCAACGGCAAGCCGCTGACCCTGATCTCGGGGACCGAGCTGGTCGAGCTGCTGCACCGGCACGGTCTGCGGGGCCGGTTGGGCGGGCCGGCCCCGGCCGCCGCCCCGGCCGTGGCGCCCGTGTCCCCTCCCGCCGAGGCCGCCGAGGACTTCAACCTGCTCGGGATGGTGTGGTCGGGGTCCGCCGCCCTCGACGTCTGCGCGCTGGTCTGCGCCGGGAACCGGGTCCTCGGCGACGAGTGGTTCGTCTTCTTCAACAACCCCGCCACGCCCGACGGTTCGGTCGCCATGGTGGCGGCCGCGCCCGGCGACCGCGCGGCCGTGCGGGTCGGCTTCGACGCGCTGCCCGCGCGGGCGGACCGGCTGGTCCTGGTGGCGGCCGTGGACCCGGAGGTGAACCCCGACGCGGATCTGGGCGGCTTCACGGAGGCCGGGATCCGGCTGCGGGACGACGCGGGCGCCGAGCTCGACCGGCTGGAGGTGTCCGACGGGCGGCCGGGGGAGAAGGCGCTCGTCCTCGGCTCGTTCCGGCGGCGGGCCGGCGGGGACTGGGACTTCGTCCTCGGCGGGAAGGGGTACCGGGGCGGGCTCGAGGAGCTCGTGGGGGACTTCGGCATCGAGGTGGAGTAGCCGGGTCGGTTCGTTGGTTCTGGGCCGGTCGGGCGGGTGCCGGGTCGGGTCGTCGGGCGGGGCGCGTGGTGTGCGTTCCCGCCCGACGTGTTCCTCAGCGGCCGCTCAGGCGGTTCGCCAGGACCGCCACCCGGTCCGTGGCCGCCGTGCGGCCCGTCGTCTCGCGGCGGTCCGCGCCCCGGAAGGCGGCGTACATGGTCTGGACGCCGAGCCAGCGCAGCGGCTCCGGCTCCCACTTGCGGACCTTGTGGTTCACCCAGGGGAGGGCGGTCAGGTCCGTGGGGCCCGACTGGCCCGAGTCCTCCTTGATCAGGTCGCGGAGGGTACGGGCCGCGAGGTTGGCGGTGGCGACGCCGGAGCCGACGTAGCCGCCGGCCCAGCCGAGGCCGGTGGAGCGGTCGAGGGTGACGGTGGCGCACCAGTCGCGGGGGACGCCGAGGACGCCGGACCAGGCGTGGTCGATCCGTACGCCGGCGAGCTGCGGGAAGAAGCGGATCAGGATCTCGCGGAGCGCCTCGACGGTCTGGGGCTGGGTGCGGCCGTCGTTGTCGGTCTTCGAGCCGAAGCGGTACGGGACGCCCCGGCCGCCGAGCGCGATGCGGCCGTCGGCGGTGCGCTGCGCGTACATGTAGGCGTGGGCCATGTCGCCGAGGGTCTCGCGGCCGTCCCAGCCGATGGACTCCCACTGGGCGTCGGTGAGGGGCTCGGTGGCGATCATCGAGGAGTTCATGGGGAGCCAGGTGCGGCGCTGGCCGGTGAGGGAGGCGGTGAAGCCCTCGGTGCAGCGCAGGACGTAGGGGGCGCGGACGGTGCCGTACGGGGTGATCGCGTGCTTCGGCTTGATCTCGGTGACGGGGGTCGACTCGTGGATCGTGACGCCGAGCGCCTCGACGGCCGCCGCGAGGCCCTGGACGAGCTTGACCGGGTGGAGGCGGGCGCCGTGCGGGGTCCAGGAGGAGCCGACGGCGCCGGCGACGCGGACGCGTCCGGCGGTCTCGCGGGCGCCGTACAGCTCGCGGTCGGTCTCGCCGAAGGCCAGCTCGGCGGCGTGGAAGGCCTTGAGGCGGGCGAGCTGGGCGGGGGAGAGGGCCACCTCCAGGACGCCGCCGCGGTGCTGGTCGGCGTCGATCTTCTCGGCGTCGCAGACGTCGAGGACCTCGGTGACGGTGGCGTTCATGGCCTGCTGGAGGCGGACGGCCGCCTCGTGGCCGTGCAGCTTGGCGTAGCGGTCGCGGCCGGCGATGCCGTTGTAGAGCCAGCCGCCGTTGCGGCCGGAGGCGCCGTAGCCGCAGAACTTGGCTTCGAGGACGGTGATGTTGAGGAAGGGGACGGCCTTCTTGAGGTAGTAGGCGGTCCACAGTCCCGTGTACCCGCCGCCGACGACGCAGACGTCGGCGGCGGTGTCGCCGGGGAGCGGTTCGCGGGGGGCGGGGGCGCCCTCCTGCGCGTACCAGAACGATATTCCGCCGTTGACCGTGCTCATGTGTATCCCTCTTCCGGGTGCGTGGGCGGGAGGTTACCGGTGGCGCGGGTTCCGTGGATACGGGATCGATCGGCGGGCGTTCGGTGTCTAGGCTCGTCGGATGATCCACGTACCGGAGGAACTGGCCCGTTCGCAGGTGAAGTACAACGGCGAGGCCGGGCGGCTGTTCGTCGACGGGCTGCCCGAGCGGGCCGAGGAGTTCCTGGGGCGGTGGGGGCTGCGGGTCACCGGGCCCTCGATGCACGGGGTGGCCTCGCTGGTGCTGCCGGTGGAGCGGGACGGTGTGCGGGCCGCCCTCAAGATGCAGATCCTCGACGAGGAGACGGAGGGGGAGCCCGTCGGCCTGCGCGTCTGGGACGGGGCGGGGGCGGTGCGGCTCCTCGACCACGACGCCGCGACCGGGACGATGCTCCTGGAACGGCTCGACGAGGCCAGGCCGCTGTCCACGGTCGCGGACACCCGCGAGGCGCTCGGGATCGCCGCGGACCTCCTCGCCCGGCTCGTCGCCGTCCCCGCCCCGGAGGGGCTGCGGACGCTCGCGGACATCGCCGCCGGGATGCTCGCCGAGGTCCCGGAGGCGACGGCCCGGCTCGGCGCGGACGACGCGGCGGTGCTGCGGGACTGCGCGGCGGCCGTACGGGAGGTGGCGGGCGAGCCGGGGGACCGGCTGCTCCACTGGGACCTGCACTTCGGGAACGTCCTGGCGGGCGAGCGGGAACCCTGGCTGGCCATCGACCCGAAGCCGCTGGCGGGGGACCCGGGCTTCGACCTGCTCCCGGCCCTCATGGACCGCTTCGACCCTGACGAGGCGCTGTGGCGGTTCGACCTGCTCGCCGAGGTCGTCGGGGACCGGCGCCGCGCCGCGGCCTGGACGTTGGGCCGGGTCCTGCAGAACGGCCTGTGGGACGTCGAGGACGGCGAGCCCGGCCTCGACCCCGAGCAGGTCGCCCTCGCGCGGATCCTGCTGGCCAGAAGGGCCTGACCCGGGGCAGGCTGGGCCCATGATCCGTACAGCCACGCCCGACGACGTCCCCGTCATCCACGCCCTGATCCGCGACCTCGCCGCGTACGAGAAGGCCCTCGACGAGGTCCGCACGACTCCCGAGCAGCTCCACGAGGCCCTGTTCGGCGAACGGCCCGCCGCCTTCGCGCACATCGCCGAGACGGAGACGGGCGAGGCGGTGGGCTTCGCGCTCTGGTTCCTCAACTTCTCGACCTGGCGCGGGGTCCACGGCATCTACCTGGAGGACCTGTACGTCCGCCCGGAGGCCCGCGGCGGCGGCCACGGCAAGGCCCTGCTGCGCGAACTGGCCCGCATCTGCGTCGAGCGCGGCTACGAGCGCCTGGAGTGGTCGGTCCTGAACTGGAACAAGCCCTCGATCGACTTCTACGAGTCCCTGGGCGCCCGTCCGCAGGACGAGTGGACGGTCTACCGGCTGACGGACGGGGCCCTGGCGGAACTGGGGAGCGGAGCGACGGTGTAGGAAGGGGGCATGGACATTGAGCAGCGGTTCCAGCGGATCACCGGCTTCATCGAGGCGCGGCTGACGCCGCTCTTCGACCCCGCCAACGGCAGCGACCACGGATTCGGCATGGACGACACGTCGAGGGCGCTGCGGGCCCTGCGCTACACCGTGCAGGCCGCGTCGGCGGTGAACGGTCTCGTGGAGAAGCGGGAGACGGCGCCGGAGCTGCGCCAGGTCGTCGACCAGGCGCTGGAGCACAACTGGGACGTGCTGCGCTCCATCGCCCGGATGTGGGAGGACCACCCCGACTTCACGAAGGAGTTCAAGGCGCACTCCTGGGACGTGCTGGGCGTCTGACCCTCAGGGGACGAGCACCACCTTGCCCGTCGTGCCCCGGTTCTCCAGGGCGCGGTGGGCCTCCGCCGCCTGCGCGAGGGGGAAGCGGTGGACCGCTGGGCGGAGGGTGCCGGTGGCCGCGGCGTCCAGGGCGGCGAGTTCGAGCGTACGGATGTCACCACCCGCCTTCTGGATCATGACGGGGCCGAGGACGGACTCCGAGGTGATCCCGCGGGCGGTGAGCTCCTCCTCGGTGAAGGTGAGCGGTTCGCCGTCGTGGAGTCCGGCTCCGGACCAGCCGAAGACCAGGTGCTGTCCGCCCTTGCCGAGCAGGTCGACGGCGGCGCGGCCGGTGTCGCCGCCGACCGAGTCGAAGACGACGGTCGCCGAACGGTCCCCCAGGTACGCGCGGACCTTCTCCGGCCAGTCGGGCCGCGTGTAGTCGACGGCCAGGTCGGCGCCGTTCGCCTCGACGAGGGCGGTCTTCGCGGGGCCGCCGGCGAGGCCGATGACGGTGGCGCCGGCGTTCTTGGCGTACTGGACGAGCAGGGTGCCGATGCCGCCGGCGGCGGCCGGGACGATCGCGACCGAGTCGGGGCCGAGCTCGGTGAACCCCAGGATGCCGAGCGTCGTGCGACCGGTGCCGATCATGGCGACGGCCTCCGCCTCGCCGAGGTGGTCGGGCAGGGCGTGGAGGCGGGCGGCGTCGGTGACGGCGAGTTCGGCGTAGCCGCCGGGGTTCATGCCGAGGTGGGCGACGACCCGGCGGCCGAGCCAGGCCGGGTCGGTGCCCTCGCCGAGGGCGTCGACGGTCCCGGCGACCTCGCGGCCGGGGATCGTGGGGAGTGCGGCGGGCGCGGGGAACGGGCCCGTGGCGCCCTCGCGGAGGGCGGTGTCGAGGAGGTGCACGCCGGCCGCCGCGACCCGGACACGGACCTGGCCGGGGCCCGGGACGGGGTCGGGCGTCTCCTCGTAGGTGAGGTTCTCGGCGGGGCCGAAGGCGTGGAGGCGGATGGCGTGCATGACGTTCCCCTGTCGTCGTACGGGTGGGCCGGTGGGTCCACCCTCTGACCTCAAGCGCGCTTGAGGTCAAGGCGATCGAGATGATCTGCCCGCAGGGCGAGCGACACCGCCTCGACCGCGCTCGTGAACGACACCTCCGCGAGCACGCCCGGCGCCGCCACCTGGTCGCCCACCAGGTACACCCCGTCGCCCCGGTCGACGGCCGGCCGGTCGCGCCAGGTCGTGCCCGGCCGGTCCACCGCACCCGTACGGCCCTGGGAGACGGACTCCCGCCGCCACACCTCCCGCTCGCGCCAGCCGGGGAAGCCGAGGTCGAGCAGCCGCTCGGCGTGCGCGACGCCGTCCGCCTTCGACGCGTCGGGGCCGATGGGCAGCTGCGCCTGGATCAGCTGCTGCCCGGCCGGCGCCAGCGAGGCGTCCTGCGCCGTGTACCGCTCGATCCAGCCGGGCGCGTCCAGGTCGGACACCACGAACGGATCGCCCTTCCGGGTCCGCAGCGCCAGGTCGAACAGGACCGTACGGCCGCTCTCCCAGGTCAGCGACGGGTCGCCGAGGAGCCGGGCGGCGGCGGGCAGCGCGGTCGCGACGATCACGGGACCGCCACCGAGCGGCAGGGCGTCGACCCGGGAGGACGTCTCGATCCGTACGCCGAGCTCACGCGCGCGCGTGGCCATCCGCTCGATCAGCTCGCCCCAGCCGCCCCGGGGGTAGTGCGCCTCGGGCGGCAGGGAGGCGGACCGGTGCAGCCGCTCCTGCACGAAGCGGGCGGAGAGGGAGCCGGGGTCGTGGTGGAAGAGCGCGACCGCGCTGTACGAGGCCGCCACGCGCGCGGTGCGCTCGCCCGCGAGACCGGTGACCCAGGTGTGGAAGTCGAGGTCGACGGGGGCTTGTTCGGGGCTGCGGCGGGCCTGGCGGAACAGGCTCAGCGGCGGGGTGCGGCGCACGGCGCCGTCGCGGTGGACGCGGAACCGGAGGGCCTCGGCGGCCGGCAGCGCGGCGAGCGGGGGGATGAGACCCCGCTGCTCCAGCCAGGTCCAGTGGGGGCCGCCGTCGTAGAGCGCGTGCGGGCCCTCGTTCGTGCGGTACGGGCCGTCGGCCGTGCGCGCCCGGCCGCCGAGCGTCCGGTGCGCCTCGTGGACGGTCACCTCGGCGCCGGCCTCGGCGGCCGTGAGGGCGGCGGTCAGTCCGGCGAAGCCGCCGCCGATGATCGTGAGCTTCCGCATGTCCGTCTCCTCGTGTCGGTTTCACACGGGGGACGGCGGGAGGTGCCGCTGATGTGACATCGGGGCGTTGTCAGTGGCGTACATCACGATGGGGTCATGGCGGTGACACGGAAGAAGAAGGTGGCGGGGGCGCGGCGGCCGGAGGTGCGGCTGCCGGCCCTGGAGGCGTACGGGGGCGGGCTCGCACCGGACGGGGACTACGACGGCCTCGAACTGGCCGGGCTCGACCTGACGGGCCAGTCGGGCGAAGGGGCCCGGTTCCTGGACTGCGCGCTGCGCGAGTGCGGGCTCGACGGCACGCGGCTCACGGGTGCGCGGTTCCTCGACTCGGTGCTGACGGGGGTACGGGGAGTGGGCACCGAGCTCGCCGGGGCGCAGCTGCGGGACGTGGAGCTCGTGGAGGCGCGGCTCGGCGGGGCGCAGCTGCACGGGGCGGTCCTGGAGCGGGTCGTCGTCCGGGGCGGCAAGAGCGACTACCTCAACCTGCGGGCGGCGAAGCTGAAGGACGTCGTCTTCGAGGGCTGCGTGCTGAGCGAGCCGGACTTCGGGGGCGCGGTCCTGGAGCGGGTCGAGTTCGTGGACTGCGTGCTCACGGGCGTGGACTTCACGGGGGCGCGGCTCACGGACGTGGACCTGCGGGGGGTGCAGCGCCTGGAGATCGCGCGGGGGGTGGAGTCGCTGGCGGGTGCGGTGATCTCCGCGGCGCAACTCCTGGACCTGGCGCCGGTGCTGGCGGCGCGGCTTGGGGTGCGGGTGGAGGACTGACCCCGCGCCGGACGCCCCCGCGGGGCGGTGCCCCCGCCGTTGCGGGCTGCGCCCGCGGGGCGGTGCCCGCCCCCGCGCTCCTCCGCTGTGGGCGCCCACCTGCCGGGGCGGTGCCCACCCCCGCGCCCCCCCGTTGTGGGCAGTCGTTCCGCTGGGGCGGAACGGGTGGGCACAACGGACCCGCGCCCTGCCGGCGCCAGAGGCTTCTGTGCCTGGACCCGCACCGGGCTGTGTGCCGAACTGGTGGTGCGGGTTCAGGCGCGGGACGCGGAGGCGCCGCTGATGGGCGCCGTCCCGTGTGCCCACCCGTCCCGCCCCAGCGGGACGATTGCCCCCACGGGGGTGGGCGGGGGCACCGCCCCGGCGGGCGTGGGCCCCGTGGGGGCTATGGCAGGCGGGGGAAGCGGGACTGGAGGGTCCAGATGGTGGGGTTGTCCGCCAGGCCCTCGTGCATGTCCGTGAGGTCCGCGATCAGGTCGTGCAGAAAGTCCCGCGCCTCGCGCCGCAGCTCGGCGTGGTTGAAGGTGATCGGCGGCTCGTCGCCCGGCATCCAGTCGGCCTCGACGTCCACCCATCCGAAGCGGCGCTCGAAGAGCATCCGGTCCGTGGACTCGGTGAAGTCGAGCTCCGCGTACTGCGGTTGCGCGGCGCGGCTGCCGCGCGGGTCCTGGTCGAGCTGCTCGACGATGTCGCACAGCGCCCACGCGAAGTCGAGCACCGGCACCCATCCCCAGGCCGTGGACACCTCGCGGTCGGTCTCCGTGTCGGCGAGGTACACGTCCCCGCAGAACAGGTCGTGACGCAGGGCGTGGACGTCCGCGTGGCGGTAGTCGGTCTGCGGAGGGTCGGGGAAGCGACGCGAGAGGGAGTAGCCGATGTCGAGCACGGGACCGATGGTGTCACGGCACCGGCCCCGTCTCGTACGCGAGGACCACCGGCCGTGCTCTCACGGCACCAGGCCCGTCTCGTACGCGAGGATCACCAGCTGTACCCGGTCGCGGGCGTTCAGCTTGGAGAAGAGGCGTGCCACGTGGGCCTTCGCGGTGGCCGCGCTGATGTGGAGCCGTTCGGCGATCTCGCCGTTCGACAGGCCCCGGCCGACGAGGGTGAGGACCTCCCGTTCGCGCTCGGTGACCCCGTCCAGGTCGCGCGGCGGCGGGCGCGTGGGCTCCGGGCGCGCCGCGAACTCCTCGATCAGGCGGCGGGTCACGCCCGGTGCGATCAGGGCGTCGCCGGAGGCCACCACCCGGATCGCGGCGAGGATGTCGTCGAGGGCCATGTCCTTGACGAGGAAGCCGCTCGCGCCGGAGCGCAGCGCGCCGTACACGTACTCGTCGTCGTCGAAGGTGGTGAGGACGAGGACCCGGGGCGCGCCGGGCCCCGCCGTGACGATCCGGGTGGCCTCGATGCCGTCCATGCCGGGCATCCGTACGTCCATCACCACCACGTCGGGTCCGAGGTCCCGGGCCAGCGCGACCGCCTCCGTGCCGGTGCCCGCCTCGCCGGCGACGTCCAGGTCGGGCGTGTCGGCCATGAGGACGCGCAGCCCGGCCCGGACCAGGGGCTGGTCGTCGACGAGGAGGACGCGGATCGGGGCGGTGCTCATGAGGCGGGGATTCCTTCCGGGTGATCGGCCGGCAGCGGCAGCAGCGCCGTGACCTGGAAGCCGCCGCCGGGCCGGGGCCCCGCGGTGAGGCTGCCGCCGAGGAGCGCGGCACGCTCGCGCATTCCGACGAGACCGTAGCCGCCCCCGGGAGCCGCGGCGGGCGTGCCGCGGCCGTCGTCGGCGATCTCGACGAGCAGGGTGTCGGTGCGCCGCTCCACCGTCACCCGGCAGGTGGGCGCGGCCGCGTGGCGGACGACGTTGGTCAGGGACTCCTGCACGATCCGGTACGCCGCGAGGTCGACCTCCGGCGGGAGCGACACGTCGGGGTTGCCGAGGTGCCGCAGTTCGACCCGTACCCCCGCGTCCGCCGTGGACGCGGCGAGCCGTTCCAGGTCGGCGAGGCCGGGTGCCGGGTCGCGCGGCGCGGGGCGACCGTCGGCAGCGGCGCCCCGTAGCGCGCCCAGGGTGCGGCGCAGACCGGCGAGGGTCTCCCGGCTGGTGGTCTCGATGGTGGCGAGCGCATTGCGGGCCTCGGCGGGCTGGGTGTCGATGACCCGGCGGCCGACGCCCGCCTGGATGGCGATGACGCCGATGCTGTGCGCGACGACGTCGTGCAGTTCGCGGGCGATCCTGAGCCGTTCGGCGGCGACGGCCTCGGCGGTGGCCGCGGCGCGCAACTCCGCGGCGTGGCCGCGTCGTTCGCGTACGGACCGGCCGAGGAGCCCGGCGGTCAGCAGCGCGAGCGCGAGGGCCACGACGGTGCTGACGAAGACGTCCTGCCCCGAGGTGGTGTACGTCGCGGCCGCGATCTGGACGCCGAGCGCGCCGAGGGCGGTGGGCAGCAGGACCCGGAGCGGGTGCAGGGCGGCGATCCGGCCGACGACGGCGTCGGCGGCGAGCACCGGGAGGTAGAGGAGCACGGCGTCCGGGCGGGTCGTCGCCGCCGCGAACACGCCGGCGAGCAGCAGTCCGAGCGCGGCGAGCGGGTTACGGCGCGCCAGGGGCAGGGTCAGGCACACGGCGACGGCGGTGAGGAAGAGCCGCAGCTCGGTCGAGCGGTACGGGCCGGTCCGGACGCCGATGAGGAGCAGGAGGGGCTGCGCGACGGCCGCGCCCCAGGCGAGGGCCGCCGACACCCGCCCGTGGGGCGGGCGGTCGGTCGGGGTGGCGGGCATGGCCCCGATCGTAGGGGCGGCCGTGCACCGGGTCATCGGCCCCCGGGCGTACGCCCCCGGGCCACTCCGGTGGACGGGTCGTGGCCGCCGGGCCGATGTGCCGGAGGGCGCCGGACGGCCACCGTGGACCGCATGATCGAAGTGCGTGAACTGACCAAGCGCTACGGCCGGCCGGGCCGGTCCCGCCTCGCCGTCGACCGGCTCGGGTTCGGTGTGGAGCCGGGGCGGGTGACCGGGTTCCTCGGGCCCAACGGAGCCGGGAAGTCGACGACCCTGCGGCTGATCCTGGGGTTGAACGAGCCGACGTCCGGGACCGCCACCGTCGGCGGGCGGCGGTTCCGGGAGCTGCCGCGCGGGCTGCGGCACGTCGGGGCGCTGCTCGACGCGCACGACGTGCACGGCGGCCGGACCGCGGAGGCCCATCTGACGGCGCTCGCCCGCACCAACGGCATTCCGCGCCGCCGGGTCGGCGAGGTCCTCGACGAGGTCGGGCTCGCCGAGGCGGGACGGCGGCGCGTCGGCGGCTACTCGCTCGGCATGAGGCAACGCCTGGGAATCGCCGCCGCGCTGCTCGGCGACCCTCCCGTGCTCCTCTTCGACGAGCCGGTCAACGGCCTGGACCCGGAGGGCGTGCTGTGGGCGCGAGGGCTGTTCCGGCGGCTCGCCGCCGAGGGGCGGACGGTGTTCGTCTCCAGCCATCTGATGAGCGAGATGGAGCACACCGCCGACGATCTCGTCGTCATCGGCCGCGGCCGGCTCATCGCGGCCGAGAGCGCGGCCGCGTTCGCCGCGCGCGGCACCCGCCGGAGCGTGACCGTGCGGACGGCCGAGCCGGCCGCCGCCCCGGGCCTCGCCGACGCCCTCGGAGCCGAGGGCGCCACCGTACGGACGGAGGAGGGAGTGCTGACCGTGACCGGGATCGACGCGGGCCGGATCGGGGTCCTCGCCTTCCGGCACGGCGTCCCGCTCGCCGAACTGACCACGCGCGCCTCCTCCCTCGAAGAGGCGTTCATGGAGCTCACCGCCGACAGTGTGGAGTACCGCTGATGCCGAACGCCCGTTTCCGCGACCTGCTCGCCGCCGAGTGGACGAAGCTGTGGTCGCTCCGCTCCACGCCCTGGGCCTTCGCCGTCGGCGCGGTCGCCGTGCTCGGCGTCAATCTCAACGCGACCCTCGCCGACCACCGCAACTACCCGAACTACTCGGACGGCATCAAGGAGCTCTTCGTGCCGATCTGGGCGATGCGCGACGCGTTCACGCTCGGCGGGGCCATGGTGTTCATCCTCGCGACCGGCTCGATCGGCGCGCTGGTGATCGTCGGCGAGTACGGCACGGGCCAGATCCGTACGACCTTCGCGGCCGTCCCGGCCCGCCGGTCGGTCGTCGCGGCGAAGACGCTCGTCCTCGCCGGGGTGATGCTGGTGTACGGGGCGCTGGTCGCCGGGGTCTCGTTCGCCGTCACGCAGTCCGTGCTCGACGGGCGGGGCGTCGGCATGGCGATCGGCGACGAGGGCGTGCCGCGGGCCGTCGCCGCGTCGGCGCTCCTCGCGCCGGTGTGCGCCCTCGCGGGCTTCGGCCTCGGGGCGCTGCTGCGGCACACCGCGACGACGATCGTCACCCTGACCGGTGTGCTGCTCCTGCTGCCGGCCCTGATGGACGAGCGCGACCGCTGGGGTGCGACGTTCCTGCACGCCCTGCCCCAGGGCGCGTGGAAGCGGCTCACGGAGGTGGGGGACCCGCCGGTGCCGGTGGACTTCCCGTGGACCGCCGGCGGGGCGTGGACCGTGTACGCGGCCTGGGCGGCGGGCGCGGTGGCGGTGGCCTTCCTCGCCGTCCACCGTCGGGACGTGTGAGCCGGTGCGGGGTCAGCGCCGGGACGTGTGAGCCGGTGCGGGGTCAGCGCCGGCCGTGGACCGCCCGTGCCACCCGGGGGCCCAGCCAGCGCTTGAGGCGGCGCAGGGGCTCCAGTTGTTCGGCGGCGCGGTCGATCCGGTAGTACAGCTGCGGGGGGACGTGCGGGAGCAGCGGGGAGTGGCGCTGGCCGAGGAGCGCGAACATCCTGGCCGGTTCCAGGTTCATGTAGCGCGGGAGGTTCTCGTACCACTGGGCGCTGTAGCGGGCGGCGCTCTGCGCGGAGACGAGTTCGGCGCGCCGCCGCCTGCCGTACGCGGTGAGGGCGGCGTCGAGGTCGCCGGGGGCGCGCAGGGCGTCCGCGAGGGCGAGCGCGTCCTCCAGGGCGAGGGTGGTGCCCG
The DNA here is from genome assembly GCF_044544765.1 of Streptomyces sp. NPDC053513. Classification (NCBI taxonomy): domain Bacteria; kingdom Bacillati; phylum Actinomycetota; class Actinomycetes; order Kitasatosporales; family Streptomycetaceae; genus Streptomyces; species Streptomyces sp. NPDC053513. The sequence continues at coordinate 40,101 of NZ_JBITXP010000027.1, forward strand.
CGCCGATGGAGTAGTGGGTGGTGTGGGCGGCGTCGCCGAGGAGGACGAGGTTGCCGCGGTGCCAGACCCGGTTGGTGAGGGTGCGGAAGGTCAGCCACTGGGCGGCGCCGTCGGCGCGTTCGCGGCCGATCAGCTCGTGCCCGTCGAGGAGGTCGTGGAAGAGCTTCTCCAGGAGGTTCAGGCTGTCGGCCTCGCCGCGCGTGTCGAGGCCGAGGCCGGTCCAGGTCTCCGGGGAGCACTCGACGACGCACGTGGAGCGCTCGCCGCTGAAACCGTAGGCGTAGCACCAGATCCAGCCGTGTTCGGTCTCCTTGAAGGCGAAGCTGAAGGAGTCGAAGACCTTGGTGGTGCCGAGCCAGACGTAGTGGTTGCGGCCGCTGGTGACCTCGCTGCCGAAGTGGTCGGCGTACGCCTCGCGGAGCACGCTGTTGACGCCGTCGGCGGCGACGACCAGGTCCGCCCCGGCCAGTTCGGGCGCGTCCGGGCCGGGGACGTCGTGCTCGAACTCGATCCGTACGCCGAGCTCCTCGGCGCGGTCGGCGAGCAGCGCGAGCATCCGCCGCCGTCCGATGCCGAAGCCCGCGTCGCCGCGGTGGACGGTCCGCTCGTCGCGGACGATGGCGACCCCGTCGGTCCAGGTGACGGAGGCCTCCGCGACCGCCGCCGCGGACTCCGGGTCGCCCGCGCGCAGTTTGTCGAGGAGCCCCGCCCAGTACGTCACGCCCCAGCCGTAGGTGGAGCCCTCGGGGTTCCGTTCGTACACGGCGACGTCGTGGGACGGATCCTGCCGCTTCAGCAGGATCGAGAGGTAGAGGCCGGCGGGTCCGCCGCCGACGATCGCGAGCTTCACGTGCGCTCCCACTGAGACATGACACCGTGCGGTCGAGAGACGACGCACCGTAGCAGTGGGGGCGGCCGGACGTGGGGGAACGGCACCCAAGTCCAGCCCTACGGCTTACGGCAGCAGGCGTCGCTCCTTCGCCACCGCCACCGCGCCCGCGCGGGTGTCGACGCCGAGCTTGGCGTAGATCCGGCCGAGGTGCGTCTTCACCGTCGCCTCGCTGATGAACAGCGCCCGCGCGATCTCCCGGTTGCCCAGACCGCGCCCCAGCTGGCCGAGGATGTCCCGCTCCCGGTCGGTGAGCGAGGGGCCCGCCGCGCCCCGCATGCGGTCCATGACCCGGCTGGCGACCGGCGGGGAGAGGGCCGTCCGGCCCTGGGCGGCGGAGTGGATCGCGGCGAACAGCTCCTCGGGCCGCTCGGCCTTCAGCAGGTAGCCCGTCGCGCCCGCCTCGATCGCCCGCGTGATGTCCGCGTCCGTGTCGTACGTGGTGAGGACCAGGACGTGGACGCCGGTGGGCGCGATCCGCCGCGTCGCCTCCACGCCGTCGATGCCCGCGCCGAGCTGGAGGTCCATCAGGACGACGTCCGGCTTCAGCTTCGCCGCCATCGCGACGGCCTCCTCGCCGCTGCCCGCCTCGCCCACCACCTCGATGTCGGGGGTGCTGCCGAGCAGCGCGAGCAGACCGGCGCGGACGACGACGTGGTCGTCGCAGAGGAGGATCCGTACGGACATCAGGACTCCAGGGTGAGCGGGATCGCGGCGGAGAGCACCGTGCCCTCGCCCGGGGTGGACTCGACCGTCAGGGTGCCACCGAGCTGCTGGGCGCGCACCCGCATCGCGGGCAGGCCGTGGCCCCGCTCGGCCTGCTCGCGCGCGAGCGCCGGGTCGAAGCCGCGGCCGTCGTCGGCGATGTCCAGGACCACCTGGTCGTCGAGGTAGGTGAGGGTCAGGGCGGCGGAGTCGGCGGCGGCGTGCTCGCGGATGTTGGCGAGGGCGCCCTGGGCGATCCGCAGCAGCGCCGCCTGCACGCGGTCGGGCAGCGGCACGGCGATCCCGTCGACCCGGAAGGCCGCCGACTCGCGGGCGGCGAGGGCGCGCAGGGCCTCCTCCAGGCCGCCGCCTCCGGCGAGGTCGGCGGGGGCGAGGTCCTGCACGAAGCGGCGGGCCTCGGCGAGGTTGCGTTCGGCGATGGACTCGGCGGTGCGGACGTGCCGGCGGGCGGTGGACGGGTCGCCGTCCCAGAGCCGGTCGGCGGCCTGGAGCAGCATCTGCTGGCTGGACAGGCCCTGCGCGAGGGTGTCGTGGATCTCCATGGAGAGGCGTTGGCGCTCCGCGAGGGTGCCTTCGCGGCGTTCGATCGCGGCGAGTTCGCGGCGGGTGCGGATCAGGTCGTCGATGAGCGCCCGCTGCCGTGCGGCCTGCCGCTCGGAGTACACGAAGACGCCGGTGGCGAGGGCGGCGACGGCCGGCGGGGCGACGATCAGGTTCGGGTCCCAGCCGCCGTGCGAGAGCTGGACCTGCGCGAAGACCACGAACGCGGTGAGCAGGGTGACCAGGCCGAGCGCGGCGCGCGGCGGGAGGGTGCGCAGGCCCGTGTAGAAGAGCGGCACCGCGCACCAGGCGAAGCTGGGCGCGAGGACGACGAGGACGACCCAGACGGCGACGACCGTGCCGAGCCAGGCGGTCCGGCGCGGGGTGGCGCGGGTGCCGAGCACCGGGCCGAGGAGGTAGAGGGAGGCGAGTGCGCCGGTGAGGGCGATGATCCAGGGGCTGCGGGCCTCCCACGCGTGCCGCAGCAGGAAGCGGGCGAGGGAGGCGCCGAGCAGCAGGAAGAACGCGATGTGCATGATCCGCGCGAGCCGGCGGGCGTCCGGGTCGTGCTCCGTGGGCCGGGTCACCGTGCCGCCTCCCTGCCTTCCTGACCTGCGTGTATCTCTCCATGGTGGCCCGGAGGGACCAGCGGGGCATCAACCGATCGGCTGACGGGCCCGTCGTCCGGTGTGCGCGCGGAGGGCAGCCGGTCCGTGGACCGGTGGGCGCCGGTTCCGGCCGGAGGATGGACGCAGAGCGAAGGACGGACCGGGCGGGACGAGAGACCCGACGGTCCGCTCCGGGCTCGACGGCTTCTCCTCCTCCCTCTCCTCCTCACCTTCAACGGAGTCCCTCATGAAGAAGATCCTCCTCGGTGCCACCGCCGCCGCTGTCGTCGCCGCCGGTACCTTCGGCGTGGTCTCCGCGAACGCCGCCGCCCCGGCGGCCGCTCCCGCCGCCGTCACGGCCGACGCGGACAACGGCAACCTCCGGACGACGACGCACCTGACGGTCGAGGCCGCCACGAAGGCCGCGCAGGCGGCCCTGGACGCCGCCGAGCAGGAGAACCAGCGGGTGTCCGTCGCGGTCGTGGACCGCAACGGCAACACCCTCGTCACCCTGCGCGGCGACGGCGCGGGCCCGCAGTCCTACGAGTCGGCCGTGAAGAAGGCGTACACCGCCGTCTCCTGGAACGCCCCCACCTCCGTCCTCGCGGGCCGCCTCACGAACGCGCCGACCCTGAAGGACATCCCCGGCACCCTCTTCCTCGCCGGCGGCGCCCCGGTCACCGCCAAGGGCGCCCCGATCGCGGGCATCGGCGTCGCCGGCGCCCCCTCGGGCGACCTCGACGAGAAGTTCGCCCAGGCCGGCGTCGCCTCGCTCGCGAAGTAACGCCCCCCCAGCTGGTGGTGGCGCCCGGATCCCCCGCCGGGCGCCACCGCCTTTTTTCGTTTTTGACCTTTTAAGATCGGTACGTGTCACGACGCAGCCGGACCTCAGCCGCCGCCCTCGCCGCCCTCGCGCTGCTCGCGACCGGCTGCGCCGACCTCGGCAGCGGCGTCCGGGGCACCCCCGGGGCCGCCGGGCTGCGCGATCCGTACTTCCCCAAGCTCGGCAACGGCGGCTACGACGTCGGCCACTACGGCCTCACCCTCGCCTACGACCCCGCCTCCGGGCGCCTCGACGGCACCGCCGAGATCACCGCCCGCGCCACCCAGGACCTCAGCGCCTTCAACCTCGACCTCGCCGGCCTCACCGTGCGCGGCGCGACCGTCGACGGCGCCCCCGCCGCGTACAACCGGGCCGGGAACGAGCTGACCCTCCGCCCCCGCGAGGAGCTCCCCGAGGGGGCGGAGTTCCGGGCCACCGTCACCTACTCGGGCGTACCCGAACCGATCACGGACGCCGACGGCTCCGAGGAGGGCTGGCTGCGCGCGCCGGACGGGGCGGTAGCCGTCGGCGAACCCACCGGCTCCATGGCCTGGTTCCCGGGCAACCACCACCCCTCCGACAAGGCCTCCTACGACCTCACGCTCACCCTCCCCGCCCGGTTCGAGGGCCTCTCCAACGGCGTCAGGACCGCGCGGCGCACCGAGCCGGACGGGCGCGTCACCACCGTGTGGCACACGCCCGAACCGATGGCGAGCTACCTCGCGACGGTCGTGATCGGCCGGTACGAGACGACCACGGCGACCGCCCTCGGCACCGTGCCCGTCCTCACCGCCGCCGAGCCCCCCGCCGTGGCGGGCAGCGCCGCGCTGCGGAAGGAGGTCCCCGGGATCCTCGCCCGCCAGGTGAAACGCTTCGGCCCCTACCCCTTCTCCGCCGCCGGGGTCGTCGTCACCGGCAACAAGAGCCTCGACTACGCCCTGGAGACCCAGAGCCGCCCCCTCTTCCCGGCCGACTCCTTCGACCGGTCGACCCTCGTCCACGAGCAGGCGCACCAGTGGTTCGGCGACTCCGTCACGCCGAAGAGCTGGCGGGACATCTGGCTGAACGAGGGCTTCGCGACGTACGCGGAGTGGCTGTACGCGGAGGAGTACGAGCACGTGCCCGCGCGGACCCGCTTCGAGCGGGCCTTCGCCCAGGACGCGAACTGGGCCTTCCCGCCGGCCGCCCCGCCCTCCGCCGAGAACCTCTTCGACCCGCCCGTGTACCAGCGGGGCGCGATGGTCCTGCACAAGCTGCGCGAGACGGTCGGCGACCGCGTCTTCGACGAGATCCTGCGCGGCTGGGCCGCGAAGTACCGCCACGCCAACGCCACCACGGACGACTTCACGTCCTACGCGGAGGCCGTGGCGGGCCGCGACCTCGACGCCCTGTGGGACGTCTGGCTCCACGGCGACGGAAAGCCGGCCAGACCCTAGACCGGGGACTTCCGCAAGCCCTGGACCAGGGACTTCCGCATCACGACGCACGGGCGGCCGTGGGCGAGGTCCGGGCGCCGGTCCGTCTCCTCGTAGCCCAGCGCGGTCCAGAAGGCCAGCGCCTTCGGGTTGTTCTCCAGGACGGCGAGCCGCAGCCCGGTGCGGCCCTCGGCGCGGAAGCCGGTCTCGACGTACGTGGCGAGCCGACGGCCGTACCCGGCGCGCCGCGCGTCGGCGTGGACCATCAGCAGGCCGAGCCACGGATCGGTCTGGAGCGGATCGGGGTGGCGGCCGAGCGTGACCGCGACGGCGACGAGCCGGCCCTCGGCGCGGGCGAGGAGCACCTCGGCGGTCGGCTGCGCGAGCTCGTCGGCGAGGGCGGCGGCGACCTGCTCGGGCCGGATGTCGTCGGGGTCGGGGAAGTCGCCGCTGAGCTGGTGGAACTCCTGGTTCGACGCGTACAGCGCGGTGAGTTCGGTGAGCAGCGGCCCGGGGAGGGCGTGCGCTTCCGTGCGGGGGAGGGCTTCGACGATCACGCGGAAAGGGTAGGGCCCCGGCGGGGATCCCGCCGGGGCCCTGACGGCGCGTGGCGCCCGTCCGTCGGAAGGCGACGGTCCCGTCATCCCGTCAGCGGACGACGGGTCCGTCAGGAGGCGACGGCTTCGTCAGAGGTTGACGCCGAAGTCGCGGGCGATGCCCTCCAGGCCCGAGGCGTAGCCCTGGCCGACGGCGCGGAACTTCCACTCGGCGCCGTTGCGGTACAGCTCGCCGAAGATCATGGCCGTCTCGACGGCGGCGTCCTCGGAGAGGTCGTAGCGGGCGATCTCGGCGCCGCCGGCCTGGTTCACGATGCGGATGTACGCGTTGCGCACCTGGCCGAAGTTCTGCGTGCGGGCGACCGCGTCGTAGATGGAGACCGGGAAGACGATCTTGTCGACGTTCGGCGGGAGGGCCGCGAGGTTGACGTTGATCTGCTCGTCGTCGCCGCCGCCCTCGCCGGTGCGGTTGTCACCGGTGTGCACGATGGTCTGGTCCGGCGTCGACTTGTTGTTGAAGAAGACGAAGTGGGCGTCCGAGGCGACCCGCCCGGCGGCGTCCACGCCGATCGCGGAGGCGTCCAGGTCGAAGTCGGTGCCGGTCGTGGTGCGGACGTCCCAGCCGAGGCCCACGGTGACGGCGGTGAGGCCCGGGGCCTCCTTGGTCAGGGAGACGTTGCCGCCCTTGGACAGGCTCACAGCCATGGAAAGTCCCTTTCGTCGTTCAGTCGTCGCCTGGAGAAACGCGTGCGCGCCCCCGGCGGTTCCCGGTGGTCCCGGGGCGAAAACAGGATGACTCCCGCCGCCCCCTCCGGGGAACATGGAAGGCATGTCCGGTCCCTATCCCATCCGTGGCTCCGTCTCGCTGCCCGAGGCCGAGCTCCAGTGGCGTTTCTCGCGGTCGTCGGGGCCGGGCGGCCAGCACGTGAACACCAGCGACTCGCAGGTGGAGCTCCGCTTCGACCTCGCGGCCACCGACGCGCTCCCCGAGGTGTGGAAGGCCCGCGCCCTGGAGCGCCTCGCCTCCCGCCTGGTGGGCGGCGTCGTGACGGTCCGCGCCTCGGAGCACCGCTCCCAGTGGCGCAACCGCGAGACGGCGGCGGTCCGCCTGGCCGCGCTCCTCGCCGAGGCGACGGCCCCGCCGCCGAAGCCCCGCCGGCCGACGAAGATCCCGCGCGGGATCAACGAGCGGCGGCTGCGCGAGAAGAAGCAGCGCTCGGAGACGAAGCGCATCCGGCAGTCCCGCGACTGGAGCTGACGCGACGCCCGTGGCCGCGACGCCCGTGGTCGTGGGGCTCGTGGCCGTGGGGCGCGTGGGGCCCGTGGCCGTGGGGCCTTCGGGTCGGGAGCCCCCTCAGCCCAGTCGGCGGTACTTCCCCTGGAAGTACGTCAGGGGGCCGGCGTTCCCCGAGGACAGACCGACCGTCAGGACCCGGCCCACCACCAGCGTGTGGTCGCCGGCGACGACGCGGCTCTCCGTGCGGCACTCCAGGACCGACAGCGCGCCGTCGACGAGCGGGGCGCCGCTCTCCTCGCCGCGGGTGTACGGCAGGTCGGCGAAGAGGAGCCGGTCGCTGACCCGGTTCTTCATGGCGAAGCGCCCGGCGACGTGCCGCTGGTCCTCGGCGAGGATCGACACCGCCCAGGCCGGGACGTCGGCGAGCAGGTCGTCCATGCGGGAGCCGTTGCGGAGGCTGACGAGGACCAGGGGCGGGTCGAGGGAGACCGACATGAAGGCGGTGGCCGTCATGCCGACGTCCTCGCCGCGCGGGCCGTCGTCGGGATCGTGCGCGGTCACCAGGACCACGCCCGCCGCGAGGCGGGACATCGCCGCCCGGAACTCGTCGTTGCTCACCCCCTCAGCATGCGGGATGGCCAGATCGGACACGGGGGGCGAGGCGGGAGTCTTCTGGAGCACCTCTGCACGCTAGCTCCGGCCGCCCGCGGCCCGCATCGGGCCCGGGGACCAGCCGGGTACGGCCGCCGGACCTAGGACCCGGCATATGCCGCGGACGGGGGGATCCGCCATGAGCTGCTGTGACTTGAGTCACAGAGGGCAGTAATTGCTGACCCTGTGTACCGGGTGCGCAGCTCGCTGTGATTCAGTGGCGGTGACAGTGCAGCACGAAGCCGATGAGAACCCTGGAGTTGCTGTCGAGGTCTCGGGGAGAGCGAGCGATGGAGACCGAGTCGGAGCCTTACGTCCGTCTCTCGACCCTGCGGCAGCTGCATCAGGTCGTGGCGGACCTCAACACTGCCCGGAGCCTGGCGGACACCCTGCAGACCGTCGCCGACGGTGTGGTCGCCGGCCTCAACTACGAGCTGGCCTGCGTCAACCTCGTCCGTCCCGACGGTGACCTCGTCGTCGCCGCCTTCGCCGGAAGCTCCGCCGCGGAGGCCCTGATCACCGGCCGCGTCGGCTCCCGCTCCTCCTGGGACCGCCGCCTGTCCATGGGCGTCGCCTGGGGCGACCTGCGGTTCATCCCGCACACCGAGGGCTGGGTCCTCATGGAGGACGACGTCCCCCAGTGGCACACCGACGGCCCCGCGCCCCGCTTCGAGGACGAGTGGCACCCGCACGACCGCCTCTACGCCCCGATGTACGCCCCCACGCTCGGCTCCGCCCGCACGGGGGGAGCCCCGTCCGGCTCCGGCCGTGAGCTCCTCGGCGTCATATCCGTCGACCGCCCGCGCAACGGCCGGCACCCCGGCCCCTGGGGCCAGGAGGCGCTCCAGATGTACGCCTCGCAGTCGGCGATCGCCATCAGCAACGCCCGCCTCCGCTCCAACATGCAGCGCGCCCTGGTCCGCCTGGAGCGCGAGCAGCAGGCCCTGCGGGCCAGCGAGGAGTCCTTCCGGCAGGCCTTCGAGTACGCCCCCTCCGGCATGGCCATCGCCGAGATGGGCGGCGACCAGCACGGCCGGCTCCTCCGCACCAACGACGCCCTGTGCCGGCTCCTCGGCCGGCCCGCCTCCGTCATGCGGCGCTACTCCTTCGCCGACCTCGTCCACCCCGAGGACATAGGGACGCTGCTCCGCACCTCCGCCGAGGGCGGCCGGGCCGAGCTGCGGCTCGGGCGGCGCGACGGCACGTACGTCTGGGTCTCCCTGCGGAACTCCGTCGTCGCCGACACCGCCGACGGCCCCCGCTTCCTCCTCACCCACGTCGAGGACATCGAGGAGCGCAAGCGGCACGAGCTCCAGCTCGCCCACCGCGCCTCGCACGACGCCCTCACCGGCCTCCCCAACAGCGCCGAGCTGCGCTCCCGGCTCTCCGCCCGGCTCTGCGAGCGCCCGTCGGCGCCGGGGGGCGAGGCGGCGTACGGCGGCGGGTACGACGCGCGGCGGGACGGCGGCTACGGGGCGGGCCACGACGGCGGCTACGAGCCCGGGTACGAGGCCTCCCACGACCCCTCCTACGACTCCGGTCACGAGCCGCAGCCGTACGAGCACGAGCACGAGCACGGCTTCGGCTTCGAGCCGGCGGGCGGCGCGGGGCCGTACGACCACCACGTCCACATCGTCGCGCCCACCGGCGGCGAGACCGACGACGGGACGAAGGGGCTCGCGGTCCTCTTCTGCGACCTCGACGGCTTCAAGTCGATCAACGACCGCTTCGGGCACCACACCGGCGACGCCGTCCTCATCGAGGTCGCGCGCCGGCTCACCACCGGCGTGCGGGACGGCGACACCGTCGCCCGGCTCGGCGGCGACGAGTTCGTCGTCCTCGCCGACGGCCTCGGCGCGGCGGACGCCGCCGACCTGGCCGTGCGCCTGCGCAACGCGATCATTCCGCCGATCCGGGTGGACGGGCGGGCGGTCCGTGTCGGGGCGAGTTTCGGCATCGGCTGGGCCGAGTGCGGGATGACCGTGGAAGAGGTCCTGAACTCGGCGGACCAGCGGATGTACGTGGAGAAACGCTCCCGCGCCAAGGTCCACCGCCGGGCGGGCTGAGCCGCGTGCTGGTCCGTTCGGGGTAGGCTCGCCCGGTCGGCGACGGCTGGCGAGCATGGAGAGGATGACCCGGATGGCTTCCGGTAACGACGGCGCGAACACGCCCGAGGACGACGATCCGTTCGGCTATCTCTACGAGGACGGCCAGACAGCGGGTGCCCGGCCCCCGCAGGGCGGCGGCTACGGCTACCCCGGCCCCGCTCCCGCCCAGCCGGGCGTGCCCCGGACCTCGTACAACCAGGTCAGAACGGTCGGCGAGCGCCAGTACGGCCACCACCAGCAGCAGGCGTACGTGCCGCCGCAGCAGCAGTCCCCGTACGGCCGGCCGCAGGCGCAGTACGCGGCACCGGAGACGTACGGCGCCCAGCCGCAGACCCGCCCGGTCCCGCCCCAGCGCGGCGGCTCCGGTCGGGGCCCCAACACCAAGGGCCTCCTCGCGGGCGCCATCGCGGTCGTCGCGGTCGTCGTGATCGGCATCGGGGTCGCCCTGATCAACAACTCGGGCAAGGAGAACGACAAGGACTCCCAGGCCGGCGGCGGCACGCCGTCGACCGCGCCCACCCAGGTCTCCGAGTCCCCGAGCACCGAACCGACCCCGGAGAAGACCTCGGAGGAGCTCCCCAAGCAGGACGCGGCGACGCTGACGCTGGGCGGGTCGGCGACGACCGGGACCGGTGTGAAGGGCGCGAAGGGCACGAACGGCGCCTACGTGACCCTGAGCGGCGTGGGCAGTTCCGCGAGCTGGTCGGTCGACGTGCCGAAGACCGGCGAGTACACGCTCCGCATCACGTACAGCGTGCCCGGCAAGGACGCCAAGACGTCCCTGACGGTCAACGGCGAGGCGCCCCGCGAGATCAACATGAGGAACTTCGCGAACGCCGCCGAGGGCGACTGGGAGAAGGGCTGGACCTACACCTACTCCTACGTGAACCTGAACAAGGGGTCGAACGCGCTCAAGATCTCCTGCGAGGCGGGGGACTCCTGCGAGGCGATCCTCGACCAGGTCTACCTGGAGGCCGGGCACACCGGTAAGGGCTGACCCCTCAGGGGGCCTCCTCCGTCACCTTCACCCGTGTCAGCAGCTCCTCGTACGCCGGCGCGTCGAACTCGCCGGCCACCGGGGAGAGGACCGTCGCCGCCGAGAGGGCGACCGCGCGGGTGAGGCGGTCGGGCCAGGGGGCCTGGTCCACCAGGCCCGAGAGGAGGCCGGCGACGGCGGAGTCGCCCGCGCCCGTGGGGTTGCCCTGGACGACGGCGGGCGGGGTCGCGCGCCAGACGCCCTCGGGGGTGGCGGCGAGCAGGCCCTCGGGGCCGAGCGAGGAGACCACCGCGCGGGCGCCCCGGCGGCGGGCGTCGCGGGTGGCCCGGTGGGGTTCGCGGGCGCCGGTCAGCTGGGCCAGTTCGTCGGCGTTGGGCTTGACCAGGTCGGGGCGGGCGGCGATGCCGCGCCGGAGGGGTTCGCCGCTGGTGTCCAGGAGGACGGGGACGCCGGCCGTCCTGGCGAGGCGGACGAGTTCCGCGTACGCGCCGACGTGGATGCCCGGCGGGAGGCTGCCGCAGAGGGCGACCGCGCGGGCTCCGTCGAGGAGCGCCGTGAAGCGGGTGCGGAAGGCGGTCCACTCGGCGGCGGTGACGGTCGGGCCCGGTTCGTTGAGCTGGGTGGTGTCCCCGCTCGCGGTGTCGACGACGGCGACCGTGCGGCGGGTGGTTCCGGTGGTCTCGACGAGTTCGTCGCGGACCGGCGTCGACGCGAGCTGGTCCCGCAGGGTCGCGCCGGTGGCGCCGCCCGCGAAGCCGGTGGCGACGGTCTCGTACCCGAGGGCGGCGAGGACGCGGGCGACGTTGAGCCCCTTGCCGCCGGGGCGCTCGATGACCTGGGTGACCCGGTGGGAGGCGTGCGGGGTGAGGGCGGGGACCCGGTAGGTCAGGTCCAGTGCCGTGTTGAGGGTGACCGTGAGGATCACGACCTGTCCGCCCCCCGTACTCGGTGTGAAGTCCTGTGGAACGTGCGTTCCGACGGGCACCGATCATGCCAAAGGAAAGGCGGTTGGCCCAGACCCGCGGCCGACCGCCTTCGCGCGTGACACCTGATCAGGCGGCCGTGCCCGTCGTCGGGTCGACGATCCATTCGCCCTTGCGCATGACGCCCCTGAGCTCGAACCCGGCGTCGAGGACGACGATGTCGGCGTCCTTGCCGGGTTCCAGGGAGCCGACGCGGTCGTACATGCCGAGGAGGCGGGCCGGGTTGGCGGAGATGGCCTGGACGACCGCTTCGACCGGCAGGCCGTCGACGGTCGCGGCGCGCTTGAAGGCGCGGTCCAGGGTGAGGGTGGAGCCGGCGATGGAGCCGCCCTCGACGAGGCGGGCGACGCTGTCCTTCACGTCGACGGCGAGCGGGCCGAGCATGTAGCGGCCGTCGCCGAAGCCGGCGGCGTCCATGGCGTCGGTGATGAAGGCGACGCGTTCGGGCCCCGCGTGGTGGAAGGCGAGTTCCAGGGCGGCGGGGTGGAGGTGGGTGCCGTCGTTGATGAGCTCGACGGTGATCCGCTCGTCCTCCAGGAGGGCGGCGATCGGGCCGGGGGCGCGGTGGCCGAGGGCGGGCATCGCGTTGTAGAGGTGGGTGGCGACGGTGGCGCCCGCGTCGATGGCCGCCCGCGTCTGCTCGTACGTGGCGTCGGTGTGGCCGATGGCGGCGATGACGCCGTGCTCGGCGAGGAGGCGTACGGAGTCGAGGCCGCCGGGCAGCTCGGTGGCGAGGGTGACCATCCTGGCCTGGCCGCGGGCGGCGTCGACCAGCTTGCGGACCTCGGCCGGGTCGGGGTCGCGGAGCAGGCTCTCGTCGTGGGCGCCCTTGCGGCAGGGGGAGATGAAGGGGCCCTCGAAGTGGAGGCCGGCGATCTCGCCCTGTTCGGCGAGTTCGGAGAGGAGCCCGGCGCGGCGGGCGAGGAAGTCCGTCTCGGCGGTGACGAAGGAGGCGACGACGGTGGTGGTGCCGTGCAGGCGGTGGGTGTGGACGCCCTTGAGGACCTCGTCGACGGTGCCGGAGGTGAAGGAGGCGCCGCCGCCGCCGTGGTTGTGCAGGTCGACGAAGCCGGGGACGAGCCAGTGGCCGGTCAGGTCGACGGTGGGGGCGCCCTCGGGCGCCGAGCCGGCGATGCGGTCGCCGTCGACGATCACGCGTCCGTTCTCGACCGTTCCGGTGGGCAGCACGACGTGTGCGCCGGCGAGAACCTTGTGATCGGCCATCAGGCGGAAACCTCCGAGTCGGTGGGGCGCTGTGCGGCGAGAAGGTCCCAGGCGAGGAGGCCCGCGCCCAGGCATCCGGCGGTGTCCCCGAGGGCCGCCGGGACGATGGCGGGCAGCTTCTGGAACGTGACGCGTTCCTCCACGGCGGCCCGGAGGGGTGTGAACAAGGTTTCCCCGGCCTCGGCGAGACCGCCACCGATGATGAGCGTGCGGGGGTCCAGCAGGGTGAGCGCGGTGACGAGCCCGTCGGCGAGGGCGTCGACGGCGTCCTGCCAGACCCGTGCGGCCGCGGGGTCGCCGGACTCGACGGCCTTCGCGCAGTCGGCGGCGTCGGCGTCGGGGTCGCCGCTCGCCTCGGCCCAGGCGAGGGAGACGGCGGAGGCGGAGGCGTACCGCTCCAGGCAGCCGCGCTGGCCGCAGCCGCAGTCGGTGCCGCCGGGGCGGACGACGATGTGGCCGATCTCGCCGGCGTAGCCGTGGGCGCCGGCCTCGATGCGGTCGCCGATGCCGATGGCTCCGGCGATGCCGGTGCCGAGGGGGACGAAGAGGAAGCGGTCGGCGCCGTTGCCCGCGCCGATGCGGCCTTCGGCGAGGCCGCCGGTGCGGACGTCGTGGCCGAGGGCGACGGGGACGCCGTCGAGGCGGGCGCTGAGGAGTTCGCGCATGGGAACGTCGCGCCAGCCGAGGTTGGCGGCGTAGACGGCGATGCCGTTCTCGGCGTCGACGATGCCGGGGACGGCGACTCCGGCGGCCGCGGCGGGCTCTCCGTACCGCTCCTGGCCGAGGGCGCGGAGCTCTTCGGCGAAGCCGAGGATGGTCTCCACCACGGCCTCGGGGCCGCGCTCGCGCCCGGTGGCGCGGCGGGCCTCGTGCAGCAGGGTGCCGTCCGCGCCGACGAGGGCGGCCTTCATGCCGGTGCCGCCCACATCCAGGGCGATGACGTGTCTCACGGGGGACAGTGTGTCGCTAGAGGGCCCAAAAGGTCTAGTCCACTTTCGAGGATTGTTGCGTACGGATACAAATTCGAAGGCCGTCATGCCGACATGCTCCCGCCGCAGTTGCGGAAGTGATACCCAAGTGGACTAGACCTCATGCCCGCGCCCGGGAGAGACTTGCGGCCCGAAGACGAGCAAACATGCAGCTCACTGCAGCTCAACGACGAGCAAAAGGTGGATGAAGCCGTGGAGCGGCGACGATTCCTTGGACTGACCGCGGCCGCCGCCGCCCTCGGACTGACCACGACGGTCGCCGGCTGCGGCGCCCTGGGCGACGACTCCGGCGACGTGACCCTGCGGTTGGTCGCCGCCGACTACGACCTGACCGGTGGCGACACCACCAAGAAGTACTGGGCCGACCTCGTCGCCGCCTTCGAGGCGAAGCACCCCGGCGTCAAGGTCGAGGTCCAGATCGAGTCCTGGGACGACGTCGACCGCAAGGTCGCCGAGATGGTCGAGGCCGGCAAGGCCCCCGACATCGCGCAGATCGGCGCCTACGCCGACTACGCCGCCGCCGGACAGCTCTACGCCGCCGACGAACTCCTCTCCATACCCGTCCAGGCCAACTTCCTCGGCCCCCTCGTCGCGGCCGGCGAGTACAAGCGCACCCAGTACGGCATGCCGTTCGTCGCCTCCACCCGGCCGCTCTTCTACAACAAGGGGCTCTTCGAGGAGGCCGGCGCCAAGGCCCCCACCACCTGGGACGAGCTCGCCGAGGCCGCCGAGAGGCTCAAGGCCAAGGGCGTCCCCACCCCCTTCGCGCTGCCCCTCGGCCCCGAGGAGGCCCAGGCCGAGGCCCTCATGTGGCTGCTCAGCGGAGGCGGCGGCTGGACCGACGCCTCCGACCGCTACGCCGTCGACTCCGACGCCAACGTCCGCACCTTCGAGTGGCTCCGCAAGAACCTCGTCGGCAAGGACCTCACCGGCCCGGTCGCCCCCGGCCGGCTCAACCGCAAGGCCGCCTTCGCCGCCTTCGCGAACGGCCGGGTCGGCATGCTCAACGGCCACCCCTCGCTCCTCAAGGAGGCCGCGAAGAAGGGCGTCCGGGTCGGCCAGGTCCCCCTCCCCGGCGTCGACGGCCCGCCCAAGACCGCCATGGGCGTCGCCGACTGGATCATGGGCTTCAGGCAGAACGGCCACCGCAAGGAGATCGGTGACTTCCTGAACTTCGTCTTCAGCGACGAGAACGTCCTGAAGTTCGCCGGGGACAACGACCTGCTGCCGGTCACCGTCACCGCCTCCACCCGCATGGAGACCGACCCCGCCCACGCCAACCTGCGCGTCTTCCTGGAGGTCCTCCCCGACGCGCAGCTCCCGCCGGTCGGCAAGACCTCCTGGGCCAAGGTCAGCGAGGACGTCAAGCAGAACATCGGCAAGGCCGTCGCCCCCGGCGGCCGCCCCGCCGACGTCCTCGGCCGGATCGGCCGGGCGGCGACGGCGGCGGAGGCGGCCGAGTAATAAGTTGGGTCGTATGACCGAAGAGACGGCGGACGGCGGGAGCGGGCTCGGGGAGCGCGAGCGGGCGCTCCTCGCCGTCGAGCGCCGCTCCTGGCCCGGTCCCGGCGCCAAGGAGCGGGCCGTCCGCGAGCGGCTCGGCCTCTCCCCGACCCGCTACTACCAGCTGCTCAACGCGCTCCTCGACGACCCGCGCGCCCTGGCGCACGACCCCGTGACCGTCAACCGGCTGCGCCGGGTCAGGGAGGAGAAGCAGCGGCGGAGAGAGGCGTGATCCTCCCGGGTGACCCCGGCCACGCTGACGTGACTTCCGTACCTCGGTAGGGTCGGAGCATGGTCAGCAGCCTTCAGCACCCGACCACGCCCGCCGGCCGCGACGGCCTGGACGCGCTCCTCGCGCGGCCCGAGAACGCCGTCGTCGCCCTCGACTTCGACGGCACCCTCGCCGACATCGTCCCCGACCCCGAGCAGGCCCGCGCCCACCCCGGTGCCGTGGCCGCCCTCGCCGAGCTCGCCCCCCGGGTCGCCTCCGTCGCCGTCGTGACCGGCCGCCCCGCCGGGGTCGCCGTCCGCTACGGCGGCTTCGCCGGCGTCCCCGGCCTGGAGCGCCTGGTCGTCCTCGGCCACTACGGCGCCGAACGCTGGGACGCCGTCACCGGCACCGTGCAGGCCGCCGCCCCGCACCCGGGCGTGGCCGCCGTCCGCGCCGAGCTCCCCGGCTTCCTGGACCGGGCCGGGGCCTGGCCGGGCGTCTGGATCGAGGAGAAGGGCCGCGCGGTCGCGGTCCACACCCGCCGCGCCCAGGACCCGGAGGGCGCCTTCGAGGCCCTGCGCGGTCCGCTGGGCGAGCTGGCCGTCGCCCACGGCCTGGTCCTGGAGCCCGGCCGCATGGTCCTGGAGCTGCGGCCGCCGGGCATGGACAAGGGCGTGGCCCTCGCCACGTACGTACGGGAGGTGGGCGCCGGTTCCGTGCTGTACGCGGGCGACGACCTGGGCGACCTGCCGGCCTTCGCGGCGGTCGAGAAGCTCCGCTCCGACGGCACCCCCGGCGTCCTGGTGTGCAGCGGCTCCGCCGAGGTCCCGGAGCTGGCCGACCGCGCGGACCTCGCGGTCCAGGGCCCGGCGGGCGTGGTCGCGTTCCTGACGGAACTGGCGAGGGCGGTACGGGAGGGCTGAGGCCCTTCCGTACCGCCCCGTCAGGTGGAGCCGTGACCGGCGGCTTCCGTACGGATCAGTGCGCGGCCGGGTTGGCGACGCTGATCGTCAGGTCGTCGCCGGCGTCACCGGTGACCGTGACGCGCACGCCGTGGCCGGCGACCTTCACGCTGGCCTGCGGGGCCGTCGTGTCGTAGTACGCGTTCGGGTCGGTGTCGTCGAAGACCGGGATGCCCGGGACGGAGGGGGCGCAGGCCGCGAGGGTCTGGACGGTCTGGTTGCCGCCCTTGCCCACCAGGACCTCCTTGTGGAGGCAGGTCGCGTCCGTGGGCTCCAGGCCGAAGGTCGCGTCGAAGGGCTGGCGCCGGTTGCTGGGCGCGGTCCCGTCGGCGTACCGGAAGGGGGCCGGGCGGGCGTCGACGGCCATCGCCGAGCCGCCGCCGGGGTGGTTGCTGACGTTGTTGTCGTCGTACGACCGGTCGACGTACCAGACCAGCATGCCGTTCTGGAACCTGAACCACTCGACCCAGTCCGGGGCGGTGATGCCCTTGCTGAACTGGTACGGGCCCTCGGCGAGGAGCGCGTCGGAGCCGACGTACTCGCGGTTCTCCACGAGGTAGTACCGCGGGGAGGTGGCCGTCTCGGTGCCGGTCGAGATCTTCCAGCGGTCCTGCGCGGTCCAGCCGGCCACGCCCTGCTCGACGTCGTCCGAGGCCAGGGCCGTCCCGCCGGAGGTCAGCGTGATGTCGTCCAGGAACGCGCCGGCGAAGTGCACGCCGCCGTCGCTCTGGTAGCGGAAGCGGAAGAGGGAGGGCTTGCCGGCGGAGTCGTACGTGAAGCGCAGCGTCGTCCACCTGCCGGCCGAGGAGCCGGAGACGGCCGTGCCCGCGCGGGCCCAGGTGGCGCCGCCGTCGAGGGAGTACTCGGCGAAGAGGTAGTCGAAGTCGGCCTCGATCTCGTACCAGGCGCTCGCCTTGACGGTGACCTTCGGGGCGGCCGGGACGGAGCGGGTGAGGGACTGGTTGAGGCCGTCGGCGGAGCCGGTCCACCAGGCGTGCGTGCCGGAGGTGGGGGTGGCGTAGGTGGTGCTGCTCGTCTTGTCCGGGAGCGCGATGCGGACGGCCTGTTCCTTGCCGGCGACCTGGAGCGCGGCCGGGTTCAGGGTGTACGTGCCGGTGGCGCCGAGCGGCGCGTCGGCGTGGTCCAGCCAGCCGAGGAAGAGCTTCTCCTCGGCGCCCATGAGGCCCGGGTGGGTGCCGATGCCCTCGTCGGCTGCGGCGCCGTGGCCGAGCCAGGAGCCGGAGCTCATCAGGGTCCAGAAGGCGGTGGAGTTCTCGCCGCCGTCGGTGTCGTAGTAGTCCGGCAGGCCGAGGTCGTGGCCGAACTCGTGGCAGAAGACGCCGAGTCCGCCGTTCTCGCCCTCGGTGGTGTAGTCGCCGAGCCAGTACCTGGACTGGCCGATGCGGGCGCCGCCGCCCTTGTTCTGCGTACCGGCCACGACCGGGCCGGTGAGGCCGTAGTCGTCGCCGTTGACGAACCAGCGGTGGGACCAGATGGCGTCCTCGCCCTGCGCGCCGCCGCCCGCGTCCTCGCCCATGCCGGCGTGCACGGCCTGGAAGTGGTCGATGTAGCCGTCGGGCTCGTCGAAGTTCCCGTCGTGGTCCCAGTCGTTGCGGTCCCAGACGTCGAACTGGGCGAGGTAGGCGTCGATCTCGGCGGGGGTCTTGCCGGCGGCGATCTGCGCGTTCCACCAGGCGTCGCCGGTGTCCTGGATGAAGGCCCAGGAGCCGCCGGTGTCCTCGACGGCGTTGTCGCCGTAGGTGGAGGCGTTGCCGGGGACCTTGACCCAGTCCTCGACGACGTTGGAGACCGAGTAGCGGCCGTTGGACAGCTTCTCGTAGAAGGTCTTCATGGACTCGCCGGAGCCGTTGAAGTGGTTCTCGTAGTAGGCCTTCGAGAAGTCGGCGGTCCAGGCGTTGGAGTTGTCCCTGGTCCGGTCGGGCCGGGGTATCTGGTTGTGGAGGGGGCCGGGGACGGTGCCGAGCTTGCCGGAGCCCTGGTCGCCGAACTCGGAGAGGATCGTCCAGATCTTCTCCTGGCGGGTGGCGGTGGTGGTCTCGGTCTCGGCGAACTTGCCGGGCGCGACCTCGACGACGCCCTTGGCGTTCGCCTTGGCCCTGCCCTGGGCGACCAGGTCGATCGCCTGCTCGCGCAGCTTGGTGCGCTGCTTCGTGAGGGGGCCGGGACGGTTGTCGGGCCGGTGGGCGTTCGCGCCCGCCGGTGCGGCGTCCCGGGCTTCCTGCGCGGCGGCGGGGGTGAGCCCCGCGGCGAGGAGTGCGGTGAGCGCCGACCCTATGGTCATGCCCACGACAATCTTCTTCACGTGTCTTGCGATCCTTCCGCTTGCCTCATGCGCCTCATGGGGGAAAACGGATCGCCTGGGGGAACGATCGCGGCAGAGTCTGACACGGGACGACCCCTCAGGAGGAGGGGTCGTCACCGAATACCGGTCAGCGGATCACCGGTGAGCGCACCACCGGTGAGCGCACCACCGGTGAGCGCACCAGCGGCGAGCGCGTCACCGGCGAGTGCGTCACCGGTCGGCGAGCAGCAGGTCCACCACGCCGGTCAGGTCCTCCTCTCCGCTGCCGGCTTCGAGGCGGCGGCGCATGAGCGCGAAGTACGGCTGGAGCAACTCGGGACTCACCCCCTGCTGTTCGGCCGTGGCCAGGAAGGTCGGGGTCCCGGCCACCTGCATGGCGAGGTTGGAGACGACGTTCTCGGTGTAGTCGCCGCTCCTGAGCTGGGCGGCGGTCCCGTGGGCGCCCTGGGCCATGGCGGCGAGCCAGTCGACGAGCAGCGGGGCGAAGGCGACGGGATCGATGTCCTCCCGCCGGATCAGCGCGAAGGCGTGCGCGACGCCCGCGAACATCCCGTACATCGCGCTGAGCAGGGCCACGTCGTGCAGGGCGGCGAACCCGGCGTCCTCCCCGACGTACCTGGTTCCGACCGGGACGGCGAGCGCGGCTCGGTGGAGCTCGAACAGCTCCCGCGAGCCGCTGTAGAAGACGTACCCGCCGGCCTCGGGGACTCCGATCATCGGCGGTACGGCCATGATCCCGCCGTCCAGGTACCGGGCACCCCGCTCCTCGGCCCACGCGGCCCGGGCGCGGGCCCGGGCGGGGGTCGTGGTGGTCAGGTTGACGAGGTCCTTGCCGGTCAGGTCGACACCGTCCAGGGCGGCGCCCACGGAGTCGTCGTCGAGGAGGCAGACCACGACGAGGCCGCTCGCCGCGACGGCCGCGGCCGCGCTGTCCGCGGCCTTCGCCCCCTCGGCGGCCAGCGCCTCGGCGCGGGCCGGGGTGCGGTTCCAGACGGTGAGCGGATGCCCGGCGGCGAGCCAGGCGCGGGCGAGGGCGGTGCCCATGGCACCGAGGCCGAGAAGGGTGACGGGGGACGTGGCAGCACTGTTCTGCGTCATGCCCGAAAGGCTGCTCCCACCCCTCTGACCTGCTCAAGTACCCACTTGGAAGTGGGTGGTTACCCTGAGGTGAGCAAACAGGTCAGAGGGGTGGGGGCAATGGCGACGCCGAACCGGCCGGGTGGGCCCGACGGGCACGTCTGCGGCATCGACACCGCGATGGAGGTGATCGGCGGCAAGTGGAAGGTGCTCATCCTCTGGGCGCTCCACGAACGGCCCCACCGCCGCTTCGGCGAGCTCCGCCGACTGGTCCCGGGCATCACGGAGAAGGTCCTCGCCTCCCACCTGCGCGAGCTGGAGGCGGACGGCATCGTCGACCGCGTCTCCTACGACGAGGTCCCACCCCGCGTCGAGTACGCCCTGACCAGGTCCGGCATCCGCCTGAACGAGGCCCTGGAGCCCCTGGCGGCATGGGGAAGGGAACGGGCGGGGGACACCCCCTAGCCCCTGAGCGCCTCCAACTGGTCCAGGAACCAGCGCCGCGGGGGCCGGGAGGTGGCCGTGGCCGCCAGGCGCTTCGTGCGGTCCGTGCGTTCGGGCGGGGGCATCGTGAGGGCCGCGTGCAGGGCCTCGGCCGTCTCCGTCACGTCGAAGGGGTTCACCGTGAGGGCGTCCTCGTGGAGCTCCTCGTGGGCGCCCGCCTCGCGGGACAGGACCAGGGCGCAGCCCGCCTCCGAGACGACCGGTATCTCCTTCGCGACCAGGTTCATGCCGTCGCGCACCGGGTTCACCAGGGCCACGTCCGCCAGGCGGTAGGCGGCCAGGGAGCGGGTGAAGTCGTCCTTCACCGAGACCAGGACCGGCTGCCAGTCCGCCGTGCCGAACTCGGCGTTGATCTCGTCCGCCAGTTCCCGCACCGACGCCGTGTACGTACGGTACGACTCCAGGTCCTGGCGGGAGGGGTACGCCGAGGCCAGGTGGACCACCCGCTCGCGCCACTCCGGGTGGGCGGTGAGGAACTCCCGGTAGGCCAGCAGGCCGCGCAGGATGTTCTTGGAGAGTTCCGTGCGGTCCACCCGGACGATGGTCCTGCGGTCGCCGACCTCCGCGCGGAGCTCCGCCAGGCGCTCGTCCACCTCCGGGCGGTGCGCCAGCGCCCGCAGCTCCTCGCCGTCGACGCCCAGGGGATGGGCCGCCACCAGCGTGCGCCCGAGGTCGCCCGCGCCCTCCTCGAACGCCGACGCCCAGGCCCGGGTGTGGAAGCCCAGCCGGTCCGCGCCGAGCATCCCCCGCAGGAGCTCCTCGCGGATGTCGGTCGGGAGCATCCGGAGGTACTGGGGGGAGGCCCAGGGCGTGTGCGTGAAGTGGGCGATGCGGAGGTCCGGGCGGAGTGCGCGGAGCTGCCCCGGGACGAGCGCCAGGTGGTAGTCCTGGACCAGGACCGCCGCGCCCTTCGCGGCCTCCGCGGCCAGTGCCTCGGCGAAGGCGCGGTTGTAGGCGCGGTACGACTCCCAGCGGCGGCGGAACTCCGCGTCGAAGACCGGCTCGCGCGGGATGTCGTACAGGTGGTGGTGGAGGAACCACAGCACCGAGTTCGCGATGCCGTTGTACGCGTCGGCGTAGACGGACGGGTCGATGTCCAGCATCCGCACGCCCGGCTCGGCCACGCCCCGCCGGACCGCCTCCCGGTCGCCCTCGCCGAGCGCCGCGCACACCCAGAGACTGTCCTGGGTGCCGATGGCGCTCAGGCCCGAGACCAGGCCGCCGCCGCCCCTGCGGGCGTCGAGCGAGCCGCCCTCGCCGAGCGCGTACGAGACGGGGCCCCGGTTGGATGCGACGAGCACAGTAGCCATGTGGCGAACCTAGCCCGTCCCGTAAACGCTCAAACGTACGTATACGAGACGGGCTGATCCGGCCACGCTCCGTCGTCGCGGATCGATGCCGCGGATCGATGTCGCGGGCCCGTGCCGCAGACCGGTCGCGGGTGCGGCGTCCCGCCTCACGCCACGCGGCGCTGCGCGTACTCCGCGATCTCGGCCATCGGCGGGCGCTCCTCCGTGTCCACCGCGTACGTCCGCGGCTCGAAGCCCGCCTCGCCCCGCTCGAACTGGGTCAGCCAGGGGCGCACCAGGTGGCCCCGCGAGAGCCGCAGCTGCGCCGTCCGGTAGATCGCCGCCGCCATCCGGCCCAGCGCCTGCCCGTCCTGGTGCCGGTGCTTGCGCACCCCCACGTCCACCTGCGCGAGCGCGTCCAGGCCCACCGTGTGCAGGGCGTCCACGAGCAGCCCCAGCTCCACTCCGTAACCGACCGGGAAGGGGAGGCGTTCGAGCAGCGAGCGCCGCGCCGCGTACTCGCCGCCCAGCGGCTGCACGAAGCCGGCCAGCCGCGGCCAGTGCAGGTTCAGGAGCGGGCGGGCCACCAGTTCCGTGACCCGGCCGCCCTGACCTGGAGTGTCCCCGAACGGGCGGTCGTACATCGCCTTCACGAAGTCCACGTCCGGGTCCGTGAGCAGCGGGCCCACGATCCCCGTCACGAAGTCCGCCGAGAAGTCCCGCAGGTCCGCGTCGACGAAGCACACCACGTCCCCGCTCGTCACCATCAGTGACCGCCACAGGACCTCGCCCTTGCCGGGCACGGTCGGTATCCGGGGGAGTATCGCGTCACGCGCGACCACCCGCGCGCCGGCGGCCGCGGCCACCTCCGCCGTGCGGTCCGTGGAGCCCGAGTCGATCACCACCAGCTCGTCGACGAGCGGCACCGTCTCCGTCATCAGCTCGCGGCGGATCACGGCGACGATGTCCCCCACCGTCGCCTCCTCGTTCAGCGCCGGCAGGACGACGCTGACCTTCGTGTTCCGCTTGGCGGCGAGGATCCGCTCCAGCGGCCGGTCCGTCACGGACCAGGACCGCCGGTCCAGCCAGCGCTCCACCTCTTCCAGCACCTGATCTCCATCTCGCGGTTCGGACGGCCGGTCCAAGCGCCCGGGCCTTCGGTTACAGTCTTGAACAACGCGGATCCCCGATGCACGTCGGGGTGCCGACCGCGTCGGAGCGCAGGAACGAAAGTCCACCGCGCTTCACAATCGAATACCGCTCATCCAGAGGGGCAGAGGGAAACGGCCCGTTGAAGCCCCGGCAACCCTCCAGTCGGTTTGTCTCGCCCACCCGTCTCCCGGCCACCACCCCAGGTGGAGCCCTGACGGGCACAGCATTTATGCGCGAGGTCCCCGGCTAGGGAAGGTGCCAAATCCGTCTCATGGCGAAAAATTCGCCATTGGGAAAGATGAGGAGAAAGGGCCTCGCCTCCATGGCTGTACAGACCGCTACCCCCACCACCGTCGACCTCGGTCCCGCGTCCGGGCTCTCCTGTCGCGAATGTGGTGAGCACTTCCCGCTCGGTCCGATCTTCGCCTGCGAACTCTGTTTCGGACCGCTTGAGGTCGCGTACGACCTTCCCACCGGCGACCCCGAGGCGCTGCGCAAGCAGATCGAGGCCGGTCCCGCCAACATCTGGCGCTACGCCCCGCTGCTGCCCGTCCCCGCCGACGTCGCCGAGAAGCCGAACCTGAACCCCGGCTGGACCAAGCTCGTCCAGGCCGACAACCTCGCCCGCGAGATCGGCGTCGCGCCCGGCAAGCTCTTCGTCAAGGACGACTCCGGCAACCCGACCCACTCCTTCAAGGACCGGGTCGTCGCCCAGGCCCTCGAAGCCGCCCGCGCCTTCGGCTTCACCACCCTCTCCTGCTCCTCCACCGGCAACCTGGCCGGCGCCGTCGGCGCCGCCGCCGCCCGCGCCGGCTTCCGCTCCTGCGTGTTCATCCCGCACGACCTGGAGCAGGGCAAGGTCGTCATGGCCGGTGTCTACGGCGGTGACCTCGTCGCCATCGAGGGCAACTACGACGACGTCAACCGCTTCTGCTCGGAGCTCATCGGCGACCCGCTCGGCGAGGGCTGGGGCTTCGTGAACGTCAACCTCCGCCCGTACTACGGCGAGGGCTCCAAGACGCTCGCGTACGAGATCTGCGAGCAGCTCGGCTGGGTCATCCCCGACCAGCTCGTCATCCCGATCGCCTCCGGCTCCCAGCTCACGAAGATCGACAAGGGTCTGCAGGAGCTCATCAAGCTGGGCCTCGTCGAGGACAAGCCGTACAAGATCTTCGGCGCCCAGGCCGAGGGCTGCTCCCCGGTCTCCGTCGCCTTCAAGGCCGGCCACGACGTCGTGCGGCCCCAGAAGCCGAACACCATCGCCAAGTCCCTCGCCATCGGCAACCCGGCCGACGGCCCCTACGTCCTCGACATCGCCCGCCGGACCGGCGGCGCCGTGGAGGACGTGAACGACGAGCAGGTCGTGGACGCGATCAAGCTCCTCGCGCAGACCGAGGGCATCTTCGCGGAGACCGCGGGCGGCGTCACCGTCGGCGTCACCCGGAAGCTCGTCGAGGCGGGTCTGATCGACCCGGACCTCACCACCGTCGTCCTCAACACCGGCGACGGACTCAAGACCCTGGACGCGGTGGCCGACACCTCTCAGGCGACCGCCACCATCCGCCCGAGCCTGGACGCGTTCCGCGACGCCGGCCTGGCGCTCTGAAAGGTTACGAACACATGGCCGTGAACGTCCGCATCCCCACCATCCTCCGCACCTACACGGGCGGCCAGGCCGAGGTCCAGGCCGAGGGCGCGACCCTCGCCGAGGTCATCGCCGACCTGGAGAAGAACCACACGGGCATCGCCGCCCGCGTCCTGGACGACCAGGGCAAGCTGCGCCGCTTCGTCAACGTCTACGTGAACGACGACGACGTGCGCTTCGAGCAGGGTCTGGAGACGGCCACCCCGGCCGGCGCGGGCGTCTCGATCATCCCGGCCGTCGCCGGAGGCTGACCATCGAGCACGGTGCCGGCGGTCGCTGAGCCCCGGCGGAGCCCTACCAGTCAGTACGAATTGCCCCTTCCGCGCGATAAGCGGAAGGGGCAATTCTGCATGGTTGAGCGCGGTAGAGTTGGGGAAGTCCCCTCCGCTGCTCATGCCGAGCGCATATGAGAATGCGTCTCCGCCCGATAAGAAGCAGCCAAAGTGTGTGCGCGTTGTGTACCTTCTGCGTGCTTTGCCGGGCCCGACTTGCCCCGTGATCCAGGGGATTCTCCCCAATTCCCCTTTCCGTCGCGCCCAGAATTCTCGCTCGAATGACCTGTTGCAGAGGGCAGTTGGACAGATACATTCAGCCGCGGTCGACGCGTTCCGGCGCAGAGGTCTGACCCGGGTCCGCGAAGTGCGGGTCCCGCGCAAGGGCCAGTAATAGGGGAGTTAGGCATGGCTCAGGGCACCGTCAAGTGGTTCAACGCGGAGAAGGGCTACGGCTTCATCGCGGTAGACGGTGGTGCGGATGTTTTCGTCCACTACAGCGCGATCCAGATGGATGGCTACCGCAGTCTCGAAGAGGGCCAGCGGGTCGAGTTCGAGATCTCGCAGGGCCAGAAGGGTCCGCAGGCGGACATGGTCAAGCTCGCCGTCTGAGCGCGGCGCGATCGGCCACCGACGCAACGCCGTCGAGGGGTCCGCATCCCTGAGGGGATGCGGACCCCTCGCGCGTTCCCGGGCCTCCCCTTGATCCACCTCCCTGATCCACCTCTGTTCCACCTCCCGAAACTCGAGAGTCGCTTGCACTCTCCTAGGGCGAGTGCTAATCATTGGCGTTAGCACTCGGAAGGTGAGAGTGCTACGTGGATCGGGCAGACGAGGCCCGCGGCCGGGTGGGGCAAGGAACCACCGGGCACGCAGGCCGTCCGTCGCGGGCGTCGGCGCGGTCCTGGAGCGTTATCCACCCCATGTCCGGGAGGACCACTTCACATGGCCAAGATCATCGCGTTCGACGAGGAGGCCCGGCGCGGTCTCGAGCGCGGCATGAACCAGCTCGCTGACGCCGTCAAGGTCACCCTTGGCCCCAAGGGCCGCAACGTCGTCCTCGAGAAGAAGTGGGGTGCCCCCACGATCACCAACGATGGTGTCTCCATCGCCAAGGAGATCGAGCTCGAGGACCCGTACGAGAAGATCGGCGCCGAGCTGGTCAAGGAAGTCGCCAAGAAGACGGACGACGTCGCCGGCGACGGCACGACCACCGCCACCGTCCTCGCTCAGGCGCTCGTCCGCGAGGGCCTCCGCAACGTCGCCGCCGGCGCCAACCCGATGGCCCTCAAGCGCGGCATCGAGAAGGCCGTCGAGGCCGTCTCCGGCGCCCTGCTCGAGCAGGCGAAGGACGTCGAGACCAAGGAGCAGATCGCCTCCACGGCCTCCATCTCCGCCGCCGACACCCAGATCGGCGAGCTCATCGCCGAGGCGATGGACAAGGTCGGCAAGGAAGGCGTCATCACCGTCGAGGAGTCCCAGACCTTCGGTCTGGAGCTGGAGCTCACCGAGGGCATGCGCTTCGACAAGGGCTACATCTCGGCGTACTTCGCCACCGACATGGAGCGCATGGAGGCGTCGCTCGACGACCCGTACCTCCTGATCGTCAACTCCAAGATCTCCTCCGTGAAGGACCTCCTCCCGCTCCTGGAGAAGGTCATGCAGTCGGGCAAGCCGCTGCTGATCATCGCCGAGGACGTCGAGGGCGAGGCCCTGTCGACCCTGGTCGTCAACAAGATCCGCGGCACCTTCAAGTCCGTCGCGGTCAAGGCCCCGGGCTTCGGCGACCGCCGCAAGGCCATGCTGAACGACATCGCCATCCTCACGGGCGGCACGGTCATCTCCGAGGAGGTCGGCCTCAAGCTCGAGAACGCCGGCCTGGACCTGCTGGGCCGCGCCCGCAAGGTCGTCATCACCAAGGACGAGACCACCATCGTCGACGGTGCCGGTGACAGCGACCAGGTCGCCGGTCGCGTGAACCAGATCCGCGCCGAGATCGAGAACTCCGACTCGGACTACGACCGCGAGAAGCTCCAGGAGCGCCTCGCGAAGCTGGCCGGCGGCGTGGCCGTCATCAAGGCCGGTGCCGCGACCGAGGTCGAGCTCAAGGAGCGCAAGCACCGCATCGAGGACGCCGTCCGCAACGCGAAGGCGGCCGTCGAGGAGGGCATCGTCGCCGGTGGTGGCGTGGCCCTGCTCCAGGCGTCGAACGTCTTCGAGAAGCTCGAGGCCGACCTGACGGGCGACGAGGCCACCGGTGCCAACATCGTCAAGCTGGCCCTCGAGGCCCCGCTGAAGCAGATCGCCGTCAACGCCGGCCTCGAGGGCGGCGTCGTGGCGGAGAAGGTCCGCAACCTGCCCGTCGGCCACGGCCTGAACGCCGCGACCAACGAGTACGTCGACCTCATCGCCGAGGGCATCATCGACCCGGCCAAGGTCACGCGCTCCGCGCTGCAGAACGCCGCGTCGATCGCCGCGCTGTTCCTCACCACCGAGGCCGTCATCGCCGACAAGCCGGAGAAGGCCGCCGCGCCGGCCGGCGGCGGCATGCCGGGCGGTGACATGGACTTCTGATCCTGACGGATCGGCAGTCCGGCGCTGAACGCGCAGCTCGCGCAAGCGAACGAGGGCGGCACCCCCTGGTGGGGGTGCCGCCCTCGGGCGTTTCACCGTCCTGGGGAAGGGCTCACTGTCGTGCGGGAGGACTCACCGTCCTGAGGGAGGGCTCGCGGTCCTGCGGAAGGACTTGCCTTCCTGCGGTAGGACTCAGCGCACGTCGACGTAGTCGGCCCACGGGGCCGGCGAGTGGAAGTGCGTGGAGTCGCCCCAGCGCCGGATTACCGGATGCGCCGGCTGCCGTCCACGGGCGCCTTCGCCTTCAGCGAGACCCCCTCGTGCGCCCCGGCTCCGGGTCGGCGTCGGCGTTCAGCCCCATGATCCGCGTGGGCGTGCGGGAGCCTGCGCGTCGAGCGCGGCAAGAGGGACCCCCACAGGTCGTGAGGGCGGCTCGTACGATCGGGGTGGCCGCAGGGGAGCACCTTGGCCCCAGGGCTTTGAACGTGTTCACTCGCTTTGCCGCGCCGCCGGGGTGATCCTGGAATGGCCCCTTCGTGAAGGGAAGGTCCGATGGTCACCCTTCTGACGACGCCGGCCGATCGCGAGCTGGTCGTCACCCGCACCTTCGACGCCCCGCCGGCCCGCGTGTGGGAGGCCTGGACCCGGCCCGAGCACGTACGGGAGTGGTACGGGGGAGCCGGGCTGACCACGTCCGTCGTCGACATCGACCTGCGGGCGGGCGGCGCCTGGCGCTGGGGCCAGACCGGGCCGGGCGGTCAGGAGATCGTCTTCTCCGGCACGTACGAGGACGTCGTCCCGGTGGAGCGGCTCGACTACACGGAGGTCTTCGAGCAGATGCCGGACGCCGGGCCCGTCCGCGTGACCCTCACCTTCGACGCGACCCCCGACGGTGGCACGGCCCTGACCAGCATCTCCTTCTGGCCCTCGAACGAGGTCCGGGACCAGGCGCTGGCGGCGGGCATGGAGGCGGGGGTGAGGGAGCAGTACGACCGGCTGGCGCGGCACCTGGAGGGGATGCGGTGAGCCTCCGGCGGGGTCAGCGGCCGGGGTGGTGGTCGGTCCGGCGGTCGGGGCGGCGCCGGAAGAGGGCCGTCCAGAGGAAGGACTCGCCGAAGACGGGGGAGTCGGCGTCCTGGGCGCGCATGCGGCGCAGCTCGATCTCCGTCAGGTCGGTGAAGATCGTGCGGAGCGAGGCATCGGTGTAGGCGAGCCCGCCCTCCAGGCGGCCCTTCCGGTAGAACTCGGCGTCCGGGAGCTCGGAGCCCATGCCGCCCTCGCCGGCCGCGAACGCGGTGAGTGCGAAGTGGCCGCCGGGGGCGAGGACGCAGTCGAGGAGCGCGAGGTAGCTGACGCGGCGGTGCGGGGGCAGGTGGTGGAAGCAGCCGGAGTCGTAGACGAGGTCGTACGGGCCGTCGAGGGGTGCGGTGAAGGCGTCGGCGCACAGGAACCGGACGTTCTCGGCGCCCGCCTCGGCGGCCCGTTCCTCCGCCCAGGCGATCGCGGTGGGCGAGAGGTCGACCGCGGTCACGTCGAAGCCGGCCGAGGCGAGGTGGAGGGCGTTCCGGCCGGGCCCGCAGCCGAGGTCGAGCACCCGGCCGCCGGCCGGGAGCAGGCCCTGCTCGACGTACGCCACGAGGTTCTCGTCGGGCTTGGCGACGAAGAACGGCACGGGCTTCTCCCGGTCCGCGTAGAAGCCGTCCCACCATGCGGCCCCGCCCTCCGTCCACCGGTCGGCACCGGGCGAGAACAGGCCGTCGAGCAGGACGAGGACGTCGTCGATCGTGCGGATGTGGCGGTCGGTCTGGCTCATGTGGATCTCCCCTCCGAGTCCCCTAAGAATACGGGGAGTTGGGGAGAAAGCCCAGGTCAGAGGCGGTGTGGCGAGGTGGTGAGCGGGGCGTGGGCGGCCTCGTGGAAGGCTCTCGGGGGTGGGGGAGGTGCGCGGCCCCCTGGCGGCCGGGCGGGGGCCTCCAGGGCCGGGAAGGGGTCGTTCCCGGCCGTCGCCGGAGGGTTTTTCCGTCAGGTGCGGGAGGGGGAGTTGAACAGGTTCGAAAAAAGTTCCGCAGGAGCTCCGGCCTCTGTTGCTCACTGTCGGGCTGCTCGCGGGGGACGAGCGGCGAGACCACAGGCCCCTTCCCCGCGCCGTATGCCCCGGGGAGGGACTCCCACGTGATCAATCCGTCGGACCGACGGAGGATCCGCCGTGTGGCGGGTCCTCGCCGGGGACGGACCCGCCGACCTGCCGGCCCGCGACACGTCCGGGTGGCCGTGGCGCTACAGCGGTACGGGGACGGGGTTCTACGGGGCCCGGGCGATGATCGGCTCGGGCGGGTGGAGCGCCTTCAAGGTCCTCTGCCGACGGGGTCGTTCGACTCCGGGGGCCCGGTCGCGATGGCGCGGCCGGGCCCCCGGGCGTCTCCCGTCCGCTCCCCGTCCGTTCCCCGGGCGTCTTCCGTCCGCTCCCCGTCCGTTCCCCGTCCGTCTCCCGTCCGTCAGGCCGGCGGGGCCAGCAGTCCCGCCTCCTGGCCCGAGCGGCGCAGCGACTCCGCGACGAAACCGTTCGCCTTCAGCTCCTCGACCGTGTCGCGGAGGAAGGCGACCGTCTCCGGCGAACGGGACACCGTCGTCCCGACCGCCTGCCGGATCTCCATGAACCGGCCCTCGACCAGCCGGACCTCCGGATGCGCGGCGGCGTACGCGGTCATCGGCTGGCGGATGCCCGCGCCCGCCTCCAGGCCCTCGGACCGGAACGTGTCCACGCCCTCGTCGCCGCGCACCACGGTCGCGTGCACGAGGTTCCTCGACAGGAACAGGTCGTACGCGGAACCCTCCTTGACGCCGATCCGCACGCCTGGCGCGTCCACCTCGGCCACGGTGCCGAGCGCCGAGTCGCGCGGCACGGCGTACACGCCCTCGATGACGACGTACGGGGCGGTGAACGCGACCTCCGTCTCCCGCGCCGGGTCCACGGCGAGGAAGCAGAGGTCGGCCCGGCCGTCCGCCATCGCCTCGAAGGACTTCCGCGCCGCGTCGAAACAGAGCAGCTCCACGGGGAGGCCGAGCCGCGCCCCGATCTCCCGTGCCAGATCCACGGTGACCCCGGCCGGCGCGTCGGGCGTGCCCTGCGCGAGGACGGGGTTGCCGAGGTTGATCGAGGCGCGGAGGGTGCCGGTGGGGGCGAGGTCGGCGGGGACCGTGGGTGTCGTCATGGGGCGGAGTCTAGGAGCCGGCGCCCCCGCCCCCACCCTGCCGGTGCGGGACCCACGCCCTGCGGGACGGCGCCCTCCTGCACCTCCGTGTGGGGCCCGCGTCCGCGGGGACGACTCCTCCGCCCGTGCGCGCCCGCGCCCCCGCCCACCCCCGTGTGGAGCCCGCGCCCTGCGGGGCGGCGCCCCCGCCTCGCCCGTGCGGGCTGCGCCCGCGCCCGGGTGGGCGGTGCCCCTGCCCACCCGCCGTGTGGGCAATCGTCCCGCTGGGGCGGGACGGGTGGGCACACGGGACGGCGCCCTTCAGCGGCGCCTCCGCGTTCCGCGCCTGGACCCGCACCCCGTGTGCGCCGTACCTGTCGGTGCGGGTTCAGGCACATCAGCCTCGGGCGCCGGCAGGGCGCGGGTCCGTTGTGCCCACCCGTCCCGCCCCAGCGGAACGATTGCCCACAACGGGGGCGCGGGGGTGGGCACCGCCCGGCGGGCCCGCCCACAGCGGGGGCGCGGGGGCACCGCCCGGCGGTGTGCGCCTACAACGGGGGCGTGAGGGCACCGCCCGGCGGTGTGCGTCTGCAGCGGGGGCGCGGGGGTGGGCGCCGTCCCGGCGGGGGGCCGCAACAGGGGGCGTTCGGGCGGGGGTTGGCCCCACCCCCGGGGCGCCAGCCTGCCGGATGGGGCCCGGAGGACGGGTCCGCGAAGCTGTGCGCATGACAACGAATCGTGGACGCAAGGCCCTGATGCTCGCCCTCTCCGTCGCCGCCGTCGCCGGCGCCGCCCTCACCGGCGGTGGGGCCGCGCCCGCCTCCGCCGCCTCCCCCGCCGGACTCGACTGGGGTGCCTGCGACCCCGCCGTGAAGCCCCTGCCGGGGCAGCAGTGCGCCACGCTCTCCGTCCCCCTCGACTACGCCCGTCCCGACGGAGACCGGATCCGGCTCGCCGTCGCCCGGCTGCCCAGCACCCGGCCCGGTGCGCGGCGCGGGACGCTCATGGTGATCCCGGGCGGGCCCGGCAGCTCCGGGGTGCAGCGGCTCGGGCAGAAGGGGGCCGCCCTGGCGAAGGAGACGGACGGCGCGTACGACCTGGTGGCCTTCGACCCGCGCGGCGTCGGCGGCTCCACGAAGGCCCGGTGCGGCTTCGCCGAGGAGGACCGGCGCCTGGTGACCCTGCGGTCCTGGCCCGCCGCCGACGGCGGCATCGGCGAGAACGCGGCCCGCTCGCGGAGGATGGCCGAGGCCTGCGCGCGGAACGGCGGCGCGACGCTGCGCGGACTGACCACCGCCAACCAGGTGCGGGACCTGGAGCAGCTGCGGCAGGCGCTCGGCGAGCGGAAGCTGTCCGCGTGGAGCGTGTCGTACGGGACGTACGTGGCCGCCGTGTACGCCCAGAAGTTCCCGGAGCGCACCGACCGCTGGGTCCTCGACAGCAGCTCCGACCCCGACCCGAAGCGCGTCGCCCGGGGCTGGCTGGCGGGCATGGCGCGCGGCGCCGAGGACCGCTTCCCGGACTTCGCGGCCTGGGCCGCCGACCCGGACCGGGCCGGCGAAGGGCTGCGCCTCGCCGAAAGGCCCGAGGACGTACGGCCCCTGTTCCTCGACCTCGCCGCCCGCCTCGACCGCGCACCGCGCGCCTCGACGACCCCCGGCGCACCCCTGACCGGCACCGTGCTGCGGCAGGCGCTCCAGCAGACCCTCTACTCCGACGCCTCCTTCCCGGCCTTCGCGCGCCTGGTGTCCCAGGCCCTCGACCCGGCGGGCGTGCCGGTCCTCCCGCCCGAGCTGGCCGGGCCGATGCCCGACGAGGCGGCGACCGTCAGCGTGGGCGTGATCTGCAACGACGTGGACTGGCCCGCCTCCGCCCCCGCGTACGAGAAGGCCGTCGCGGCGGACCGGGAGCGGTACCCGCTGACGGCCGGGATGCCGGCGAACATCACGCCGTGCGCCTTCTGGAAGGGCGGCGCGGTGGAGAAGCCGACCCGGATCACCGACCGGGGCCCGTCCAACGTCCTCATGATCCAGAACCTGCGCGACCCGTCGACCCCGCACTCCATGGGCCTGAGGATGCGGGCGGCCTTCGGTGACCGGGCGCGCCTCGTCTCGGTCGACAAGGGCGGCCACGGCGTCTACCTCGGGAACGGGAACGCCTGCGGCGACCGTGCCGTGACCCGCTTCCTGACCGAGGGCGTGCGGCCCGCGGAGGACGTTCTCTGCCGGTGACGACGGTGACGACGGTGACGACGGTGACGACGGTGACGACGGTGACGACGGTGACGACGGTGACGACGGTGACGACGGTGACGAGGGCGACGAGGGTGACGGGCCGGGTCGGGGTCACTCGGCGGGCGTGTGCAGCGCCGCGCGCAGGTGACCCTCGGAGGCGGTCAGTCGCTCGGCGGCCGTGGGGGCGTCGATGTCGGCGAGGATCATGAGGATGGCGTTCTTCACCTCGCCGTCGGCGGCGGCGAGCGCGGTCTCGATCTGCTCGTCCGGCGCTCCGGTGGCCAGGGCGACGATCCGCCGCGAGCGGGCCTGGAGCTTGTCGTTGGAGGCGCGGACGTCGACCATCAGGTTTCCGTACGTCTTGCCGAGGCGGATCATCGTGAGGGTCGAGATCATGTTGAGGACGAGCTTCTGGGCGGTGCCCGCCTTGAGGCGGGTGGAGCCGGTGAGGAGCTCGGGCCCGGTGACGACCTCGATGCCGTGCTCGGCGGCGGCGGCGAGCGCGCTGTCCTCGTTGCAGGCGAGGCCGATGGTCAGCGCGCCCTGGGCGCGGGCGTGTTCGACGGCGCCGACGGCGTACGGGGTGCGGCCGGAGGCGGAGACGCCGACGACGGTGTCGTCGGCGGTGAGGCCGAGCGCGGTGAGGTCCGCGACCGCGAGTTCCTTGGAGTCCTCGGCGCCCTCGACGGCCTTGACCATGGCGGTGGGACCGCCCGCGATGAGGCCGACGACCTGCGTCGGGTCGGTGTTGAAGGTGGGCGGGCACTCGCTGGCGTCGAGGACGCCGAGGCGGCCGGCGGTGCCCGCGCCCAGGTAGATCAGGCGTCCGCCGCGGGCCATGCGGGCGGCGGTGGCGTCGATGGCGGCGGCGATCGCGGGGAGCTGCCGCTCGACGGCTTCGGGGACGGTCCGGTCCTCGTCGTTCATGAGGCGGGCGATGTCCAGCGTCGGGAGCCGGTCGATCTCGGCGAGTTCGGGGCGGAAGGCCTCGGTGGTGAGGGTGGCGAGCTGGGCGCGGAGTTCGGAGTACGTGGTGGGCACGGGGGCTCTTTCGGTACGGCGGCGTCGTCGGCGCCGGTGAACGTCTGGATCAGCGGGTGCGGGGGGAGTGGCGGTGGGCGAGGGCCTCGTACGAGGCGGCGAGGGCGGGGGCGGCCGTCTCGTACGTGCGCTGGGTGACGCAGGTGAACAGACAGTCCACGACCAGGAGTTGGCTGGTGCGGGACGACATGGCGGCGGGGCGCAGTTCGCTCTCGCGGGCCGTGGAGGTGGTCAGGACGTGGTCGGCGTACTGGGTGACGGGGCCGTCCGGGCGGCCGGTGATGGCGACCGTGGTGGCGCCGTGGTCGAAGGCCACGCGCAGGGGTTCTATGACGTCGCCGGTGGAGCCGGAGTGGGTGATGGCGATGGCGACGTCCCCGGAGCGGAGCTGCACGGCGTTGGTGACGGCGAGGTGCGGGTCGCTGGGGGCGTGGGCGATCAGGCCGATCCGGAGCAGCTTCTGGCCCAGGTCCTGGGCGACGAGGCCGGAGGCGCCGATGCCGTAGATGTCGATGCGGCGGGCGGTGGCGAGGGCGGCGACGGCGGCGCCGAGCTGGACGGTGTCGAGTCCGGCGGCGGTGTCGGCGAGGGTCTGCTGCTCGTCGTAGGCCAGCTTGGCGACGACGTCGGCGACGGGGTCGTCGACGGCGATGTCGGCGGTGACGGCCGGGGCGCGGCCGGACTGCTGCTGGGCGGCCAGGCCGGCGAGGGCGAGGCGGAGGTCGCGGTAGCCGGGGTAGCCGAGGAGCCGGGCGGTGCGGACGACGGTCGCCTCGCTGGTGCCGGTGAGCTCGGCGAGGCCGGTGACCGTGAGGGCGGCGCAGCCGGCCGGGTCTCCGGCGACGGCCTCGGCGACCCGCTGCATGGAGCGGGTCATGGACGGCGCGAGGGTCCGCACCTTGGCCGCGAGGGCGGCGGGGGCGGGGGGCGCGTCGCCGGTGAAACTTTCCTTCACGTCATTGGTCACACGTGAAAGCTACTTTCGGGAGGGTGGGGGGACAAGACCCCGTGGGCCCTCTTCGGCTCCGGACCGGCCTCTCTCCGGCTCCGGACCGGCCCCTCTCCGGTCCCGGAGCGGCCTCCCTCCGGTCCCGGAGCGACCTCCCTCCGTCCCGAAGCGGCCTCCCTCCGTCCCGAAGCGGCCCCTCTCCGCCCCGGAACCGGAGCGGTCCTTCCCCCTTCCTCCTCCCCGGCACGCCCGCCGGGGGACAATGTGTCCATGGACGACATCGACCCCGTGGAGCAGGCGCTGCACGCCGCTCGCGCGCTGGTTCTGGCCGACCTCGCGGCCCGGCAGGTGGCCGCTGCCCAGGTCGTGTCGATGGTGGAGGACGCGGTGACCCACCGGCGCTGGTGGGTCGAGCAGTGGCCCGAGGGGGTGTCGTACGTCGCCGGGCTCGTCGCCCAGGACGTGCAGGACGCCCTGCTCGAACGGTACGGACGCTGGCCGCTCTGCCCGGTCTGTTCCTCGGGCGACCCGCACGCCCTCGACGTGGAACCGGAGCTCGGCCCCGACCCGCACTGGGTCTGCGGCAAGCAGGGCGTGGTGGTGGCCCCGGTGGGGGGCCTGACGTGACGGGAGCCGGCGAGTGACCCTCTACATCGACCCGCCGACCTGGCCGGGCCACGGCCGCATGTGGTCGCACCTGGTCAGCGACGTCTCCTTCGAGGAGCTGCACGCCTTCGCCGCCTCGATCGGCGCCCCGCCGCGCGCCTTCGAGCGGGACCACTACGACATCCCCTCCGACCGGTACGCGGACGCGGTGGCGGCGGGCGCGGTCGAGGTCGGCTCGAAGGAGCTGCTCCGCCGCCTCACGAAGGCGGGTCTGCGCCGCCCGAAGGGCCGCCCGGTCGCCTGAGGCGGGTGCCGTTCACGGCAGGACGGTGACGCCGACCTGCATGTGGACGTGGTCCTGGTGG
The DNA here is from genome assembly GCF_044544765.1 of Streptomyces sp. NPDC053513. Lineage (NCBI taxonomy): Bacteria > Bacillati > Actinomycetota > Actinomycetes > Kitasatosporales > Streptomycetaceae > Streptomyces > Streptomyces sp. NPDC053513. The sequence goes on from NZ_JBITXP010000027.1 coordinate 75,746, forward strand.
GCCTGGCGGAGCGCGGCGTTGGCGCTGCCGGCGGGAGCGTCCGGGGCGTAGTCCGGGTAGATCACGAAGCCGGTGCCGCCCAGTTCCGGCATGGGCCACTTGTTGGCCGGTCCGATCGCCGTGGCCTCGCACTCGAACGTGGCGAACCGGAAGGCGGTCGTGAAGAGCCCGTACCCGAGGGCGTCCGTGGCGGGGCTGATGCGGACCTTGACGCCGGGCGGGCGCGGCAGGTTGCCCCAGTCCTTCTTCACCGACCGGGTGAAGGCCGCACCGTCCGATTGGCCGGCGAAACCCGAGAGGTCGAGCGCGCGGCCCTGGTTGTGGCAGTCCTTCAGGTTCGGTCCGCCGTGCCCGATGCCCAGGTGGAGGAGCTCGGCGACGTCCGGCGCCGAGGAGTCGATCCAGCGGGTGAGGCGGTACAGCGCGATCAGCATGGACTGGTCGAGGTTGTCGATGACGGCGGACGCGGGGGCGATCTGGTTCGTGTAGCGGACCGTGCCGAACGACGGCGGGCTCACCACGACCCGCTGTCCCGGTTTCGGCGACACGATCCCGGCCGGGCCGTCCACGAAGGCCGGGCTCTTCAGGGTCAGCACGCCCCGCCGGACCAGGTCGGCCATCAGCTGGTTCGCCTGGACGGCGGTCAGCAGCCGGGCCGGGGCCAGGGCTCCGGGCGGGGTGGGCGCGAGGCGGAAGGAGGCGTCCAGGGAACCGCTCGCGTCCACCCGGTCGGCGTCCACGTCGAAGCGCTGGAACTCCTCGCCGCGGAAGAAGTAGGCGAACCGGCCGCCCGGGTGGACGACGGCGTCCACGCCCTCGGTGAAGAGCCCGGTCCAGTTGCCCGCGATCGTACGGGGATAACCGGGGTCCACCCGGTCGGCGGTGATGTCGTACCGCACGTACGAGTCGCCCTTGAAGAAGTACAGCTTGCCGTTCCCCCAGTTCACGGCCGCGTCGACGCCCGTGCGCCAGTCGGTGCCGCCGCCCGAGCCGTCGGGCATCCCCGCCCAGCCGAACGCGACGGTGAACGGGTCGTCGGGCACCAGGTACTCGGGGTCGACCCGGTCGGCGACGGCGTCGTACCGGAAGTAGACGTCCTCCGTGAAGGCGTAGGCCTTCCCCGCGCCCCACCAGACGAAGGCGTCCGGCGAGCGGGGCAGGCCGCTCCAGCGGCTGATCGGAAGGCCGGCCTCCTCGAGGCCGCCCGTGACCGAGTCGTACCGGTCGTAAGTGTCGTCGGCGTGGAACAGATACGTCTTGTCGTTCGGCCAGGAGACGGCCGACCTCACTGTGGTCATCGCGGTCTCGGCTCCTTCCCGCGGGGGCGGGCCGCTCGGCGGGCGGCCCGCCCCCTTCCCTTCCCTCACGAAGGTCTCGTCACAGGACGCCGGTCCACCGGCAGCCCGTCGGCGCGCACTGCCAGCCGCGGCCGTAGTCGTGGCCGAGCGGCCGGGGGTCGGACGGCAGCGAGCCGAAGTTGCCTCTCGGCTGCTTGTGCACCCGCTGCAAGGTCCCGTCGACGTCCACGAACGTGACGACGATGCGGTACGGCGGGTAGTGCTCCCGCCGGTCCACCGCCGGCACCTGTTTCGGCAGATCGAGTCGCATGGTTCTTCCTCGGACGGGGCGGGACCGGGCCGGTCACGGGGGCGCGGCGCGGTCCCGCCGATGGCGCGGGACTCAGAACGGCAGGACCTGGCTGAGGAGGCCGCCCAGGAACCCGCTGGCCGCCGCACCGCCGGAGGCGTCGGCGCCCTCGGGGTGCTTGCCGCGCTGGACGGGTGCGGACTGCTGCGGCAGTTGGAGCCGGAGCTGTCCCGGCGCGGAGCGGCGGGCCGTCTCGACGCCGCCCTCCTGGTGGGCTTCGGTCTCGTTGAACATGGTGCGCTCCTTTCCTTTCGTCTCCTGCGGGGGAGCGGGAGGTCCTCATCCGGGACGTCTGGTGGTCTCCGGGGTACGGGGCCTCAGATCGGGATGATGTCGCCCAGCAGGCTGCCCAGCAGGCCGCTGGCCGCCGCGCCGCCGGAGTCGTCGGCGCCCTCGGGGCGCTTGCCGCGCTGGACGGGTGCGGACTGCTGCGGCAGCTGGAGCCGGAGCTGTCCGGCGGCGGACCGGCGAGGCGTGTCACCGCCGGTCTCGGGGGTGGTGTGGGTCTCGTCGAACATGACGGTTTCCTTTCCTCTCTCTTCCGCTCCGGGCCGTCAGACGTAGACGCCGTGGCCGGCGTAGCACATCTGCCGGGCGGGGCCGGTCATGGTGGCGCAGGAGGACATGGCTGCCTCGGCGCCGGTACGGGCGTCCCGGGCTCCGGGCGCGTGGCCCTCGCGCCGCACGGGACGGGCTTGGAGCGGCACGGCTCCCGGACGGTGGTCTCCGCGTCGGGTGTCCATGGCGGTGTCTCCTCTCGGTGGTCGGCGGACGCCTCAGAACGAGCCGAGGAACGTGTGGACCGGGGCGAGGGTGACCGGCAGTTCGTCGCTCACGTCGACGGTGAACAGGTACGAGAGCCGGGACCTGCGGTCGTCCTCCGGGTCGTAGAAGGTCACGGTCACGTCCTGGCAGTCCGAACCGACCCTGCAGTACGGGCTCTTGGTGACGGTGATCGTGTCGAGCGCGTACAGGTTCATCGTCGAGCCCGGCACCTTGTTCGCCGACAGCAGGCCTTCCTTGATCTTGTCCCCGAACAGGAAGGCGTTGGTGCCCATGAAGTTGAGCGCGCGGTCGGCGGAGGTCTGCCCCAGGTTGCGGAACTGGTAGTAGATCTTGTCGAGGAAGGCGCGGATCGTCAGCTTCAGCTGTGCGTCGTCACGGACCTGTACCCGCTGCTGCTGCATGGGCGGGGTCGGGGGCGGCACGGCGGGCTGCGCGGCGCCGGGCTGCGCGGCATCGGGCTGCGCGGCGTCGGGCTGCGCGGCGTCGGGCTGCGCGGGGTCGGACGGCGTGGCGTCGGGCTGCGTGCCGTCGGTTTGATCGGCACCGGTGTCCTTCATGACCTGGTCGAAGACGGCGTCGACGAGTGCCGCCTCGTTCCAGGTGTAGAGACCGCGGCTCTTCACCTCGACCACCGGCACGATCTGGCCGGAGTAGAGGCGCGTGGTGCGGTTGGTGAGGACGCCGGGCACGGAGACGCGGGAGATGTATCCGGCGCGCTCGTCCTCGTCGTCCGGGTCGAGGGCCTGGCCGAAGATGGCATCACGGAAGACCCGGTACACCGTCGACACCGGCGGGTTGGCGAGCATCCTGAACAGGTCGGCGTCCGCCTTCCCTTCCTCGGCCGCGATGCGGTCCGGTGCCTTGCGGAGGCTCTGGGCCTGCACGGGCGGGACGAGCGGCTCGCTCCAGTCCATGCCGGCGGACGGCTCGGCCTCCAGGGCGTACACCGTGGCGCCGTCCATCATGAGCGTCCAGGTGACCTTGTCGGAGGCCCACGGGTTGGTCGCGAGGTAGTCGCGGAGCTGACGGGGGTTGTACGGGTCGGGCGCCTGCTCGACGGCCTTGCCGCCGACCTCCGTCGGGTAGTACGGCATCGACTGCCGGAAGCTGTCCCGGCGCGCCTCGGTCGGGTAGTCGAAGCCGATGGTGCCGATGGCGTAGACCAACTGCCGTGGGGACGCGCCGCCCTCGCCGCCGCAGCTGCACGAGGCCGGGTCGCCGCCGCAGCCACAGGCGGGGCGCACACCGGCGCTCGTTGTGGTGTGAGAGGCGTGAACTGGGGGCGCAGTGAGGGTTGGTGCGGTGGTCGCGGCCGGTGCGGCCGCCGCCACGGCGGGAACCGGGGCCACCGGGGCCGGGGCGGACGCCTGGACCGGTGCCGCCGCGGGCGGCGCCGACGGGACCGACGGGGCCGACGGGGCCGGGGGTACCGGCGGGACCGGGGGCGGGGGAGGCGCGCCGCCGTCGGCGGCGATGCCCGCCGGTACGGGCGGGGCCGCCGGTGCGGGGGCCACGGGCTGCGCGGGCGCGGCGGGCGTTCCGTACGGGCCGGGAGCCTCGTGCCCGGCCGGGGCGACGTGCGGCGCCAGGGCCTCTGACGGCGTGGGGGCGGCTGCGGGAGTGGTCACGGCTGTCTCCTCTTTGCTGGTGACGAAGGCGAGAGCCCGGACGGCGTCCAGGCTGCCGCCGAGCCCGCGGCGGCAGGCCGGGGCGTCCGGGTCGGCGCAGTCGGCGGGTGCGGTGGCGGTCGAGAGCAGCGCCTGACCGGCGGCCCTCGGGTCCGCGTCCCCGCCGCCGGCCAGCTGGGCCGCGACGAGCAGGGCCGCCGTACCGGCCACGAGGGGGGTGGCGAAGCTGCTGCCCGTCAGGGAGGCGAGGCCGCCGCCGGGAGCGGCTCCCTCGATGTCCTGTCCGGGGGCGAGGATCCCGTGGGTCCGGTAGGCGCCGCCCCAGTTGCTGATGTCGAGCGGGGTGCCGTCGGCCGCGGCGGCGCCGACGGCCAGGACGGAGGGGACGGCGGCCGGGACCTGGAGGGTGTCGGCCCCGTCGTTCCCGGCGGCGGACACGACCAGGACGCCCCGGTCCTCGCAGAGCCGCAGGGCCCGTTCGAGGAGGGCGTCGGCCTGGCCGGCGTCGGTCCGTTCGCCGCCGCTGATGTTGACGATGTTCGCGCCCTCCTCGACGGCGCGTTCGATGGCACGGGCCAGGTCCATCTGGGGGATCCGGCCGCTTCCGCCGTCGCGGAAGACGGGGAGGACCAGGCCGCGGCAGCGTGGCACGAGCCCCGTGACGGGGGAGCCGGGCATCCCGAACAGGAGGCTGGCCACATGGGTGCCGTGCAGGGACATCGGGCCGGGCCCGGCGGGGTCCTGCACCAGCGTGGTCAGGCGCGTGAGGTCCGCACCGGCGAAGCAGGGGTGGGACAGGTCCACGGGGCCGTCGAGCAGAGCGACGCACACCCGGGGGTCGCCGTACGGCCCGTCCGGTCGTGGGCGGAGTTCTCCCAGGATCGCCCGAGGCTTCATCTCGGTCCTGCCTTCCGTGCCCGGGGGCACCGCGCGGGAAAAGGTCTGCTCCCGACTCTGGAAGGCCGTCGTCGGCGGTTCGTCACCCGGAATGTGCAAGCGGCGTCCGCCGAGCGTTTCCAGGGTGTTGCCGATCCGTTCGAGGGGGCGTTTGGTGGCCGGTCAGCCCCGGTGGAACGGCGGACGGGCCGCGTTCCGAAAAATGTCGCGGACCGGGTGGCGCGGCGTGGCGGACACGTACGGCCGGGGTTCTGACGTGCGGACGAGCGGATGCGTGATCCACCGCCCGGTTGCACAGTGAGGGATGTGTCATCGAACGGCGTATACCTCGAACTGCTCGGGGCCTTCGAGCTCTCTTACGCCGGATGCCGCATCCCTCTCCCCTCAGGCGCACAGCGTCTGCTGGCGCTTCTCGCCGTGCACACGTCCGGCGTGTACCGGGGTGCGGCAGCCGAGCGGCTCTGGCCCGACTGCAGCCCGACCAGGGCTTCGGCGAACCTCAGGACCGCCCTGTGCCACGGGCGGCGCGCGGGTCCGCTGACGACGGTGGAGTGCGTGGACCGGCGGCTGCGGCTCGCACCGGTGGTGGAGGTGGACCTGCACCGTGCGCGGTGCAGGGCCCAGGACGCGATAGGCGACCGCCGGTCGCCCGAGGATCCCGAGGACCTCGCGGCCACGTTCGGGGAGGAGCTGCTGCCGGAGTGGCCGGACGAGTGGCTGGAAGTGGAGCGGGAGCGCTGGGACCAGCTGCGGCTGCACGCCCTGGAGGGGCTGGCGCAGCGGCTGCGGCGGGACGGGGAGTATCTGGCGGCGCTGCAGACGGCGCTGACGGCCACGCAGATCGACCCGTTCCGGGAGACGGCGCACCGCATCCTCATAGAGATCCACATCGCGGAGGGCAACAGGGCCTGTGCGATGAAGTGCTACAAGGAGTACCAGCGGTTGCTGAGGCGGGAGTTGGCGGTGGACCCCTCCCCGCTCATGACCCGGCTGGTCGAGGACCTCACCTCGGCGTGAGGGTCGTCCCGGCTCGAAACGGCCGCTCTGGGGCCTCGCCCCGGTGCGGATGTCACCCCAGTCTGGCCGCGATGGCGCGGGCGCACTCCAGGGACTCGGCGTGTGTCGTGTCGACCTCCACGTCGTACTCCACGCCCGCGTGCACCATCAGCGCCTGCTGTGCGGCCATTCCGACGGTCCGGTCCCCGCGGGCGAGCTCGCGGCCCGCGGCGACCGTGGTCTCGCAGTGGACGCCGACCCACAGCACGGGCAGGTCGCCGAGGGCCTCGCGCCAGCGCTGCTGGGAGGCGGCGCCGCCGAGGAAGACGTCGTCCACGATGATCCTGGCACCGGCCCTGGCCATCGCCGCGAGCCCGCCGGCCCAGGCGGCCTCCAGGGCCCGGAAGTCGGCACCGACGCTGACGCCGCCGTCGGCGTCGAAGACGATGCCGGAGTCCGCCGACTGCATCCTCGCGGGCAGCGCGTCGACGAACGAGTCGACGCCGAACGCCAGCCACGGGTCCGGCAGTACGGACTGCAGGCACCGCACGATGCCGGACTTCCCCGCGCTGGAACCGCCGTTGATGATGATCAGCCGTGTCGACACGGGCGTCGTCCCGGGCACGTCAGCGGACGACGTCGAACACGTTCTTCTGCAGGCCGTTCGCGTAGGCCTCGTGCTCGACCAGCTTCAGCTTCTGCGTGTCCTTGTCCGTGGTGCTGAAGAGGCGCTTGCCCGCGCCGAGCAGGAGCGGGAAGACGAGCAGGTGGTACCGGTCGATCAGGCCGGCGTCCGAGAGGGCCTGGTTCAGGGAGGCGCTGCCGTGGACGATGATCGGACCGCCCTCGGTCTCCTTGAGGGCGGCGACCTCGTCGAGCGAGCGCAGGATCGTCGTCTCGCCCCAGTTCGACACGAGGTCGTCCTCGGTGAGGGTGGTGGAGACGACGTACTTCGGCATCGCCTTGTAGTCGGCGAACTCCTCCATGTCGGGCCACACGGGGCTGAACGCCTCGTAGCTGGTCCGGCCCAGCAGCATCGCGGACGCCTCCTTCTGCTCGCGGCCCTTGATCTCGAACGCCTCGGGGAGGAACTCGACGTCCTTGAAGGTCCAGCCGGAGTTGCGGTAGCCGGGCTCGCCGCCCGGCGCCTCCACGACGCCGTCGAGCGAGATGAAGGCGGTGCTGATCAGGGTGCGCATCTGGGGTTCCTCGGCTTCCGGTGTCCTGTGTGGGCAGTCATGACGTACGACCGGTGATCATGGCAAAACTCATCGCCCGCCGCCGCCTTCTTTTCGATGGACTCCTCAGCAGGACGCCCCGGCCTGCCGCTCCCGCTCCCGATTCTCCCTGGCCTGGCCCGAAGTCACCACCCGGGACGGCGACTTGTGGAGCTTGAGGGCGACCGCCGCGGTGGCGAGGCCCAGGGCGGTCATGGCCGCGCCCGCCCAGGCCGTGGAGGCGTAGCCGAGGCCGGCATCGATGACGGTGCCGCCGAGCCAGGGGCCGCCGGTGTTGCCGAGGTTGAAGGCGGCGGTGGTGGTGGCGCCCGCGAGGGTGGGGGCGGCGCCGGCGACGTTGAACATCCGGGCGTTGAGGGCCGGGGCGGTGTAGAAGGCGGAGACGCCGAGGAGGAAGGCGAGCAGGACCGTGACGACGGGGCTGGACGCGAAGAGGGCCAGGGCCGTCAGGAAGACGGTCGAGGCGGCGATGCCGCTGAGCAGCACCCCGAAGAGGTGGGCGTCGGCGACGCGCCCGCCGATCGTCGTACCGACCAGGGCGCCGATGCCGAAGAGCCCGAGGACGGCCGAGACCCAGCTCTCGTCGAGCCCGGAGACGTCGGTGAGGAGCGGGGCGAGGTAGGAGAAGGCGCAGAACACGCCGCCCGCGGCGAGCGCGGTGACCGTGACGGAGAGGAGGACCTGCCGGTCGCGGTAGATGGACAGCTCCCGCTTGAGGCGGGGCCTGGTCTCGGGGAGGGGGATGTGCGGGATGCGGGCGACGACCCCGACGAGCGCGATCGCGGAGGCCGCGCCGACCGCCCAGAACGCCGAGCGCCAGCCGAGGTGCTCGCCGAGGAACGCGCCGGCGGGGACGCCGAGGACGTTCGCGATGGACAGGCCGCCGATCATGACGGCCATCGCCTTGGCGCGGGACCCGACCGGGACCATCGCGATGGCGACGGCCGCGCCGACCGCCCAGAACCCGGCGCAGGCGAGCGCGCTCACGACGCGGGAGGCGAAGAGGACGGCGTAGTTCGGGGCCAGCGCGCCGGCGATCTGCCCGAGGCCGAAGACGGTGATGAGGGCGACGAGCGTCGTCTTGCGGGGGAGCCGGAGCGTCGCGGCGGCGAGCAGCGGCGCGCCGACGACCATGCCGATGGCGAAGGCGGAGATGAGGAGTCCGGCGCGGGGGATGGAGACGCCCATGTCCTCGGCGATGGGCGGCAGGAGCCCGGAGAGCATGAACTCGCTCGTGCCGAGGGCGAAGACGGACAGGCCGAGGATGTAGACGGCCAGGGGCATACGGGTGGGGGGTACGGAGGGGGCGGCGGTCGCGGGGGAGGTCGTGTGCTCGGCTGAGGAAGACGGCATGACATGCGTCAACCCCTGCTTTGTGCCTGTCATTCCGTGCTCGCAGGACTTCTCGGGATGCGAGACGCTCCCCCGTTCCCCTCCTCCGGTCAGCCCGCCAGCTCCGCCAGTTCCCGTTCCAGGTTCTCCCGGGCCCGTTCCTCCCAGACCGCCGCGCCGTAGGGGGTGCGGAAGAGGCGGGGGAGGCCGAGGAGTTGGCGCAGGACGGCGGCGCGGCCTTCGCGGAAGGCGTCGGCGGGGACGAAGGAGTACTCCTCGCGGACCGCCGCCGCATACCCCCCGTACGTATCGGGGTCCGTGGCCAGGATCGCGAGGTCGGCGTCGCAGAGGGTCTCGCCGTTGAGGTCGCCCGGGTCCGGGTCGTGGGTGGTGGTGAGGCGGACCAGGCGGGCCACCTCGGCGACCTCGTGCGGGGTGAGGCCGGCCTCGGTGAGGGCCTTCTCGGCCAGGGCGGCCGAGCGCTCCTCGTTCTCCGAGCGCTCGGGGCGGTAGACGGCGTCGTGGAACCAGGCGGCGAGCCGTACGAGCTCCAGCTCGCCGCCCTCCCCGCCCTGGTCGGCGAGCTCGTCGATGCGGTCGAGGACCGCCCGGAGGTGGGTGACCGTGTGGTAGCGGCGCTGGGGCTCGGCCCAGCGGGACAGCAGGTTCCGGCCGTACGGGGCGGGGTCGGGGCCCTCGCGGCCGGCGCGGGCGGCGAGCAGGGTGGTGTTCCAGCGCTGGAGCAGGGCGGGGTCCTGGTCTGCGGTCATGGGGGCATTCTGCCCGGCCGGGGGCGCGGAGCGGGCGCTTCCCGCGCGCCGCCGTACGTGCGGAGCGGGTGCGGAGGCAGTGCTTCCCGCCCGCCGCCCCATGCGCGGAAGCAGGGCCTCCCATGCGTTCCCCTCACCCTTACATACCCCCCATGGGTATGCTACGGTGCTCCGCACAGGTACCCCCTAGGGGTATGCAGCAGCGAGTGAAGGGTCAGGGCAATGTCAACCGTCAATCCCCGGCGCTGGTGGGCACTTGTCGTGCTCGCCGCCGCTCAGTTCATGGTCATCATGGACACCTCGATCATCGGGGTCGCGCTCCCCGAGATGCAGAAGGACCTGGGCTTCTCGCAGAGCGAGCTCCAGTGGATCTTCAACGCGTACGTGATCGTCTTCGGCGGCCTGCTGCTCCTCGGCGGACGCCTCTCCGACCTCGTCGGAGCCCGGAAGATCTTCGTCTCCGGCTGGGCGGTCATGATCGCCGGCTCGGTCGTGGCCGCGGCCGCGCAGACCGCCTGGGTCGAGATCGTCGGCCGCGCCGTCCAGGGCGTCGGCGGCGCGCTGATCGCGCCCTCCGCCATGACCCTGCTCATGATGCTCTTCATGCACGACCCGAGGGAGCTCGGCAAGGCGATGGCGCTCTACGGCGCCGCGGCCCCCGCCGGCGGCACCGCGGGCGTCTTCCTCGGTGGCGTCTTCACCGAGTGGGTGAGCTGGCAGTGGGTCTTCATCATCTACATCCCGATCGGCCTCGCGACCCTCGCCGCCACCAAGCTCCTCCCGAACGTCGAGTCCCGCCGCGGCTCCGTCGACGTCCTCGGCGCCGTCGCGGTCACCGCCGGCCTCGCGCTCGCCGTCTTCGCCGTCGTCCGCGCCCCCGAGGTCGGCTGGGGCGCCACCGCCACCATCCTGGAGCTGGCCGGCGCCGCCGTCCTGCTGGTCCTCTTCTTCGTGATCCAGAAGAGCATCCGCGAGCCCCTCATGCCGCTCAGCGTCTGGCGGGTCCCGCGCCTGGGCTCGGCCAACCTGGCCATGACGCTGCTCGGCGCCGCGTGGATCCCGATGTGGTACTTCCTCAACCTGTACCTCCAGCAGGTCCTCGGCTTCGGCGCCTTCGAGTCCGGTGCCGCGCTGCTCCCGATGACCGTGCTCCTCATGATCTTCATGACGGCCATCACGGCCCGGCTCATGATGAAGGTCGGCGCCAAGCCGCTCATCGCGGGCGGTCTGCTGGTCCTCGCCGCCGGTCTGGTCTGGCTGGCCGCCGTCGAGCCCACCGGCACCTTCCTGGTCGACGTCCTGCCGGCCTCGCTGGTCGCCGCGCTCGGCATGTCCCTCGCCTACATCCCGACGATGATGACCGCCATGTCCGGCGCCCCGCAGGAGCAGGCCGGTCTCGCCTCCGGCATCGTCAACACCACCTACAACGTGGGCTCCGCGCTCGGTCTCGCCGCGCTCACCGCCGTCGCCATGTCGCAGGGCGCCGACCAGCTCGGCAACCTGCCGAAGCTGACGGACGGCTTCTCCTCCGCCTTCGTCGGCGCCGCGATCATCGCCGCCGTCGGCGGTGTGGCCACCCTCCTCGTCATGAAGGGCGACAAGGCGGTCGCGGCCGGGGCCGCCGCCCCCGCCCCGCAGGGCGAGAAGGTCGCGGCCTGATCGGAGGAGCCTGATCGGAAGAGCCTGATCAGAAGACAGAAGGGGCCGCCCGATGTCCGTTCCACCGGACGTCGGGCGGCCCCTTTCCCGTACCCAGGAAGGAACGCCGTGGAGCTCAACACCCGTGCCGTGCACATCATCAACGAACCTTTCCAGAGCGGAAGTTGGCCGCTCTCCGTCCCCCTCGTCCAGTCCTCCGCCTTCGCCTTCGACTCCGCCGCCGAGCTCGCCGGGGCGATGGCCGACCCCGACGGCCGGTACGTCTACAGCCGTCGTGGCAACCCGACCGTCCGGGCCCTGGAGCAGACCCTCGCCGGCCTCGAAGGAGGGGAGGGGGCCATCGCCTTCGCCTCCGGCATGGGCGCCCTCAGCGGGGTGCTCCTCGCCCTCCTGCGGCCCGGCGACCGGGTGGTCGCCCAGCGCTGCCTGTACGGGGGGACGCACGCGGTCCTGTCGGACCTGGCCGAGCGGTACGGCATCGAGGTCGTACGGATATCCGGCGACGACCCGGGCGAGCTGGAGGCCGCCGCCGTCCACCCCGCCACCCGGCTCCTCGTCCTGGAGACGATCGCCAACCCCACCGGCCAGGTCCCGGACCTGCCCGGACTGCTCGCCGCGGCCCGCGCCCTCGGGGTGACGAGCCTGGTCGACAACTCGCTCGCCTCGCCCGTGCTGTGCCGCCCCCTGGAGCTCGGCGCCGACGTCGTCGTGCACTCCACGACCAAGTACCTCTCCGGGCACTCGGACGTCCTCGGCGGCGCCGCCGTCTTCGCGGACGACGGGCTGCGCCGCCGGGTCTGGCCCCGCACGGTCGAACTCGGCGCCTGCGCCGACCCGTTCGCGGCCTGGCTCACCCTGCGCGGGATCCCCACGCTGCCGCTGCGGATGCGCGAGCACTGCGCCAACGCCGCGGCCCTCGCCGAACTCCTCGCGGCCCGCCCCGGCGTCACGGCCGTCCACTACCCCTGGCGCGCCGGCCACCCCTCGTACGACACCGCCCGGAAGGTCCTCGCGGGCGGCGGCGGACTGCTCTCCTTCGAGCTCGCCGGGGGCCGGGAGGCGGGCCGGGCCTTCGTCGAGCGCGTACGGCTCGCGAAGCTCGCGCTCTCGCTCGGCGGCGTGGAGACGCTGGTGGCCCATCCGGCGTCCACCTCCCACCGCGAGCTGGACGCGGACGCCCTCGCGGCGGCGGGGATCGCTCCCGGGCTCGTGCGGATGTCCGTCGGCATCGAGGACGCCGAGGACCTCTGGTCCGACGTCGAACAAGCGCTGCCGTGAGCCTTCTTTTGGGTTGACAAAATAAATGACTGATTCGTAGATTGGGTGATGCCAGGAAACGCAGACTCCTAGGTCAAGGGGGGCGCGCGATGCGCTACTTCGAGGACTTCCGGCCCGGCGACGTCCACGAACTGGGCACCGTCACCGTCACGACGGAGGAGGTGCTGGAGTTCGGCAGGCGCTTCGACCCGCAGCCCTTCCACACGGACCCCGAGCTCGCCAAGGACTCCCCGTTCGGCGGTCTGATCGCGAGCGGGTTCCACACCCAGTCGATGTTCATGCGCCGCTACGTCGACGGACTGCTCGCCTACAGCGCCTGCACGGGCTCGCCCGGCATCGACGAGGTCCGCTACCTGCGGCCCGTCCGCCCGGGCGACGTCCTCACCGCCCGCGTCGAGATCCTCGGCGCCACCCCGTCGCCGTTCCAGCCCGCCACCGGCACCGTCAAACCGCGGTGCACGCTCGTGGCCCCCGACGGGACGGCCGTGTTCAGCATGATCCTGCACAGCACCTTCCGCCGGCGCCCCGCCGACGCCGAGGCCGGCCATCTGTCGTCGATGCCCGCGGCCGAGGACCCCGTCGCCTGCGCGCGACCGGCCAAGACCTGCGCCCCGGCCATGAGCGCCTGACGGACCGTCCGTCCGACGGGCCCCTGAACACGGCCGTCCGAATCTCCGTAACCCAAGTGAAGGGGGACCTCCTGTGGAGGCCGTATCCCGCACCGCCCAGTGGACCGCCGCCGCGCGCGCCCTGGAGACCGAGCGCGAGGACCGGCTGTTCGCCGATCCCTACGCGCGCACCGTCGCCGACGAGATCGGCTTCGAACTGCTCGCGCGCTACGACGGGGGCGGCATCGTGCCGTTCCTCGCCATCCGCACCACCTACCTCGACCGGGCCATCGTGAAGGCGGTGGAGGAGCGCGGCATCCGGCAGGTCGTCTTCCTCGCCGCCGGCATGGACACCCGCTTCTTCCGGCTGCCCTGGCCCGACGGCGTCACCGTCTACGAACTCGACCGCCCGGCCCTCCTGGAGGCCAAGGCCGAGATGCTCGAGGACGAGCCGCAGCCCGCCGGCCGCACCCGGGTCCCGATCCCGGTCGACCTCACCCAGGACTGGACCGGACCCCTGAAGGAGGCCGGCTGGAAGAGCGAGGAGCCGGTCCTGTGGGTGGTCGAGGGCCTGCTGTTCTTCCTGCCCGAGCAGGCCGTCCGCACCCTCATCTCGACCCTGTCCGCGCACGCCGCGCCCGGCTCCGTGCTGCTCGGCGACGTCATCTCGAAGTCCGCCCTGGAGAACCCGCTGGCCCGCACCTTCATGAGCGCGCTCAAGGAGGACGGCAACCCGTGGCTCTTCGGCACCGAGGAGCCCGAGGCGCTGCTCGCCGACTGCGGCTGGGCCGTGCGCGAGGTCAAGCAGCCCGGTGAGGACGGCGCCGCCTTCGACCGCTGGCCCTACCCGGTGCCGGACCGCTCCGTGCCGCGCGTCCCCCGCTCCTTCCTGTTCACCTGTGATCTGCCGACGTACGAGGAGGAGCAGGCCGCATGAGCGCCCACGACTTCCACCAGCGCGTCATCACCGACGCGGGCGCGGCCGTCCGCGGCCTGACCGTCGCCCTCGGCGAGCGCCTCGGCCTCTACAGGGCCCTCGCCTCCGAAGGCCCCCTGACCGCCGGACAGCTCGCCGAGAAGACCGGCACGAACGAGCGGTACGTCGAGGAGTGGCTGCACGCCCAGCTCTCCGCCGGGTACGTCGAGCGGCACCCCAGCTCCCTCACGTACACGCTCCCCGCCGACCACGTCGAGGTCCTCGCCGACCCGAAGGCCGTCACCTACGCCGCCGGGTTCTTCACCGCCCTCAAGGCGCTGTACGCCACCGAGGACCTGCTCGTCGAGGCGTACCGCACCGGCGACGGCGTCGGCTGGGCCGAGCACGACGCGGCCCTCGACACCGGCATGGGCTCCTTCTTCCAGCCCACCTACGAGCACAAGCTCGTCCCGGACTGGCTGCCGTCCCTCCACGGGGTCACGGAGAAGCTGAGGAACGGCGGCACCGTCGCCGACGTCGGCTGCGGCGTCGGGCACACCACCCTGCTCATCGCGAAGGCCTTCCCGAACGCCACCGTCCACGGCTTCGACTACTCGGAGGAGGCCATCTCGATCGCGCGGCAGCTCGCCGAGGAGGCCGGCCTCTCCGACCGGGTCGTCTTCGAGGTCGCCTCCGCCGACGACTACCCCGGCTCCGGCTACGACCTGGTGTGCTTCTTCAACGCCCTGCACGACATGGGCGACCCGGTGGCCGCCGCCCAGCACGTCCACAAGTCGCTCGACGCGGACGGCACCTGGATGCTCGTCGAGTCCAACGTCTCCCCGCAGGACGTCGACGCCCAGACCCCCGCCGCCCGCATGTTCATGGCCCTGTCCGCCGTGATGTGCCTGCCGGTCGCGGTCGCGCAGCGCGGCCCGCACGCCCTCGGCAACCACTCCGGCGAGAAGGCCTTCCGGGCCATCGCCGAGGAGGCCGGCTTCACCCGCTGGCGGCGCGCCACCGAGACGCCGGTCAACGCGGTCTACGAAGTCCGCCCGTAACCCTCCGAAGGAGCGAGATCATGGGCGTCGCCGCCCCCCTGCCGGTCACCGACCGCTTCATGGAAGTCCTCAGCCGCCTCAGCGAGCGCTCGGTCGAGGACTACTACAACCCGTACCAGACCTTCCAGTGGCCCGAGACGCTGGAGGAGAACCGTTTCTGGATGACGCCGGAGCTGCTCACCGTCCACGGCACCGAGCACTTCGACACCCTCGGCGAGGAAACGCTCCAGCGCCTGTCGAAGTGGGAGTCCATCAACTTCTACAGCCTCAACGTGCACGGCATCCGCGAACTCCTCATCGAGGTCGTCGGCCGCATCCACATGCCCGGCTTCGAGGTCCCCTCGGACTTCTTCCACCACTTCATCGGCGAGGAGAACGAACACATGTGGTTCTTCTCCGAGTTCTGCCGGCGCTACGGCCACAAGATCTACGGCTCCACCGCCATGCGCGCCGACGCCGCCTGGGAGCCCGAGGTCGAGAACTTCCTCGTCTTCACCCGCATCCTCTTCTTCGAGGAGCTCGTCGACCACTACAACTCCCGGATGGCGAAGGACGACACCCTCTGCCACACCATCCGCGAGGTCAACCGCATCCACCACCAGGACGAGTCCCGCCACATCGCCTTCGGACGCGAGCTGGTCTCCCTCCTGTACCAGCGGATGTGCCAGGCCGTGAGCGCCGACCGGGTCCGCGAGGTCGAGGCGTACCTCAAGCGGTACGTCGTCTACAGCATCAACTCCCTCTACAACCCGCACGTCTACCGCGACGCCGGCATCGCCGACCCGCTGGCCCTGCGCAACGCCCTGGTCGCCGACGAGCGCCGCCGCCCCCACGAGCGCAAGGCGATCCGCAAGCCGCTCGCCTTCTTCCTGAAGACCGGGATCTTCTCCGACGACACCCTGCCCGTCGTCTGAGCTCCAGGAACCTCCCACCCGAGAGGTGCACCGACCATGACCACGACGACCCCCGAGCAGAACGTCGGGGAGACCAGGGGCCTGCCCTCGCTCGGCCCGGAGGGGACCCGCCTGCTGCGGCTCCTCGACGACACCTTCGAGGGCTGGGGAGTGACCGCGGGCGCCCGCCCGATGACCATGCCCCCGCTCCTGCCCGCCGCCGACCTGGCGAAGCTCGACTACTACGACAACTTCCCCCACCAGGCCGTCGTCGCCGCCCCGCTCGACCTGGAGCGCCGCGCGACCACGCCCTTCGACACCACCGCCGGCCGCTTCCCGAGCGACGCGCTCGAACCCGCCGCGCTCGGCCTGCCCTCGGCCTCCTGCTACGCCGTCTACCTCGACCACCAGGGCACCCGGGTCGCGGACGACACCCTCGTCACCATCTGCTCCTGGTGCTTCCGCAAGGAGACCCACTACGAGGGAATGCGGCGCCAGCTCGGCTTCCGCATGCGGGAGGTCGTCGCGATCGGCTCGCGCGAACACGCCGAGACGCACCTCGCGGACTTCACCACCCGCATCCAGGCCTTCGCCGCGGCGCTCGACCTGCCGCTGCGCAAGGAGGCCGCCTGCGACCCCTTCTTCGACAAGGGCAGCTCCAAGGCGGTCCTCCAGCGGCTCACCCCGGTGAAGTACGAGTTCCTGTACGAGGACCTGGCGATCGCCTCGGTCAACACGCACCGGAACTTCTTCGGCGACCGCTGCGACATCACCCTCGCGTCGACCGGCGGCCCCGCCTTCACCAGCTGCGTCGCCTTCGGCCTGGAGCGCTGGCTGTCCGCGCTGACCCGGCGCCACGGCAGCTGGGAGACCGCCACCCGGGCGGTGCGCGACGCCTCCCGCCGGGTGTCGGCCGGTGCGAGCGGCGCGGCCGGGCCGGTGATCTGACGTGCCGGCCCGTCCCGCCGCCCCGCCGGCGGGCGGACTGGGGTGGGCGAACCTCGGCATGGACATCGTGTCCGTCAACCGTGTCCGCAGGCTCCTCGCCCAGTACGGGGAGCGGTTCTTCGAGCGGATGCTCACCCCCGGCGAGCTCGCCGACTGCCGCACCTCCTCCGGGCTCGACGTCCTGAGCCTGTGCGGGCGGATCGCGGCGAAGGAAGCGGCGTTCAAGACCTTACGGGTCCGAGGCAGGTTCCTGCCGTGGCCGGACATCGTCGTGCGGCGCTCCGAGGGCGGCTGGCCGCTCGTGGAGCTGCACCGGACGGCCGCCGAGATGGCCGCGGAGTCCGGCATCACCGAGATCACCGTGTCCATCAGCCACGACGTGGACTACGCGGTCGCGGTCGCGGCGCCGATCATCGCCCCCACCCCCTACGTATCCAGCATCCCCAACGAGCAGTAGCGAAAAGGAGAGCAACCATGGCCGACGGCCTGCAGACGGTGAAGAACTGGATCCTCGAGCGTCACCCCGAGCGCGACGACATCGCGCCCGACCTCGACCTGATCGAGAACCGGCTCATCGACTCGCTGTCCTTCGTCGAGTTCGTCTTCCTCCTGGAGCAGGAGAGCGGCACCGCCATCCAGATGGAGACCCTGGAGGTCGACTCCATCCGCACCCTCGGCGCCATCGAGCAGCACTTCTTCAAGACCCCGGTGGAGGTCCAGGCATGAGCCGCCGCCTCTTCACCTCGGAGTCCGTGACCGAGGGCCACCCCGACAAGATCGCCGACCGGATCAGCGACACGATCCTCGACGCCCTGCTCGCCGAGGACCCGCACTCCCGGGTCGCCGTCGAGACCCTGATCACCACCGGCCAGGTCCACATCGCCGGCGAGGTCACCACCTCCGCGTACGCGCCGATAGCCCAGCTGGTGCGCGACGCCGTCCTCGACATCGGCTACGACTCCTCCGCGAAGGGCTTCGACGGCGCCTCCTGCGGCGTGTCGGTGTCCATCGGCGCCCAGTCGCCGGACATCGCGCAGGGCGTCGACACCGCCCACGAGGCCCGGGTGGAAGGAGTGGAGGACGAGCTGGCGTCCCAGGGCGCCGGCGACCAGGGCCTGATGTTCGGCTATGCCTGCGACGACACGGCCGAGCTGATGCCGCTGCCGATCGCCCTCGCCCACCGCCTCTCCCGGCGGCTCACCGAGGTCCGCAAGGACGGCACCGTGCCCTACCTGCGTCCCGACGGCAAGACGCAGGTCACCATCGAGTACGACGGCGACCGCCCGGTCCGCCTCGACACGGTCGTCGTCTCCTCGCAGCACGCCGCCGACATCTCCGTCGAGGGCCTGCTCACCCCGGACGTCCGCGAGTACGTCGTCGAGCACGTCCTCAAGCAGCTCGTCGAGGAGGGCGTCAGCCTGGAGTCCGACGGCTACCGGCTCCTGGTCAACCCGACCGGGCGCTTCGAGGTCGGCGGCCCGATGGGCGACGCCGGACTCACCGGCCGGAAGATCATCATCGACACGTACGGCGGGATGGCCCGCCACGGCGGCGGCGCCTTCTCCGGCAAGGACCCGTCCAAGGTGGACCGCTCGGCGGCGTACGCCATGCGGTGGGTCGCGAAGAACGTCGTCGCGGCCGGCCTGGCGAAGCGCTGCGAGGTGCAGGTCGCGTACGCCATCGGCAAGGCCGAGCCGGTCGGCCTCTTCGTGGAGACCTTCGGGACGGGCACGCTCCCGGACGAGCGGATCCAGGAGGCCGTGAGCGAGGTCTTCGACCTGCGGCCGGCGGCGATCATCCGCGACCTGGACCTCAAGCGGCCGATCTACGCGGCGACGGCGGCGTACGGCCACTTCGGCCGCGAACTCCCCGACTTCACCTGGGAGCGCACGGACCGGGTGGAGGCCCTGAAGAAGGCAGCGGGGGTCTGAGGGAGATGCGCATCGCTGTCACGGGATCCATCGCGACCGACCATCTGATGACCTTCCCCGGCTGGTTCAGCGAGCAGCTCCTCGCGGACCGGCTCGACCGGGTCTCCCTGTCGTTCCTCGCCGACAACCTGGAGGTCAGGCGCGGCGGAGTGGCAGCGAACATCGCCTTCGGACTCGGTGTCCTCGGCCTGCGGCCCGCCCTCGTGGGCGCGGTCGGCGCCGACTTCGAGCCGTACCGGGTCTGGCTCAAGGACCACGGCGTGGACACCGACTCGGTGCGCGTCAGCGAGTCGCTCCACACCGCCCGCTTCGTCTGTACCACCGACCGGGCCCAGAACCAGATCGCCACCTTCTACGCCGGGGCGATGGCCGAGGCGCGCGAGATCGACCTCCGCGAGGTCGCCGCGCGCACCGGCCGCCTGGAACTGGTCCTGGTCTCCCCGGACGACCCCGAGGCCATGCTCCGGCACACCCGCGCCTGCCGTGACCTGGGGATCCCCTTCGCCGCCGACCCCTCGCAGCAGCTGGCGCGGCTCGACGGGGAGCAGGTGCGGGAGCTGGTGGACGGGGCCCGGTTCCTGTTCACCAACGAGTACGAGACGGCGCTCCTCCTGGAGAAGACCGGCTGGCCGCAGGAGGAGGTCCTGCGCCGCGTCGGCACCTGGGTCACCACCCAAGGCGAGGCCGGCGTCCGCATCCGCGGCGAGGGCCGCGCCACCCTCTCCGTGCCCGCCGTGGAGGTCCCGGCGGTCGTCGACCCCACCGGCGTCGGGGACGCCTTCCGCGCCGGATTCCTCGCGGGGACGCTGTGGGGCGTGCCCGAGCGGTGCGCGGCACAGCTGGGCTGCGCGGTCGCGGCCACCGTCCTCGACTACGTCGGCACGCAGGAGTACCGGCTGCACCGGGACTCCCTCCTGGACCGGATCAGGACGACGTACGGCGTCGGCTGCACGGCGACGCTCGTCACCCACCTGAGGGGGCTGACATGAGGTCCGAGGGGGCTGACACGAGGCCGGCCGAGAGGACTCGCACGAGGCCGTCGCTCAGGGACGAGTTCGCGACGCGGGTCGTCGTCGCCGACGGGGCCATGGGCACCATGCTCCAGGCCGCCGACCCGTCGATGGACGACTTCCGGCAGCTGGAGGGCTGCAACGAGATCCTCAACCTCACGCGCCCCGACATCGTCGCCGCCGTCCACGACGCCTACTTCTCCGTCGGCGTGGACTGCGTCGAGACCAACACCTTCGGGGCGAACCTGGCCGCGCTCGCCGAGTACGGCATCGAGAACCAGGTGTACGAGCTGTCCGAGGCCGGCGCCCGCATCGCCCGCGCCTCCGCCGACGCCCACACGGCCGCCGACGGCCGCCCCCGCTGGGTCCTCGGCTCCATGGGACCCGGCACGAAACTGCCGACCCTCGGCCACGTCACGTACGAGCCGCTCCGGGACGCCTTCCAGCAGAACGCGGAGGGCCTGATCCGCGGCGGCGCCGACGCCCTGCTCGTCGAGACCTCGCAGGACCTGCTCCAGACGAAGGCGGCCGTCATCGGCGCCCGCCGGGCCCTGGACTGGGTCGGCGTGGACCTGCCCGTGATCGTGCAGGTCACCGTGGAGACGACCGGGACGATGCTGCTCGGCTCCGAGATCGGCGCCGCGCTGACCGCCCTGGAGCCCCTCGGCATCGACATGATCGGCCTGAACTGCGCCACGGGCCCGGTGGAGATGGCCGAGCACCTGCGGCACCTCTCCCGGCACGCCCGGATCCCGATCTCGGTCATGCCGAACGCGGGCCTGCCGGTGCTCGGGAAGGACGGCGCCCACTACCCCCTGTCGCCGGGCGAACTGGCCGACGCACAGGAGCAGTTCGTACGGGAGTACGGCCCGGCCCTGGTCGGCGGCTGCTGCGGGACGACCCCGGAGCACCTGCGGGAGATCGTGGCGCGCGTGCGCGGCGCCGCCGTGCTCGACCGCCGGCCGGTCTCCGAACCCGGCGCCGCGTCCCTGTACGGCCACGTGCCGTTCCGGCAGGACACCTCGTACCTGGCGATCGGCGAGCGGACCAACGCCAACGGGTCGAAGAAGTTCCGCGAGGCCATGCTGGAGGGCCGCTGGGACGACTGCGTGGAGATGGCGCGGGACCAGATCCGCGAGGGCGCGCACATGCTGGACCTGTGCGTGGACTACGTGGGCCGGGACGGCGTCGCGGACATGCGGGAGCTGGCGGGCCGTTTCGCCACCGCCTCGACGCTGCCGATCGTGTTGGACTCCACCGAGGTGGACGTCCTGCGGGCGGGTCTGGAGAAGCTGGGCGGCCGGGCCGTCATCAACTCGGTCAACTACGAGGACGGCGACGGACCCGACTCCCGCTTCGCCAAGGTCACGGCGCTCGCGAAGGAGCACGGCGCGGCGCTGATGGCGCTGACGATCGACGAGGAGGGCCAGGCCCGGACGGCCGAGACGAAGGTCGCGATCGCCGAACGGCTCATCGCGGACCTCACCGGCAACTGGGGGATCAGGGAGTCGGACATCCTGATCGACACCCTGACCTTCACCATCTGCACCGGCCAGGAGGAGTCCCGCAAGGACGGCATCGCCACCATCGAGGCGATCC
>NZ_JBITXP010000028.1:0-94739 GCF_044544765.1 Streptomyces sp. NPDC053513
GCGGGTTCAGGCACAGCAGCCTCGGGCGCCGGCAGGGCGCGGGTCCGTTGTGCCCACCCGTTCCGCCCCAGCGGAACGACTGCCCACAACGGGGGCACCGGCCCGGCGGGCGCGCGCCCACAACGGCGGGGCACCGCCCCACGGGCGCAGCCCACAGCGGTGGGCGCGAGGGGTGGGCGTCGTCTCGGCGGGCGTGCTCGCGACGGGGGTGCCGGCGGGGTGGCCGGCACCCCGGGGCCGGTTCTAGCCCTCCGCGTCGAGGGGCATCGGGCCGTAGATCTTCCTGCCGTCCTCCGACAGCGTGACCTGGTCCGCGCCGCCGCCCAGGAGGTCACGCCAGTGCTCGCCGATCCAGCTCTCCGCGTCGCCCTGGGTGGTGAACTCCTCGGGGGTCACCACCGGCTCGACCTCCGTGCCGTCGGACTTCTCGAACCGCCACGTCCATGCCATGTCAGCCTCCGGATGATCGGTTTCCTGCCCGCAGCGTAGCCGGGCGCGCACGCCTCGCGGTGGCGCGGGAGGATCTGAGGGTGGAACTGACTCTGCTCGGCACCGGCGCCCCGCTCGGCCTCCCCCGTCCCGACTGCCCCTGCGCCGTGTGCGCCCGCTCCCGGGGGCCGCGTGCGCGGTCCGCGACCGCGCTGCTCGTGGACGGGGCCCTGCTGCTCGATCTGACCCCCGGGGCCGCCCTCGCCGCCGCCCGGTCGGGGCATTCGCTGGTGGGGGTGCGGCAGGTGCTCCTCACGCATCCGCACGACGGGCCCGCCGTCGAGGTGCCCGCGGGGCTTCCGACGGCCGGGCGGGTGCCGGACGGGCAGGAGTTGACGCTGATCAGCGGGCACCGGGTGCGGGCCGTGCCGATGGACTCGCCGGGGACCGGGTACGAGGTGACCTCGGCCGACGGCGAGCGGCTGCTGTACCTGCCGCCGGGCGGCGCGCCCGCCGGGCTGGCGGGCGGCCGTCTCGACCCGTACGACATGGTGGTCGCCGATGTGACGGGGCGGCCGGACGGGCTGGCCCGGCTGCGGGCGGTCGGGGCGGTGGGTCCGGCGACCGAGGTGATCGCGGTGCACCTGGACCACGACGTGCCGACGGGAGCCGAGCTGGACCGGCGGCTCGCGGCGGCGGGGGTGCGGGCGGTGCCGGACGGGACGACGCTGTACGTCGGCGACTACCACGAGGTGCCGGAGGTGCCCCGGCGGACCCTGGTGACGGGCGGGGCCCGGTCGGGGAAGTCGGTGGAGGCCGAGCGGCGCCTGGAGACCTTCCCCGAGGTGCTGTACGTGGCGACGGGCGGGACCCGGGAGGGCGACCCGGAGTGGGCCGAGCGGGTCGGGCTGCACCGGGAGCGGCGGCCGGGTTCGTGGCGTACGGCCGAGACCTGCGAGCTCGTACCGCTGCTCGTGGAGGACGGTCCGGCGCTGCTGATCGACTGTCTGTCGCTGTGGCTGACGGACGCCATGGACCGGGTGGGGGCGTGGGACGACGCGACCTGGGCGGACGGCGGGCAGGCGGCGCTGCGGGAGCGGACGGCGGAGCTGGTGGCGGCGGTGCGGGCGACGCGCCGCACGGTCGTGGCGGTGACGAACGAGGTCGGCTCGGGGGTGGTGCCGGCGACGGCGGCGGGCCGCCGGTTCCGGGACGAGCTGGGGCGGCTGAACGCGTCCTTCGCGGAGGAGTGCGAGGAGGTCGTCCTCGTGGTCGCGGGGCAGGCGCTCGTACTGCGCGGGTAGGGTTCCGATCGCTGATGGCCCTCGCTGACTTGTCACTAGGCGGAACCCTTGAACCTGGACGACTTCTCCGATCTGATCGAGCGCCCCGACGGCGGGATACGGCGTGACGCCGAGGAGCGCAGGGAGCGGCTGACCGTGCCGCCGGGGGCGCTCGGGCGGCTGGACGAGCTGGGCGAGTGGCTGTCCGCGGCGCAGGCCTCGGTCAAGGTGCGGGCGATCGAGCAGCCGAAGGTCGTGCTGTTCGCGGGCGACCACGGGGTGGCCTCGCTCGGCGTGTCGGGCCGGGCCGCGGGCACGGCGCACGAGCTGGTGCGCGCGGTGCTCGACGGGGTGAGCCCGGTGGCCGTGCTCGCCCGCTCGATGGACGTGCCGGTGCGGGTCGTGGACGCCGGTCTGGACTGCGATCCGGAGCTGTTGCCCGCCGAGGTCGTGCGGCACCGGGTGCGGCGGGGCAGCGGCCGGATCGACGTGGCGGACGCGCTGACGGTCGAGGAGACCGAGGCGGCGGTCCGGCTCGGCATCGCGATCGCCGACGAGGAGGCGGACTCGGGCACCGATCTGGTGGTGCTCGGGGATCTGAGCGTCGGCGGGACGACCCCGGCGGCCACGCTGATCGCGGCGCTGTGCGGGACGGACGCCTCGGTGGTGACCGGCCGGGGCGGTGCCGGGATCGACGATCTGGCGTGGATGCGCAAGTGCGCGGCGATCCGGGACGCGCTGCGGCGGGCCCGGCCGGTCCTGGGCGACCAGCTGTCGCTCCTCTCGGCGGTCGGCGGGGCGGATCTGGCGGCGACGACCGGGTTCCTGCTGCAGGCCTCGGTGCGGCGGATGCCGGTGATCCTGGACGGTGTGGTGGGCGCGGCCTGTGCGCTGGTGGCGCAGCGGGCGGCGTTCCGGGCGCCGGACTGGTGGCTGGCGGGCCAGGTGAGCGGGGAGCCGGCGCAGGCGAAGGCCCTGGACCGGATGGCGCTCAACCCGCTGCTCGATCACGGCGTCCATGTGGGTGAGGGAACCGGGGCATTGCTCGCACTTCCCCTCGTCCGGGCCGCGGCGGCGTTCGCCGCGGAGCTGCCCGAACGTCCGGATCCGGGCGCCGTGGACGCCGAGGGCGCCGCGGAGGCCTGAGCGCGGACGGAAGAGGACGGTCGTCCCCGGGGCGGTCGCGCGCGACGCGCGCGCGACCGCCTTGGGCGTCTCCACGCCGCGAGTAATGCCCCATATGATCGCTTTTCATGGGAGAAGTACGCTTGTCTGCCGATGCAGCACCCCGGGGCACGACCACCCGTTCGCGGCGCAGCGCCGCGTTCGCGGTCTGGTACCTGCGCGCCGTCACGTTCATCAACTTCCTGAGCGCCGTGTGGGTCTCGTTCGGCAACGACCTGCGCCGCCACAACGAGGACAACTACTTCACCCCGTACATGCTCACCGCGGGGTTCGCCTCGGGCGTCTTCACGCTCTTCCTCGCGATCACCATGCGGCGCCGCAAGCGGGCCGCGTGGATCCTCAACCTGGTGCTCAGCGGTCTCTTCCTGCTGCTCTTCGCGCTCGTGATGATCTTCCCGGAGATCCGGCAGCACGCCCAGAACTGGATCTCGCTCGTCCTCACCGCCGCGTTCGTCCTCGCGCTGCTGCTCGGACGCAAGGAGTTCTACGCGAAGGGCGACCGCTCCAACCCCAGGCTCGCGGCGGGGGTGGCGGTCGGCGGACTGCTCGTCACCTCGCTGCTCGCCGCCTTCCTGGTGACCGTCACCAACGAGTCCACCGGCCACTCCACCTTCATGGACCGCTGGAAGTACGGCCTGCTGCGGCTGGCCACGCTGGCCTCCGACGACTCCGGTTTCACCGGCATCCACACCCCCGGCTGGGTCGACGTCACCATCAACGTCCTGTCCACGCTGCTGCTCTTCGCGGTGCTCTTCGCCGCCTTCCGCTCCCGGCGGGCCGTCGACCCGCTGACCGAGGAGGACGAGGAGCGGCTGCGGATCCTGCTCGACAAGCAGGGCGAGCGCGATTCGCTCGGCTACTTCGCGCTGCGCCGCGAGAAGAGCGTCGTGTGGTCGCCGAGCGAGAAGGCGGCCATCGCCTACCGGGTGGTCGGCGGCGTCTCGCTCGCCTCGGGCGACCCGATCGGCGACCCCGAGGCCTGGCCGGGCGCCATCGAGCCCTGGCTCGCCGAGGCGCGCGAGCACGGCTGGATCCCGGCGGTGATGGGTGCGAGCGAGGAGGCCGGCGTCATCTACGCCCGGCACGGCCTGGACGCCCTGGAGCTGGGCGACGAGGCGATCGTGGAGACCGACGAGTTCACCCTGGACGGCCGGGCGATGCGGACGGTCCGGCAGGCCTTCAACCGGGTCAAGCGGGCCGGGTACGAGGTCCGGATCCGGCGCCACGAGGACATTCCCGCCGAGGAGATGGCCGAGCTGCTGCGCAAGGCGGACGACTGGCGGGACGGGGCCACCGAGCGCGGTTTCTCGATGGCGCTCGGCCGGCTGGGCGACCCCCGGGACGGTCGCTGCGTGATGCTGGAGTGCACCGACGAGAAGGGCGAGCTGCGGGCGCTGCTGTCCTTCGTCCCCTGGGGGCCGAAGGGGCTCTCGCTGGACCTGATGCGCCGTGACCGGGACTCCGAGAACGGCCTGATGGAGTTCATGGTCATCGAACTCCTGCAGCGGGCCAAGGAGATCGGGATCACTCAGGTCTCGCTCAACTTCGCGATGTTCCGCTCCGTCTTCGAACGTGGCTCGAAGCTCGGGGCGGGACCCGTGCTGCGCATGTGGCGTTCACTGCTCAGCTTCTTCTCCCGCTGGTGGCAGATCGAGTCGCTGTACCGCGCCAACGCCAAGTACCGACCGATCTGGGAGCCCCGATTCATGCTCTTCGAGAAGAGCGCGGACCTGCTGCGCATCGGCCTCGCCGCCGGGCGGGCCGAGGGCTTCCTGGAGGCCCCCGGTCTGCCGAAGTGGATGCACCGCAAACACCTGGAGAGCGGTCGTTGAGAGGGGCCCCGAAGGACTTCGCCCGCCGTGAGTGGGGACCGCTGTTCACCACCGTACGGACGGCACTGGCCGTGAAGCGGTGGAGGGCGGTGCCGATGACGCTCGGCGCCGTCTGTCTGACCGCCCTGTTCCAGCTCGTCCAGAACCAGGACTGGGGCTATCAGCCGGTCCAGGACATCGGTTCCGTACGGGCCGAGGACCCCTTGTGGCTCGCGCTGCTGCGGACGCCGCTGTCGCTGTTCGTGCCCGCGCTCGACCTGCCCGTCTGGGGCGCCCTCGCCCAGGTCCTGCTGGTGTTCGGGATCGCCGAGATCTGCCTCGGGCGGTGGCGGACGCTCGCCGTCGCCTATCTGGCGACGCTGGCCGGAACGCTCTACGCGCGCGTGGGCATCGCCCTCGGCCCGGACAGCCCCTTCGGGCTGCCCGCCTCCGACGCGCAGGTCGTCGACACCGGCCCCTCGGCGGCCGTGGTGGGCCTCGCCGTCTACGTCTGCTGGCGGTACGGGGCGCGGTGGACGGGCTCGCTGGTGGTGCTCGCGATGGTGGTCGAGGTGGTGGTCAAGGCGAACCTGGCGGGCAAGGAGCACATCGCGGCGATCGCCGCCGTCCTCGCCCTGATCGCGTTCCGGGCCCGGCGCGGACGGGGTCAGGACGGCGTCGAGCCCCGGCCGGGCACGCGCTCCTGGAAGCCGCCGATCAGGTCCTGAACGCGGCGCCGCACCTTGGTCCAGCGCTTGTCGTGGCGGTAGGCGCGGATCCGGGAGCGGGCCCTGGCTCGGTGGCGGCGGCCGTAGAGGTGCCGGGACCACCAGGAGCCGGGGCGGGCCAGCCGGACGGCACCGACGATCGCCACGAACGGGACCAGGATCCCGAACACGGCCATCCGGAGCTTCCCCTTCACCAGGGTGACCAGGACGATCAGGAAGTTCAGGGCGACGGTGAGGAGGAAGACCGTCCGGTCCTGGCGCTCCTCCGACGTCATGTCGTTGACGCCGAGGGGCGAGAAGCCGCCCAGGGTCAGCAGGACCAGGGCCGCGGTGAGGACGACGACCTCGACGCTCTTGCGGCCCTCGTCCGACCAGTACACGTCGTCGAGGTGGAGGATGAGCGCGAACTCGTCCAGGACGAGCCCGGCGCCGATCCCGAAGACGACGGCGAAGACGGCCGCGCCGACGCCGTGCCGGTCGCTGGCCACCGCGCCGAATCCGCCGAGGATCGTGAGGACGACGCCCGGCACGACGTGATGGATGTGGAGGCCTCCCGAGGAGACGTTCCGGAAGGGTCCCTTCCCTGCCCGGATGAGCCGGGTGACGGTGCGGGTGACCAGGAATGTCAGGACGAAGGAGGTCAGAGCGAGCAGCATCGGGAGCTTGCCGGGCTCGACGATGTTCCGGGAGAACCAGTGACCCATGCCACCCACTTCCGATATGCACGGTATGCGCAATCTACCGTCCGGGGGCGGCGATTACCCTGCCCGGATGGACGGCCTGCGTTTCGCCTTCGGCACCCTCACCGTGTTCCCCGCCCGCATCACCCGTTGGGACCGGGACGCGGCGCGCGCCGGCATGCTCAGCGCCCCGCTCGCGGGGCTGGTCGTCGGGCTCTGCTCCGCCGCGGCCGGCGCGGTGTTCCTGCTGCTCGGCTCGGGCCCGCTGCTCGCGGCCGTCGTCACCACCGCCGTCCCCGCCGTGCTCACCCGGGGCCTCCACCTCGACGGCCTCGCGGACACCGCCGACGGACTCGGCAGCGCCAAGCCCGCCGAGGACGCGCTGCGCATCATGAAGCAGTCGGACATCGGCCCGTTCGGCGTCATCGCGCTGGTCCTCGTCCTGCTCGCCCAGGTCGCCGCGCTGTACGAGCTGTACGGGGAGGGCTGGGCGCGCGGCACCGTCGCGGCGGCCCTCGCCGCCACCGTGGCCCGTCTCGCCCTCACCCACGCGTCCCGTCAAGGCGTCCCGGCGGCCCGCCCCGAGGGCCTCGGCGCGATCGTCGCCGCGACGGTCCCGACCCGCTCCGCGACCCTCACGACCGCCCTCGTCCTGGTCCTCGGCGCCGCGACGGGCCTCCTGCTCTCCCCGTACGACGCCGTCCGCGACGTCCTGGCGGCCGGCGCGGGCCTCGGGGCGGCGGCGCTGCTGCTCCGCCGCTGCGTGCGGCGCTTCGGCGGGGTGACGGGCGACGTGTTCGGCGCGGTGGAGGAGACGGCGGCGACGGCGACCCTGATCGCGCTGACGCTGGGGTCGGCGGGCTGACGGGGCCGGCGGGCCGACAGGCTCGGCGCGTCAGCAGGCTTGGCGCCAGGCGTCCAGTTCGTACCGCTTCCGCAGGGAGCTGAGGCCCAGCTTCCGGGCCTGGGGGCAGAACTGGTCCGTCGTCAGCTCGTACTCGACGTGGAAGACGGCCTTGCCCGCCGCGACGAACGGGGCGAGGCGACCGCACTCGTCGTACTCCGCGCACTGCTCGTTGACCGCGAAGTCGAAGTCCGGCAGCAGCTTCGGGATCTGGTCCAGGTCGTTCTTGAGGCCGACCGCGAGGCCCCGCTCATGGGCCATGCCGGCGATGAGGCGGTTGTAGCGGAGCTGGTCGGCGGCGGTCAGGGGGAAGCCGGTGCGGTTCCCGTAGCCGTCCATGTTGTCGGGTTCGACGGCGTCGAAGCCCTTGTCCCGGCACATGTCGAGGCGCTTCGCCATGAGCGGCGCGAGGAGGTCGGTGCGGCGGATGTCGAGCCAGCGCTCGCCCTCCCAGCCGTTCCCCTTGCCGAGGAGGGCCTTCGGGAAGTCGCCGGCGTCGGGGCGGAAGTCCTCCCAGGCTCCGGTGGACAGGTAGCAGACGACCTTGCGGCCCCGGCGGTGGAGGTCGGCGACGGTCGACGCCGGGTGGTCGAAGCCGTCGATGTCGTACACCGGGACGTCGACGGACGGGTCGAGCCGGCCGCTGAGCTGCCACTGCCAGGCGAGCCCGGGGGCCGGCCGCCAGCGGTCGCCGGTCGTCTTGGCGTCCGGGTCGGGGGCGGCCGTGCAGGCCGTGGCGAGGAGGAGGAGGAGGCCCGCGAGCGGCAGCAGGGGTCGTCTCATCGGGCGGACTCCAGGAGGTGCGGGAGGGTGCCCCAGGGGTGCGCGCCCGTGCCCGGGACGGCGCAGTGCACCGGGGTGGCCGGGCGGAAGTCCGCCGGGGCCGCGTAGACGAGGTGGCAGTAGTGGGCGGCGACCGGCAGGTCGAGCGTCCGGTACGTGTCCCAGGGGCCCTCGAAGGTGACGAGGAGGTCGGCCTGCGCCTCGTAACCGGGGGCCGGGTGGGCCCCGTGGTTGAAGACCAGGGTCGCGGCCCCGGCGGCGCGGGCGGCGACCGCGATGCGGCGGTAGTGGGCGAGGGCGGCGGGCGCGGTCGCCACCTGGTCCAGGAAGGCCCCGTCGGCGCCGTACCAGTCGCGGTGGCGGACCAGTTCGGCGACGACCTCGGCGTGCGGGCGGCGGCCGTAGGCGGTGTCCACGTAGCCGAGGACCCGCGCCCCGGCCGCCCGCAGCCGCCCGGCGGCCTCGGCGAACGCCGGGTCGGGCGCCTCGCCGGCGCCGCTCGCCGGGTTGAGGACGACGCCGTACAGGGACGGGGCCGCGCCGACGAGCGCCGACCAGGCCTCGGGGCGTTCGGACGGGTGCTCGTAGTACGGCACCAGGAGGGAGGGGTTCGTCATGGCGTCCCTAAGCGCGGTGGGCGGTCGGTCGTACCAGGAGGGCGGAGGTCAGGACGGCGAGCAGTGCCGCCGCTCCCCCGGCGGCCACCGGGCCCGCCACCGGCTGCAGCGTCTGCGCGGCCGCCGCGAACAGGCAGACGGCGGCGGCGCTGAGCACCGCGCCGAAGGCCTGGAGCAGCAGCCCGAGCCAGAGCACGGTCCCGATCAGGAGCAGGGTGGCCAGGCGCGGGAGCGTCGGCCACGGCGCGCCGGGCCAGGCCAGGGTCGCGGCGAGGGTGAGGGCGAGGAGCACGGTGAGGTAGGCGCCGAGGCAGAGCACGAGGGTGCCGGTGACCGCCCGGCGGAACTCGCGGGCGGTGGTGAGGGTCCGCAGCCGGGTCAGGCTCTCGCCCCGGAAGCGGTGCAGGAGCCACTCGGCCGGGCCCATGGAGAGGGTGAGCGCGATGACCGCCCCCGCCCCGCTCACCAGCGTGTCGGCCACGCCCGCGTGGAGGACGAGCAGGCCGCTGCCGAGGCCGAAGAGGCCGTACGGGAGGGAGGCGGCGCGCGGGGGTCCGCCGCGGCCCGCCGCTCCCCGGCGGGCGCCGGGGAGCAGGACGACGGCGGCGAGGGCGACGGACGCGGCGAGCGAGGCGAGGAGCAGTGCGGTGCGCAGCGCGTCGGGCAGGTCCCAGCGGAAGGCGGGGACGGCGCCGGTGAGCGGCAGCAGGGCGCGGAGCAGGGCCCGTTCGCGGCCGAGGACGAGGAGTACGGTCGCGGCGGCGAGGTAGAGCGACTGGCCGGCGGCGAAGACGGCGGCCGGGGTCTCGCCGGGCCCGGCGGTCCCGAGGGCGACGGCCGTCCCCGCGAGGGCGCCGGCCGGGGCGCCGGTGAGCAGCGCGCGGGCGGCGGCGGCCCGGTCGCCGAGGCCGAGCCAGGTGTACGCGCGGTGGGAGAGGGCCTGGTTCCAGACCCAGCCGGTGACGGCCCCGGCGAGCAGCGGGACGGTCCCGGCGGGGAGTCCGAACCGGCCGTGTTCCGCGGCGAGCAGCGGGGCGGCGAGGACGTACGCGAGGGCGGGGAGCGCGAAGACGAGTCCGCGCAGCAGACAGCCCCACAGCTCGCCGTGCCGGACGTCCTCGGACGGTGCCGACGGCTCGGGGTGGCGCCGTTCCACGCGCGCGTAGAGCTCCTCGGCGAGGGAGAAGGAGTCGGCGCGGCCGTAGGTGAGCCGGATGTGCTCGTCGGTCATGCCGTCGGACTCGAGGATGGCGGCGATCTCGTCCGGGTGCACGGCGGCGGCGACGAACCCGTCGAGCCGCGCGGCGAGTTCGTCGAGCGGATCGGCGGCGAGGCCGTCTCCGGCGGGGGGCGGGGCGGTGGGCGGCGGAGCCGTCGGGGGCGGGGGCCCGGCGGGGCGGCCCGCCGGGGGCGGGGACGGGGGCCCGGCGGGTGCCGGGGCCCCGGTGGGGACAGCGGGTGCCGGGGTCTCGGCCGGGCGGGCCGCCGGGTGCGCTCGGCGGGGGCGCGGGATCGCCGGGAGCGGGGACTCGCCCGTCTTCGGGGGTTTCAGCCAGAGGGAGCCGCTCATGCCGGGGTGCCTCCTGGGACGAGGGCCGGGGAGGTGCGGCGCGGGGCGGGGATGCTCAGGCGGAGGGAGGTGGCGGCCGGGGCCGGGCGCGGCGGGCGGGCGCCCGCGAGTTCGCGGTAGATCTGCCGGAAGCCGTCCACCGAGCGGTGCAGGGTGAACTGGTCGATCACGCGTCGGCGGGCCCGGCGGCCGAGTTCGGCGCGGCGGGCGCCGTCGCGGAGGAGCGCGGAGACGGCGGCGGCCATGACGGCCGGTTCGCGGGGCGGGACGACGATCCCGGTGTCGCCGACGGCTTCCCGTACGCCTCCGACGTCCGTGGAGACGGTGGCGCGACCGCAGGACATGGCCTCGATGAGGGAGAAGGGGAAGCCCTCGCTGATGGAGGAGAGCATGACCACGCTGCCGGCCGCGTAGGCCGAGGGGACGTCGCTGATCCGGCCCTCGAAGGAGACGCCGTCGGTCACCCCCAGTTCGGCGGCGAGTTTCTCCAGGCGGGTCAGGTAGTCCTCGTTCCCGGCCGGGACGGGGCCGAACAGGCGGAGCCGCAGCGCCGGAAGTTCGGCGCGGGAGATCGCGTACGCCCTGATCAGGGTCTCCAGGTCCTTGATGGGGTCGACCCGGCCGCACCAGCTGAGGGTGGGGGTCTCGGGTTCGGGTCCGGCCTCGGGGAAGAGGGCCGGGTCGACGCCGTTGTAGACGGTGCGGATGCGGTCGACGGGAGCTCCGCCGCGCTCCTCCCAGCGCCGGTTGTACTGGTTGCAGGGGGTGATGAGGTCGGCCTTGCGGTAGCCGAGGGTGTTGAGCTCGCGGTAGAAGCCGAGCATGAGGGCCTTGACGGGCCAGCGTTGGGCTTCGGTGCGGTAGCCGAGGTAGCGCTCGCGGAGGTAGATGCCGTGTTCGGTGAGCAGGAAGGGCACCCCTTCGAAGTGCTGAGCGGCGAGCGCCGGCAGCGTGGCGAGGCCGCTGGAGACGGCGTGCGCCACGCCGCCGCCAGCTATCCGGGCGGCGAGCGGACGCAGGGCGTGTTCGAGCAGGTCGGTGGCGGTGAGCGCGTCGTGGACGGTGGGCCGGGCCGCGAGCGTGGGCAGGTGCGGCATGGTCCAGATCCACATGAGGGAGCGCAGGGCCTGCTCGGAGCGGAGTGCGGTGGTCAGCCTGCCCTGTCGGGCGAGTTCGGCGAGTTCGTACAGGCCGGTGCCGAAGTCGCAGTCCGCCTCGGGGTCGAGGAGGGCGAGCAGGACGCGTTCGTACGCGTCGAGGAAGCGGCGGCGTTCACGCCCCCGCAGGGGCCGGCGCGCGGCCGGGCCCTGCGGGGGTCCCCAGAGGGGGTACGCGGTGTGCCGGGTGACGTTGGGCGGCAGCTCCCACGTGACGGGTTCGCGGCCGCTGCCGGTGAGGGCGAGGATCTCGAAGTCGACCTCCGGCATGCCGCGGACGAGCTGGTCGCACCAGGTGCTGACGCCGCCGTGGACGTGCGGGTAGGTGCCTTCGGTGAGCATGGTGACGTGACGGCCACTGCTCGGCATGAGCGGGTCCCCCCAGGACGTGCTGGTCAGGCGGTCGGGAGCGTGAGTGTGACGGTGGTCTGGAGCGGTTCGGGCGTGGTCCAGGCGGAGCGGGTGCCCGCGTAGGGCGTCCCGAAGGCGGTGGTGCCGAGGAGGAGCCGCTTGCGGGTGCCCTCGGGGGCGGTGACGGGCACGGCGACGCCGGAGGGCGCCTTGACGGTGACCGTGGTGCCGACGCGGTAGGCGGTGACCTTTCCGGCGGCGACGGCCCGGTCCCAGGCGGCGCGGCGGTCCAGTTCGGTGCCGACGTCCTTCTGGGCCGGGTTCACCAGGGGCGCGTTCGCCGCGAACAGGGCCCGGTAGTCGGCGAGCACGCGGTCGAGGACGGGGTAGAGGAGGCGTTCCTCGGCGAGGTTGGACTGGTGCACGTAGTGCGGCCGGGGATCGTTGCCGAGGACGTGGGAGAGGGCGGTGCGGGCCTCCTGCGGCACGATGTGGCCGGCGTAGCCGGTGGCCGTGGGGAGCGGGGCGGGCAGGCAGGTGGAGGCCGGGTTGGACTCGCAGATCCCGCTGCCGCCGTCGGCCCGGGAGGTGTAGATCCAGTTGTACTCGTCGGTCATCTCGGCGGCGGTGCCCACGTTGTAGTACACGTTCATGGGGTGGCGGGGCACGGTCTTCGCGGCGCCGGTGCCCACGGCGCGCTGCTCGGGCTCGCGGGAGTTGTCGCTCGCGGTCCACTTCACGCCGTTGTCGGCGAGGGCGCCGGCGAGGTTGGGGTTGTCGGCGGGCTGCTGGGGCAGGGTCCTGAGGCCGGAGTGCTCGCCGGTGACGAGTTCGGAGCGGTCGACGGAGATGCCCTTGCCGACGGCCCAGTCGTGGTTGTTCCGGATCTGGCCGGAGAGTTCGGAGCGGCTGGTCCAGAGGGTGTTGCCGGCGCTGTCGGTGGCGCAC
The DNA here is from genome assembly GCF_044544765.1 of Streptomyces sp. NPDC053513. Classification (NCBI taxonomy): domain Bacteria; kingdom Bacillati; phylum Actinomycetota; class Actinomycetes; order Kitasatosporales; family Streptomycetaceae; genus Streptomyces; species Streptomyces sp. NPDC053513. The sequence goes on from NZ_JBITXP010000028.1 coordinate 12,447, forward strand.
CGCCAGGGGACGACGGTGTTGTCCTGGACGCAGCCGAGGAAGGGGTGGGTGTAGGTGTGGTTGATCCAGCGGTACTGGGCGCGGTCGGCGACGAGCCGGTCGGTGAGCGGGTCGGTGCCGCCGTGCTCGGCCTTCCACTGCTCGCCCTGGCCGCCGTTGTAGACCATGTCGAGCGTGAAGCCGGAGGACTTCTGCCAGGCGGCGGCGTACTGGGCGTCGGCGGCCGTCATGCGGATCGGGTTCGCGCCCTCCCCGTCGTCGCCGACGCAGTCGAAGTCGCCGGGGGTGCAGTTCAGCGCGGGGTCCCAGCGGGCGTCGGGGGCGAAGACGTCGTCGACGTGGACGGAGAGGTAGTTGCGGCTCCGGCCGAGGTGGACGCCCTGGGTGAGCCAGTCGACGATGCCGCGGGCGAGCGCGCGGAACTGCCGCTGGTACTGGTTGTAGGCGAAGGTGACGACGAGTTCGCGGCGCCCGTCGGCGGCGTACTCGCCGACGAGGCTGGCCCGGCCGCCGCCGTCGCCGTCGACGGGCACGTCGAGGTAGCTGGTGTAGCCGGTGCGGGGGCGGCCCGCGTAGCCGTAACTCTCTGCGATCGCGGGGTCGTTGTCCTCGAAGGCGAGCGATCCTGCGAGGTACCGGAAGGGGCCCGCCCGTCCGGCGGCGGTGACGCCGGCGGTGGTGCCGTCGAGGACGCCGGACCAGCCGCCCTGGTCGGTGTAGTCGAGGCCGACGCCGGGGTGCGCCCAGGTGTAGGCGTCGACCTGGGGGATGCCGAAGGTCCGCTCGTACGCCTGGAGCGCGGTCTGTTCGGCGGAGTCGGGGCCGAAGGCGCTCTCGTGGGGCAGGACGACGCCCTGGTACTTGGCGCGGGGCCGTCCGGTCGCGCTGTCGGAGGGGTCGCTGAGGAAGGCCGCGTCCAGGACGGGCCGGTTCGGGTCGTTCAGGTCGATCCTGCGGTACGGGACGCCGGAACCCCGGAGCTCGGCGGTGATCGCCCCGACCGCGCTGCCGCCGTCGTCGACGACGAGGACGGTGAGGTCCACGCGGGGCGCCGTCTCGGCGGCCGCCTGCGCGGAGGGGACGACGGTGGCGAGCAGCGCGGCGGCGGCGAGGACCGCGATCCTGCCCGTGCGGGGCGCGGTGCGGGCGGTGCGGGGCGCGGTTCTGGGCGTACGGATTCGGTCGGAGTCCATGCGGGTGTCCCCCCTCGACGGGCCCCGCCCGAACCGGCAGGCCCCGTGGAGATGTCGCAGATGAGGCGAAGGACGGTGTGTCGTCCTTGCGTGAATGAGGCGAGTGTGACCGGGCGACCGAGGCCGAAAGGGTAAACATGAAAGAGACACCACGGATGAGTGAATCAGCGCCGCCGTGATCGAACCTTGCGAGCGAGCGTAGGCTCGTTCTCGGCGCTCTCCGGGCCGAAATACGATGCGGCGGGCACGGTCGGCCCATCCCTCGACCGCCACAGAACTCAATGGAAGCGAGATTTCACCACCGTGACTGCTCTCACTCTCAGCACTGCCGGCGCGGCGACGCTGCGCGCCGACGCCCTCGTCGTCGGCGTCGCGAAGTCCGGGAAGACGCTGGTCGTCGCCCCGGGCGCCGAGGCCGTCGACAAGGCCTTCGACGGCCGGCTCGCCGCCGTCCTGGAGACCCTGGGCGCCTCGGGTGCCGAAGGTGAGGCGACGAAGCTGCCCGCCCCCGCCGGTCTCAAGGCCCCCGTCGTCCTGGCCGTCGGCCTCGGCGAGGCCCCCGAGGACGGCGAGTCCTTCGCCGCGGAGACCCTGCGCCGCGCCGCCGGCACCGCCGCCCGCACCCTGAACGGTTCGAAGAAGGCCGCGTTCGCGCTGCCGATCGCCGCCGCCGACGACGCCGCCGCCATCGCGGAGGGCGCCCTGCTCGGCGCGTACGCCTACACCGCGTACCAGGAGAACGGCAAGGACGCGAAGAAGCCGCTCGCCGAGGTGGCCCTGCTCGGCGCCAAGCCTCGCGACAAGGCCCACAAGGCCGCCGCCGAGCGCGCCCAGGCCGTGGCCGAGGAGATCAACCGCGCCCGCGACCTGATCAACCAGCCGCCGAACGACCTGACCCCGGCCGCCTTCGCCGCCGTCGCCCAGGCCGCCGGCAAGGAGCACGGCCTCAAGGTCCAGGTCCTCGACGAGAAGGCGCTCGCCAAGGGCGGCTACGGCGGCATCCTCGGTGTCGGCGCCGGCTCCGTGAACCCGCCGCGCCTGGTCCGGATCGCCTACACCCACCCGAAGGCGGAGAAGACCCTCGCCCTCGTCGGCAAGGGCATCACCTACGACTCGGGCGGCATCTCCCTGAAGCCGGCCGGCCACAACGAGACGATGAAGTGCGACATGAGCGGTGCCGCCGCCGTGTTCTCCGCCGTCGTCGCCGCGGCCCGCCTCGGCCTGGAGGTCAACGTCACGGGCTGGCTCGCCCTCGCGGAGAACATGCCGTCCGGCTCCGCCACCCGCCCGGGTGACGTGCTGCGCATGTACAGCGGCAAGACCGTCGAGGTCCTGAACACCGACGCCGAGGGCCGGCTCGTCCTCGCCGACGCGATCACCAGGGCCTCCGAGGAGCACCCGGACGCCATCGTCGACGTGGCGACCCTGACCGGCGCCATGGTGCTGGCGCTCGGCGACCGCACCTTCGGCATCATGGCCAACGACGACGACTACCGGACCGCGATCCACGAGATCGCCGAGGAGGTCGGCGAGCAGTCCTGGCCGATGCCGCTCCCCGCGGACCTGCGCAAGACCATGGACTCCCCCACCGCCGACATGGCGAACATGGGCGTCCGGATGGGCGGCGGCCTGGTCGCCGGTCTCTTCCTGCAGGAGTTCGTGGGCGAGGGCATCACCTGGGCCCACCTGGACATCGCGGGCCCGGCCTTCCACGAGGGCGCCCCGTACGGCTACACCCCGAAGGGCGGCACCGGCTCCTCGGTCCGCACCCTGGTGAGGCTGGCCGAGCGCACGGCGGCCGGCGAGCTCTGAGCTCCACCGGTGTGACGGAAGGCCCCGGAAGCTTCGGCTCCGGGGCCTTCCCCGTGCGCCGGCGACTGTTCGCTCGCGACGAAATCCGTAGGTTCGTACGCCCTCGTGCCCCCTCCGTACGGACGATCGGCCGTCTCAGAGCACGGCCCCGCGTCCCGTCGTCCGTCAACAAGTGCGAAGATGGGTTCTCGGCAGGACAGGGCCCCCACCACAGGGCCGAAATAAAGCGGCCGGACACCAGCCGCCGCCAGGTCGTCGACGACCGGCGACGAGCGCACATGCATGGAGGACGTGACGTGGCGAACGACGCCAGCACCGTTTTCGACCTAGTGATCCTCGGCGGCGGTAGCGGCGGTTACGCCGCGGCGCTGCGCGGAGCGCAGCTGGGCCTGGACGTCGCACTGATCGAGAAGAACAAGCTCGGCGGCACCTGCCTGCACAACGGCTGCATCCCGACGAAGGCCCTGCTCCACGCCGGCGAGGTCGCCGACCAGGCGCGCGAGGCGGAGCAGTTCGGTGTCAAGGCCTCCTTCGAGGGCATCGACATCAAGGCCGTGCACAAGTACAAGGACGACGTGATCTCGGGCCTGTACAAGGGTCTGCAGGGTCTCGTCGCCTCCCGCAAGGTGACGTACATCGAGGGCACGGGTCACCTGTCCTCCCCGACCTCCGTCGACGTGGACGGCCGTCGCGTCGAGGGTCGTCACGTCCTCCTGGCCACCGGCTCCGTGCCGAAGTCCCTGCCCGGCCTGGAGATCGACGGCAACCGGATCATCTCCTCGGACCACGCGCTGACCCTGGACCGGGTCCCGGAGTCCGCGATCATCCTCGGCGGCGGCGTCATCGGCGTCGAGTTCGCCTCCGCGTGGAAGTCCTTCGGCACCGACGTGACGGTGATCGAGGGCCTGAAGCACCTCGTCCCCGTCGAGGACGAGAACAGCTCGAAGCTTCTTGAGCGCGCGTTCCGCAAGCGCGGCATCAAGTTCAACCTCGGCACCTTCTTCCAGTCCGCCGAGTACACCGACAGCGGCGTCAAGGTCACCCTGGCCGACGGCAAGACCTTCGAGGCCGAGGTCCTCCTGGTCGCCATCGGCCGCGGCCCGGTCTCCGCCGGTCTCGGTTACGAGGAGCAGGGCGTCGCGATGGACCGCGGCTACGTCCTGGTCGACGAGTACATGCGCACCAACGTGCCGACGATCTCGGCCGTGGGCGACCTCGTCCCGACGCTCCAGCTCGCGCACGTCGGCTTCGCCGAGGGCATCCTCGTCGCGGAGCGGCTCGCGGGTCTGAAGCCCGTGCCGATCGACTACGACGGCGTGCCGCGGGTGACGTACTGCCACCCCGAGGTCGCCTCCGTCGGCATCACCGAGGCCAAGGCCAAGGAGATCTACGGCGCGGACAAGGTCGTCGCCCTGAAGTACAACCTCGCGGGCAACGGCAAGAGCAAGATCCTCAAGACCGCGGGCGAGATCAAGCTCGTCCAGGTCAAGGACGGTGCCGTGGTCGGCGTCCACATGGTCGGTGACCGCATGGGCGAGCAGGTCGGCGAAGCGCAGCTGATCTACAACTGGGAGGCGCTGCCGGCCGAGGTCGCGCAGCTCATCCACGCCCACCCGACGCAGAACGAGGCGCTCGGCGAGGCCCACCTGGCCCTGGCCGGCAAGCCCCTGCACTCCCACGACTGACGCTCACGTCATCACAGGGCGCGACGACCACTTTCCGCAATTCGTTAGGAGCAACTGAAACCATGTCGGTTTCCGTAACCCTGCCGGCGCTCGGCGAGAGCGTCACCGAGGGCACCGTCACCCGCTGGCTCAAGGCCGAGGGCGAGCGCGTCGAGGCCGACGAGCCGCTGCTCGAGGTCTCGACCGACAAGGTCGACACCGAGATCCCCGCCCCCGCCTCGGGCATCCTGGCCTCCATCAAGGTCGCCGAGGACGAGACGGTCGAGGTCGGCGCCGAGCTGGCCATCATCGACGACGGCTCCGGCGCCCCCGCGGCCGCCCCGGCCCCCGCCGCCGAGGCCGCCCCGGCTCCGGCCGCCGCCCCGGCCCCCGAGGCCCCGCAGGCCGCCCCGTCCACCGAGGTCCAGGAGCCGGCTCCGGCCCCGACGGCCGAGGCCGCCGCCGGTGCCGGCTCCGCCCAGGGCACCGACGTCGTCCTGCCCGCGCTGGGCGAGTCCGTCACCGAGGGCACCGTCACCCGCTGGCTGAAGTCGGTCGGCGAGACCGTCGAGGCCGACGAGCCGCTGCTCGAGGTCTCCACGGACAAGGTCGACACCGAGATCCCCGCCCCCGCCTCCGGCGTTCTCCTGGAGATCGTCGTCGGCGAGGACGAGACCGCCGAGGTCGGCGCCAAGCTGGCCGTCATCGGTGCCGCGGGTGCCGCCCCGGCTCCGGCCGCTCCGGCCCCCGCCGCCGCTCCGGCCCCCGCCGCCGCTCCGGCCCCCGCCGCCGCTCCGGCGCCCGCCGCCGCCCCGGCTCCGGCCGCTCCGGCTCCGGCCCCCGCGCCGGCCGCCCCGGTGGCCGCTCCGGCTCCGGCCGCCGCCGCCCCGTCGATCGCCCCGGCCGTGGTCACCCCGGTGCCGGCGGCCCCCGGCGCCGCACAGCCGGCGGAGGACGGCGCCTACGTGACCCCGCTGGTCCGCAAGCTCGCCACCGAGAACGGTGTCGACCTGGCGTCCGTCAAGGGCTCCGGCGTCGGCGGCCGCATCCGCAAGCAGGACGTCCTCGCGGCCGCCGAGGCCAAGAAGGCCGCCGCCGCTCCGGCCGCCCCGGCTGCCGCCGCCGCGCCGAAGGCCCCCGCCCTGGAGGCCTCCCCGCTGCGCGGTCAGACCGTCAAGATGACCCGCATGCGCAAGGTCATCGGCGACAACATGATGAAGGCGCTGCACGGCCAGGCCCAGCTGTCCTCGGTCGTCGAGGTCGACATCACCAAGCTGATGAAGCTGCGCGCCCGTGCCAAGGACGCGTTCGCCGCCCGCGAGGGCGTCAAGCTCTCCCCGATGCCGTTCTTCGTGAAGGCGGCGGCCCAGGCGCTGAAGGCCCACCCGGTCATCAACGCCCGGATCAACGAGGACGAGGGCACGATCACGTACTTCGACTCGGAGAACATCGGCATCGCCGTGGACTCCGAGAAGGGCCTGATGACCCCGGTCATCAAGGGTGCGGGCGACCTGAACATCGCGGGCATCTCGAAGGCCACGGCCGAGCTGGCCGGCAAGGTCCGCGCCAGCAAGATCACGCCGGACGAGCTGTCCGGTGCGACCTTCACCATCAGCAACACCGGCTCGCGCGGTGCGCTGTTCGACACGATCATCGTGCCGCCGAACCAGGTCGCCATCCTGGGCATCGGCGCCACGGTCAAGCGTCCGGCCGTCATCGAGACCGCCGAGGGCACCGTCATCGGCGTCCGCGACATGACCTACCTGACGCTGTCCTACGACCACCGTCTGGTGGACGGCGCCGACGCGGCCCGTTACCTGACGGCCGTCAAGGCGATCCTGGAGGCCGGCGAGTTCGAGGTCGACCTCGGTCTCTGATCCGTCGCCCGAGGCGCAACGTAACGAGCCTCACCTGCGGTGCCCCCGTCCGGAAGTGTTTCCGGGCGGGGGCACCGCCGTATTGTCTAAGGGTCAACACTCCCCGAGGAGCCGCTTCATGACCGTCCCCGTCGTCCACTCGCTGCGCGAGCAGATCCGCGAGCACATCGTGGAGGGGATCGTCAGCGGCCGCTGGAAGCCGGGCGAGCGCATCGTGGAGCGCCGGATCGCGACCGAGCTGGAGGTCTCCCAGACGCCCGTCCGCGAGGCGCTGCGCGAGCTGGAGTCGCTGCGGCTGATCGAGTCGGCGCCCAACAAGGGCGTCCGGGTCCGCAACCTCACCGCGGCCGACCTGGAGGAGAGCTACCCCGTACGCGCCGGACTGGAGCAGATCGCGGCCGAGCTGGCGGCCGGGCGGCTCGCGGCGGACTGCTCGACCCTGGAGCCGCACGTGGCGGCCCTGTACGAGGCGGACGCGGCCTCGGACGGGACGGCGCAGGTCCGGCACACGGTGGCCTTCCACCGGGAGCTGGTGAAGGCGGCCGGGAACGGCGTGCTGCTGCACACCTGGGAGACGCTCGGCATCGAGGTCTTCACGGCCCTGTCGATCCGCTGGCTGGGCACGGTCCAGAAGTCGTACGCGGAGGAGCACCAGGAGCTGGTGGAGGCCTTCCGGCGGGGCGACCCGAACATCGGCGCCCTGGTGAAGGCGCACGTCCTGGGCTGCGCGCCGCGCGCCTGACCCCGTACGGGACCGCGCGCCCGCCCCGTACGGGACCGCGCGCCCGCCCCGTACGGGACCGCGCGCCCGACCCGTACGGGGCCCGAGCCGAACCCTCGTGCGGGACCCGCGCGCCCGCCCCGTACGAGGCCTCGCACTCGACCCGTGAGGCGCCCTGGGAGCCCCGCCGTCGGCGGGGCTCCGCTCATGTGTGCGGGATCGTTCTCAGACACCTCCCCCACCTGCGGAAACCCTTCGAAAACAAGGCACCGGGTGCCCGTTTTCGCGGCACCCTGTGCCGACTTTCTCGATCTGGAGAGGTTTTCCGCTTCAACCCTTTGATCGATCATCGATCGCCGGTTTACAGTCTTCGGCGGGCCGCCACCCGGCCCTTCGCCCTGTCCTGCCAGACAAGGCCCCCTTATCTCCACCCCCATCTGTCCGGAAGGCGGCGATCATGACCGATCCCGTAGGCAAGATTCCGAGCGAGCTCGACCAGCTCCCGGACCGTGACACCGAGGAGACCGCCGAGTGGGCGGCCTCCCTGGACGCCGTCACCAAGGCCGCCGGCCCCCACCGGGCCGCCTACCTGATGCGCCGTACCCTCCAGCACGCCGAGGGCGCGGGCCTGGCCCTCCCCAAGCTCCTGGAGACCGACTACGTCAACACCATCCCCACCTCCGCCGAGCCCTCGATCACCGAGTTCGGCGGCGACGAGGAGATGGAGCGGAAGATCACCGCGTGGAACCGCTGGAACGCGGCCGCGATGGTCACCCGCGGCTCCAAGCACGGCGTCGGCGGCCACATCGCCACCTTCGCCTCCGCGGCCTGGCTCTACGAGACCGGCTTCAACCACTTCTTCAAGGGCAAGGAAGCCGACGGTTCCGGCGACCAGCTCTACATCCAGGGCCACGCCTCCCCCGGCATCTATGCCCGCGCCTTCCTCGACGGGCGCCTGAACGAGGCCCACCTCGACAACTTCCGGCAGGAGTCCGGCGGCAACGGCCTGCCCTCCTACCCGCACCCGCGCCGCCTCCCCTGGCTGTGGGAGTTCCCCACCGTCTCCATGGGTCTGGGCCCGCTCTCCGCGATCTACCAGGCGCGCTTCAACCGCTACCTGACCAACCGCTCCATCAAGGACGTCTCCGCCTCGCACGTGTGGGCGTTCCTCGGTGACGGCGAGATGGACGAGCCCGAGTCGACCGCCGCCCTCGCCCTGGCGGCCCGCGAGGGTCTGGACAACCTGACCTTCGTCATCAACTGCAACCTGCAGCGCCTCGACGGCCCCGTCCGCGCCAACTTCAAGATCGTGCAGGAGCTGGAGGCCCAGTTCCGCGGCGCCGGCTGGAACGTCGTGAAGTCGCTGTGGGGCAACGCCTGGGACGAGCTGTTCGCGCTCGACACCACCGGCGCCCTCGTCCGCCGCCTCCGCGAGGTGCCGGACGCGCAGGTCCAGACGTACCAGACCCGCGACGCCGCCTACATCCGCCAGGACTTCTTCGGCAAGGACCCGGCGCTCGTCGCGATGGCGCAGCTGCTGTCCGACGACAAGATCCTCGAATGCTTCCACCTCTCCCGCGGCGGCCACGAGCCGCGCAAGGTGTACGCCGCGTACAAGGCCGCCCTGGAGTTCAAGGGCGCGCCGACGGTGATCCTGGCGCAGACCGTCAAGGGCTTCACCCTGGGTGAGGGCTTCGCGTCGAAGAACGCGAACCACCAGATGAAGAAGCTGACGACGGACGAGTTCAAGAACATGCGTGACCTTCTTGAACTGCCCATCTCCGACGCCCAGTTCGTCGACGGCGTGGTCCCCTACGGCCACCCCGGCGCCGACTCCCCCGAGGTCCGCTACCTCCAGGAGCGCCGCGCGGCCCTCGGCGGCCCGGCCCCGGCCCGCCGCACGCACCCGCTCGCCCCGCTGCCGGCCCCGGCCGACAAGGCGTTCGCCGCGTTCGACAAGGGCTCCGGCTCGCAGTCGATGGCGACGACGATGGCGTTCGTGCGACTGATCAAGGACCTGATCCGCGACAAGGAGACCGGCAAGCGCTGGGTACCGATCGTCCCGGACGAGGCCCGGACCTTCGGCATGGAGTCGCTGTTCCCGTCGCTCGGCATCTACTCGCCGAAGGGCCAGACGTACGAGCCGGTCGACCGCGACCAGCTGATGTACTACAAGGAGGCCGTCAACGGCCAGATCCTGAACGAGGGCATCACCGAGGCCGGCTCGATGGCCGACTTCATCGCCGCGTCCACCGCGTACGCGACGCACGGCGAGGCGATGATCCCGTTCTACATCTTCTACTCGATGTTCGGCTGGCAGCGGACCGCCGACCAGATGTGGCAGCTCGGCGACCAGCTCGGCCGCGGCTTCCTCGTCGGCGCCACCGCCGGCCGCACCACCCTGACCGGTGAGGGCCTCCAGCACGCCGACGGCCACTCCCCCGTCATCGCGGCCACCAACCCGGCGGCCCTGACGTACGACCCGGCGTTCGCCTACGAGGTCGCGGTCATCGTCAAGGAGGGTCTGCGCCGGATGTACGGCGAGGCCGCCGAGGGCGAGGACCAGAACGTCTTCTACTACCTCACGGTCTACAACGAGCCGATGCCGCAGCCCGCCAAGCCGGCCGGCGTCGACGAGGGCATCGTCAAGGGCCTCTACCGCTTCAACACGGCGGAGTCCGCCGGTCTGGAGCTGCCCGCGAACGCCGCGCGCATCCAGCTGCTCTCCTCCGGCACGGCCATCCACTGGGCCCTGGAGGCGCAGAAGCTGCTCGCCGCCGAGTGGGGCGTGGCCGCCGACGTGTGGTCCGCCACCTCCTGGACCGAGCTGCGCCGTGACGCGCTGGAGGCCGACGCGGCCCTCCTGCGCGGCGAGGAGCAGGTGCCGTACATCCGCAAGGCCCTGGAGGGCGTCGACTCCCCGGTCCTCGCGGTCTCCGACTACATGCGCCAGGTCCCGGACCAGATCGCGCAGTGGGTCGAGCAGGACTACAGCTCGCTGGGCGCCGACGGCTTCGGCCTCTCGGACACCCGCGAGGCGGCCCGCCGCCACTTCGGCGTCGACGCCCAGTCGATCGTCGTCGCGGCCCTGGCCCAGCTGGCCCGCCGCGGCGAGGTCCGGGCGACGGCCGTGAAGGAGGCGCGCGAGCGCTACGGCCTGTAAGGGTCCCGATCCGTCCGAGGGGCCGTCTCCGCACGCACATGCGGAGGCGGCCCCTCGGCGCGCGTACGGCACTCTGGGTCCATGCGCGCCGCTCGTCTCATCAAGATGGTCCTGCTGCTCCAGAACCGGCCGTCCATGACCGCCGCCCAGCTCGCCGCCGAGCTGGAGGTGTCGGAGCGGACCGTGACCCGGGACGCGCTCGCCCTGTCGGAGGCGGGGGTGCCGGTGTACGCGGAGCGGGGGCGGACCGGCGGGTACCGGCTGGTCGGCGGGTACCGGACCCGGCTGACCGGGCTCGGGCGCGGCGAGGCGGAGGCGCTGTTCCTGTCCGGGCTGCCGGGCGCGCTGCGGGACATGGGCCTGGAGGACGCGGCCTCGGCGGCCCGGCTGAAGGTGTCGGCGGCGCTGCTGCCCTCGCTGCGGGACGCGCACGAGTCGGCGGCGCGGCGCTTCCACCTGGACGCGCCGGGCTGGTACCAGGAGCCGGAGACGCCGGAGCTGCTGGCGCCGGTGGCGGAGGCGGTCTGGGACGACCGGTGGGTGTCGGCCCGGTACCGGCGCGGGGACGGCGGCGAGGTGGAGCGGGAGCTCCAGCCGTACGGCCTCGTCCTGAAGGCGGGCGTCTGGTACGTGTGCGCGCGCTCGGGTTCCTCGTTCCGTACGTACCGGGTGGACCGGTTCACGGCGGTGGCCGTGGGCGAGGAGCGGTTCGACCGGGACCCGGACTTCGACCTGCCGGCCTTCTGGGAGGAGCGGTCGGCGGAGTTCGCCCGCTCCCTGCTCCGTACGGAGGTGGTCGTGCGGCTCTCGGAGGCGGGCGCCCGCCGGTTGCCGTACGTCACGGACCGGGCGGCCGCCGAGGAGGCACTGGCGGCGGGGACGGCCGAGGGCGGCCTCCTGCGGGTCGTCCTCCGGGTGGAGAGCGAGGAGGTCGCCTTCGGCCAGCTGCTCGGCCTCGGCCCGGAGGTGGAGGTGCTGGCCCCGGCCGCGCTCCGGGAGCGGTTCGCGGAGGCGGCCCGGGGGATGGCGGGGCTGTACGGGTAGGTCCGTGCCCGTACGGGCCTACCGGTAGTCGGCGACGTCCGGCGTGCCCGTCTCGCCGGCCACGATGAAGCCCCAGGCGTCGGGCCGGGAGCCGTCCGCGTCCGTGAAGCCGTACTCCCGGGCGAGGTCGCCGCTGGAGAGGGACCGGCCGGTCCAGCGGTGGCGGTCGGGGTCGGCGGCGAGGGCGGCGACGGCCCGGCCGACGTAGACCGGCGACTCGGAGACGCCGAAGTCGGGGGTCTTCGCGGTGGCGTCGCGCCAGTTCTCCTCGGTGACCCCGAAGGCGGTGAGCATCTGTTCCGACCGCATCCAGCCGGGGGTCACGGCGACGGCGGTGCCCTCGAACTCCGCCAGCTCCTTCGCGAGCCCGAAGGCCATCCGGACGGGGGCGTTCTTGGTGAGGTCGTAGTAGAGGTTCTCGCGGAAGCGGGTGGCGTTGTACGCGGCGGTGCCGTCGGTCACCTCGACGACGAGCCCTCCGGGGTTGCGGATCAGCAGCGGCAGCGCGAGGTGCGAGGTGATGACGTGGGTCCGGACGCCGAGTTCGAGCATCCTGAGACCGCCGGCCAGGTCGTTCTCCCAGGTCTTCTTCCCGAAGACGAGCAGATGTTCGCCGCCCCAGACGTCGTTGACGAGGACGTCGAGCCGGCCCCGCTCGCGGTCGATCCGGTCGACGAGGGCGCGGACCTGCTCGGGGTCCAGGTGGTCGGTGGGGACGGCGACGCCCTCGCCGCCGGCGGCCGTCACCAGTTCGGCGGTCTCCTCGATGGTCTCCGTGGCGCGGCCGACCTCGCTGACCTTGTCGCGGGTGGTGCGGCCGGTCACGTACACGGTGGCGCCGGCGGCGCCGAGCTGGACGGCGATGGCCCGTCCGGCGCCCCGGGTGGCCCCGGCGACCAGGCAGATCCGTCCGCGCAGGGGTGTGGTCTCAGTCGTCATGGGCGCCAGCCTGACAAGGAAACCCGACATCTTCTGTCAGGTTTCCTTTCGGGCTTTCCGGGTGCGTCGGACTCCGCGAGCCACGATGCTGGAGCGGTGATGGACGAGACCGAGTTCTGGGAGCTCATCGACGCCACCCGCGAGGAAGCCGAGGGCGACCCCGAGGAGCAGGCCGACCTGCTCGTGGAGCGGCTGACCCGGCTCGACCCCGACTCGGTGCTCGACTACGCGCGCCATTTCGAGGCCCGCTTCAACCGCGCGTACCTCTGGGACCTGTGGGGCGCGGCGGCCGTCCTCTTCGGCGGGGCCGGCGAGGAGACCTTCGACTCGTTCCGCTGCTGGCTGATCGGCCAGGGCCGGGAGGTGTACGAGGGGGCCGTGCACGATCCGGACGCGCTGGCGGAGCTGCTCGGCGACTTCGACGTGGAGATCGACGGGGACGGCGAGGAGATCGGCTTCGCCGCCGACGAGGCGTACGAGCAGCTGACCGGTGGCGAGACCCCCGACCTGGGCATTCCGATGCCGGGCGGGGAGCCGTCGGGCACCCCCTTCGACCTGGGGGACGACGAGGTGCTCGCGGCCCGTTTCCCCCGGCTGTGGGAGCGCTTCGGGACGGCGTAGGTCCCGGGGGCGGCGCCCCCGGGACCCGCACGGATCAGCCCGGCTGGAGCCGGGGGTTCTCCTGGCCGAGGATCATGTCCGTGCGCGGCTGGAGCGCCGGGAAGAGCTGCTCGGGCTGCGGGATCGCCCAGTACTTGCCCTCGGCGACCATCTCGAAGACCCGCGCGGCGTGCTCCTCGGGCGTGAGTCCGTGCTCGTCGGCCATCGCCTGCAGCCGGTCGCCGAAGGCCGCGATCTCCGGCGGGGCGGTCTCTCCGGGCCTGGCGGCCCTGAAGATCTCGCTCCTGACCGAGCCGGGGGTCACGACGGACACCTGGATCGGGGCGCCCTTCATCAGCATCTCGTAGTGCAGCGACTCGGTGAGGGCGAGCGTGCCGAACTTGGTGACGCTGTACGGCGCCATCAGCGGGCTCGGCAGCAGGCCGCCGATGGACGACACGTTCACCACCCAGGCCTTCTCGCCGCGCTCCAGCATGCGCGGCACGAAGGCCCGGATGCCGTTGACGTACCCGCCGATGTTGATCCGGAGCATGGCGTCCCAGCGCTCGGCCGGGATCTCCCAGGAGTAGCCCATGGCCATGATCCCGGCGTTGTTGACGAGCAGGTCGACCGCTCCGAAGCGGGTGTGCGCGGTGTCGGCGAGGGCCTCGACCGAGGCGGGGTCGGCGACGTCGGTGACGACGGCCGTGACCTCGGCGCCGGTGGCCGACAGTTCGCCGGCGAACTCGGCGAGCCGTTCGGCGGCGATGTCGGCGAGGACCAGCTTCATGCCGAGCCCGGCGGCGTGCCGGGCGAGACCGGCGCCGATCCCGGAGGAGGCGCCGGTGATGACGGCGGTGCGCCCGCCGAAGACCTCGGCGGCGGTCATCAGAAGTGGGTCCCGCCGTCGATGCGGACCTCGGTGCCGGTGATGAACTTCCCGTCCTCGGAGGCGAGCATCGCGACGACGCCGGCGACGGTCTCGGGGCCGGCGAAGCCCTGGCCGAGGGCGGGGGCGAGCTTGCCGAAGAGGGACCAGTCGGTGTCCTCGGGCAGGCCGGGGCCCGTGGACTGCTTGGAGGCGCCGGAGCCGTCGGTCATGCCGGAGGAGATGGAGCCGGGCTGGACGGCGGTGAAGCGGACGCCCTGCTTGGCGTACTCGGAGGCGAGCGCGTGGGTCATGGACTGGATGCCGCCCTTGCTGGCCGCGTAGGCCGCCATGTAGGGGTGGGCGAACATCGCGGAGGTGGAGGAGAAGTTGACGACGGCGGCGTCGTCGCCCTCCAGGAGCGCCGGGAGGGCCTCGCGGATCATGAGGAAGGTGCCGGTGAGGTTGACCCGGATCACCTGCTCGAAGGAGTCCAGGCTCGTCTCGTGGGTGTGCGAGGAGCGCAGGATGCCGGCCGCGTTGACCAGGACGTCCAGGCCGCCGAGCGCCTCGACGGCGGCGGCGACGCCGGCCCGTACGGAGGCCTCGTCGGCGATGTTGACGACGAGGGTGGTGAGGCGGTCGGCGGTGTCGCCGGCCTTGGCGACGGTGTCCTTGAGGCCGTCCTCGCTGATGTCGGCGGCGACGACCCGGCCGCCCTCGGCGAGCATGCGCAGGACGGTGGCCTGGCCGATGCCGGAGCCGCCGCCGGTGATGAGGGCGCGGCGTCCTTCGTAACGGGTCAGCTGGTTCATGGCGGCAACCTCTCGATGTCAAGCTTTCCGGGGAATGCTGCCACCGTACGCCGAAGTGGCACGTTTTGCCATACCTGCACGTCATGCATCTTCGGCGGTCACAGGCGTACGCTTCGTGGGTGAGCACCAAGCCCGAGGCCCCCACCCCTTCGCTCCCCTCGCTGACGGAGCGCCGCAAGGCCGCCACCCAGCTCGACATCGCCCGCGCCGCCGCCGAGCTCTTCACCGAGCGCGGCCCCGACGGCACCACGGCCGAGGAGATCGCCCAGCGGGCCGGCGTCGCCCTGCGCACCTTCTACCGCTACTTCCGCTCCAAGCAGGACGCCGTCGCCCCGCTCCTCGCGGGCGGCGCCGACCGCTGGCGGGAACGCCTCGCCGCGACGGAACCGGGCGCCGGCGTGCCCGAGGCCCTGGAGCGCTCGATCGCCGCAGCCCTCACCCCGGAGACCGGGGCGGACGCGGAGGGCCTGCGCTGGACGCGCGGACTGCTGCGGGCCGCCGCCGAGGACCCCGCCCTCCGGGCCGTCTGGTACCGGGTCAACCAGGAGTCCGAGGAGCGGCTGCGCGAGGTCGTCGCCGGGCTCGCCGGCCCGGCCGCCGACCCGCTGGAGGTACGGCTCGCGGCGGCGGCGGCCACCGACGCGATCCGGATCGCCCTGGAGAGCTGGGCGGAGACGGACGCCCCGGAGCGCGGAGAGGGCGCCCCGGCCGCGCTCGCGGTCCGCTGCCTGCGCGAACTCATGGGCGGGATGCGGCTGTTGCGGGACGCGTGACGGGGCGTGTGGCGGGGTGCGTGACGGGGGGGCGCCGCGGGGCGTGGTGTCACGTGCGCGCCGCGGGGCGCGTGCCGGGGCGCGCCCCGGGACACGTCACGTGGGGCGCCGTGGGACACGTGACATGGGGCGCGCGCCGGGGCGCGTCAGCCCAGGAGCGACCGGCCCATGAGCACGTCGTCCACGTACTTCCCGTCGAGGAACATCTCCCCCGGCAGCACGCCCTCGACCACGAAGCCCAGCGAGGCGTAGAGCGCGCGGGCCGGCGCGTTGTGGCCGAGGACCCGCAGGGTCATCCGTACGGCCCCCTGCTCCCGGGCCCGGTCCATGGCGGCCCGCAGCAGCGTCCGCGCGATCCCCTCGCCCCGGGCCGACTCGGCGACGACGAGGCCCTGGATCTGGCGGACGTGCGCCATGGCGGCGAGCGGGGCCGGCGGCACCACCCGCACGTAGCCGACGACCGCTCCCCCGCGCTCCGCCACGAGGTAGTCCCCGGGCACATGGCGCTCGTCGAAGAAGGCCGCGCCCGGCTCCGGGGCCGGCATCACGGCGTGGAGCGTCGACCAGGTGGTCCGGTCGAGCTCCGCGAGCGCGGCGTCGTCGTCCTGCACTGCGGTACGTATCTGCGTCTCTGGCACGGTCATGACGATCACTGTGCCACGCACCGGCCGGAGGAGGGCAGGATGGTGGGCATGCAGCGTTCCGCCACTCGCAAGCGCGTCGCCGTCACCGGCGCCTCCGGTCTCATCGGCTCGGCCCTGGTCCGCTCCCTGCGCGCCGACGGCCACGACGTCCTCCGCCTCGTCCGCCGCCCCGCCCGCACCGCCGACGAGGTCGAATGGGACCCGAAGCGGCTGTACGTGGACGCCGCCGGGCTCGTCGGCGTCGACGCCGTCGTCCACCTGGCGGGCGCCGGCGTCGGCGAGCGCCGCTGGAACGAGGCGTACAAGAAGGAGATCCGGGACAGCCGGGTCCTCGGCACGACGGCGATCTCCCAGGCGCTCGCCTCGCTCGCCGACCCGCCGGAGACGCTGGTCTGCGGCACCGCGCTCGGCTGGTACGGCGACACCGGCACCCGGGCGGTGGACGAGAGCGCCCCCGCCGGCACGGGCTTCCTGCCCTCGGTGTGCGTGGAGTGGGAGGCCGCGGCCGCCCCCGCCGAGGAGGCCGGCATCCGGGTCGCCTACGCCCGTACGGGCCTGGTGGTCGCCCGCGAGGGCGGCGCCTGGGGGCGGCTCTTCCCCGTCTTCCGCGCGGGGCTCGGCGGGCGGATGGGCGACGGCCGCCAGTACTGGTCGTACATCTCCCTCCACGACGAGGTGGCCGCCCTGCGCCATCTCGTCGACACCCCCTCCCTCTCGGGCCCGGTGAACCTCACGGCCCCCGACCCCGTCACCAACCGCGAGGTGACGGCGGCGATGGGCCGGGTTCTGCGCCGCCCCACGCTCCTCACGGTGCCGGCGCCGGCCCTGAAGATCGCCCTCGGCGACTTCGCGGCGGACGTGCTGGGCAGTCAGCGGGTGCTCCCGGGGCGCCTGTTGGAGACCGGTTTCGACTTCGCCTTCCCGACGATCGACGACTCGATCCGCGCGGCGCTCCGCTGACCCGGGCGCCCGCGCGCCCCCGTGCTGCGTGCACCCCGCCGCGCGCGGGCCGACTTCCCGCCCGGCGCTGCCTAGGCTCGACGCCCACCGTCGAGGCCCACTGTTCGATACGAACGCGAACTCGGGCATTCCGGGGGCCCGTTGGGGGCATAACGCCTCCCACCGGCGCGCCGACCTGGGGAGGGGCACGTGCTCAGTACCGCAAGCAGCGCACAGCGCAGGGACGTCGTGGAGGCCGTCGACGTCGTCATCGTAGGAGCCGGGATCGCAGGGCTCGCGGCCGCGCGCCGGCTGACCGGCGCCGGGCTCGCCGTCGCCGTCCTGGAGGCGGAGCCGCAGGTCGGCGGCCGGTTGGCCACCGACCTCGTCGACGGCTTCCGGCTCGACCGGACGGGCCCGCTGCTCACCCTCTCGCCCGAGGAGCTCCGGGCCACGCCGGGGCTCGCCGGGCTCGCGCTGCGCCCGTTCGCCCCCGGCGTGCTCGTGCACAGCGACGGGCGGTACGCGCGGTGGGGCGTCCCGCACCCGCGCCGGCCGGCCGGTCACCGGAGCGGCGGGGTCCACCGTGGCGTGGGGGGAGCGTTCAGCATGGCGCGCGCCCTCGCGAGCGCCCCCCGCAATCCGGCCGCCTCGCTCGACCAGGCGCGGCTCGGCGCCTCCCTCGTCCGGCTCGCCGCGACGCCGGCCGCGCGCCTGCTCGCCCGGCCCGACCGGACCGCCCGGGAGGCCCTCACCGCCCGTCTTCCCGCCCGGACCGTTCAGGGCGTGCTGCGGCCGCTGCTCGCCGCGCTCCTCGCCGACCCGGACCTCGGCATGTCGAGCCGTCAGGCGGACCTGGCGCTGCGGGCCTTCGCCCGCGCCCGGCCCGCCGTCCCCGAGGGCGGCTCGGCGGCGCTCCCCTCGCGCCTCGCGGCGGCGCTGCCGCCGGGCACGGTCCGCACCGGGGTCCGGGTCACCGACGTCTCGGTCTCCCGGGTCACGACCGCCGAACACGGCGTCATCGGGTGCCGCTCCGTCCTCCTGGCCACGGGCGCGCGCACGGCGGCGGAGCTGCTGCCGGGCCTGCGCGTCCCCGCCTTCCACCCCGTCACGGTCCTGCACCACACGGCCCCCGTGGCGCCGTGCGCGGACCCCGCCCTGCTCCTGGAGTCCGACCCCGGCGGGCCGGTCGCCCACACGGCGGTCATGAGCGCGGTCGACCCGTCCCGGGCGCCGGCCGGGCGGGCCCTCATCACCTCGACGGTGCTCGGGGCGCCGCCGGACGACACGGAGCGGCGGGTGCGCAAGCACCTGGCCACGTTGTACGGCACGTCCACGGACGACTGGGAGCTGCTGGCCCTCCACCACACGCCGGCGGCGGTCCCCTCGATGCCGCCGCCGCACGACGCCCGCCGCTCGGTCCGGCTGCTGGCCGGGCTGTACGTGTGCGGGGACCACCGGGAGGTCGGCACGCCCCAGGGCGCGCTCTCCTCGGCCCACCGGGCGGCGGAGTCCCTCCTGACGGACCTGAAGGTCCCCCGCCCGGCCCCGGCGAACAACGCGGCCTGACCCCCTGCCACGGGCGCGCCCACCGGGGCGGCGCCCACCCCGTCCTGGGCGCACCCGCTGGGCCGCCACCCCGCGCCCCCTGCGTGGGCGCGCCCGCGGGGCGGCGCCCACCCCTGCGCCCCCGTTGTGGCCTGCGCCCGCCGGCGCGGTGCCCGCCTTCGCGCCCCCCGTTCTGGGCGCACGTCCGCCGGGGCGGCGCCCCCGCCCCCGTCGTGGGCTGCGCCCGCGGTGCGGTGCCCGCCGCCGTTGTGGGCAGTCGTTCCGCTGGGGCGGAACGGGTGGGCACAACGGAACGGCGCCCCTTGCCGGGCCTAGGCTCCCGCGCCTGAACGGTCACCACCAGAGCGCCGCACACGGGGTGCGGGTCCAGGCACGGAACGCGGAGGCGCCGCTGAAGGGCGCCGACCCGTGTGCCCACCCGTCCCGCCCCAGCGGGACGATTGCCCACACGGCGGGTGGGAACCGGCCCGACGGGCGCGGCCCACACGGGCGGAGGGCACCGCCCAGCCGGGCGCGGGCCCCGCACGAGCAGGGGGGATCCGTCCCGCAGGGCGGGGGCGTCGTCCCGCAGGGCGCGGGCCCCACACGGGAGTGCGGGAAGGGCGCTGCGCAGCAGGGTGCGGCCCGCACGGCGGGTGGGTGGGGGCACCGCCCCGTCTGGTGCGCGCCCGCGCGGGAGGCGGCGGGGCGTCACCCTGCCGGGCGCCGGCCTGCCAGGTGTGGGCCCGGTGGCCCGGGGCGGGGTCAGTTCAAGGCGGCCACCCGGTCGCGGTACGTGCGGGCCGCCGCCGCGTCGCGGTACGGCTCCAGCCGGCGCTCGAAGTCGCGGACGTATTCGAGCGCGCGGGCCGACCGCATCTCGGACGCCTGCTGCGCCGCCTCCGCGCCCAGCGCGCACGCCTGCTCCAGTTCGCCGAGGGCCAGCCGGGACGTGGCCAGGACCACCCGGCAGAAGAGCCGGCTGCGGGCGTAGCCGGGCGCCTTGAGCTGGAGCGCGCGCTCCGCGTGCTGCGCGGCGGGGCGGTACTGCTGGAGGTCGCGGTGGCAGTGGCACAGCTCGTCGGCGAGCTGCGCCTCGTCGAAGTGGCGGGCCCAGTGGGGGACCTCGTCGCCGGGCCGGGCCGCTTCCAGGGCCCGTTCCGCCCGGACGAGGGAGGCGCTGCAGGCCCGCGCCTCGCCGAGGACGGCGTGCCCGCGCCCCTCGACCGCGTGCAGCATCGCCTGGACGACGGGCGGGGCGGCGGGGCCGACGCCCTGCTGGGCGACCCGGGCGAGCTGGACGGCCTCGCGGCCGTGGCCGAGGTAGACGGCCTGGCAGCTCATGGTGAGGAGCACGTACGAGCCGTAGGCCCGGTCCCCGGCCGCCTGGGCGAGGCGCAGCGCCTGGACGAAGTAGCGCTGGGCGAGGCCGTGGGCGGCGATGTCGTACGAGGTCCAGCCGGCGAGCCGGGTGAGGTCGGCGGCGGCGGCGAAGAGCCGGCGGCCGGTGGACTCCCCGTAGGTGCCGCGCAGCATGGGTTCGGCCTCGTGCTCCAGGTAGCGGACGAGGGCCTGGCGGGCGTGGCCGCCGCCGTAGGCGTGGTCGAGGGAGCGGAAGAGCTCGCCGACGGAGCGGAGGGCGGCGATGTCGCCGCTGGAGACCCGCTGGCCGGGGCCCCGGTCCGTGCCGCGCTGGCGGGGGACGGAGAAGCGGCCCTGGGGCGGGACCCGGTGGTCGTGCGGGGGTGCCCCGGCGGGTCCCGCGGCGGCCCGGGGCGCGGGGGCGGGCTCGCCGCGGGCGACCCGGTCGTCGGCGCGGCCGATCAGCCAGTCACGGCTGGGGACGACGAGCCCGGCCGGGGTGAAGGCGATCTTGCGGAGTTCGGCGTGGCTGCCGGAGTCCTTGCGCCACAGGCCGCTGACGATGTCGACGGCCTCCTCGGGGGTGGCGGCGAACTCCAGGCCCGCGTAGACGGGCGCGCAGGCGTCGAGGCCGAGGTCCTGGGCGGAGAGACGGCGGCCGAGGCGGCGGGTGAAGACCTCGGCGATGAGGGCGGGGGTGGTGCCGCGCGGCTGCTGACCGCGGAGCCAGCGGGTCACGGAGGTCTTGTCGTACCGCAGGTCGAGCCCGTGTTCCAGACCGAGCTGGTCGACCCGTCTGGCGAGCCCCGCGTTGGAGAACCCGGCTTCGGCGATGAGCGCGGCGAGCTGGCGGTTCGGGATGCGCTGCGGTGGTCGTTCCGTCATCAGCTGTGCGGTCTCCTGCCTTCCGGGTCCGGGCGGCAGCCCCGTCGGACCCTCATGGAACGGCGTGAATTTAGCGGTCTCCACGGCCCGTACCGCCACCTTCGCCCCACATTCATCCGATCGTGTGAGGATTGACGGCACCGCTGACGTAGGTGTCCCCGTCCACCTGCCGGAGGGCCGTCCCCGGCACCGCCGTACAGTGGCATGGGCGCGAATGACGCATGGTGCCGAACCGGCCCGGGATGATCCCCGGTCCCCGGCTTCCGGCACCCAGGAGGAGGCATGGCCGTGAGTGAGCTGCGATTCGTCCGCCTTGGCTTCGGCGAGGAATCCGTCGACTACCAGGTGGCCTGGGACAAGCAGCGCGAGGTACACGCCGCGCGGTTCGCCGACGAGATCGACGACACCTGTCTGCTGCTGGAGCACCCGCCGGTCTACACGGCCGGCCGGCGCACGCAGGAGAGCGAGCGGCCCCTGGACGGGACGCCGGTGGTGGACGTGGACCGGGGCGGCAAGATCACCTGGCACGGTCCAGGGCAGCTGGTCGGCTACCCGATCATGAAGCTGCCCCGCCCGGTGGACGTCGTCGCGCACGTGCGCCGGCTGGAGGAGGCCCTGATCCGCACGGCCGCCGAGTTCGGCGTGGAGACCTCCCGGGTCGAGGGCCGCAGCGGCGTGTGGGTCCTGGGCGACCCGGTCGAGCAGCGGCCGTCGATCGGCGGGCTGTCCCTCGACTTCGACCCGCGGCTGACGGACGAGGAGTTCGACCCGCGCCTGAACGGTCCCGAGTACGCCCCGTCCAACGCCGGCCAGCGCCGCGAGGACCGGAAGCTCGCCGCGATCGGCATCCGGGTCGCCAAGGGCGTCACGATGCACGGTTTCGCCCTCAACGTGAACCCGGACAACACCTGGTTCGACCGGATCATCCCGTGCGGCATCCGCGACGCGGGCGTGGCCTCGCTCGCCGGCGAGCTGGGCCGGGACGTCACGATCGAGGAGGTGCTGCCGGTCGTGGAGAAGCACCTGCGGGACGTACTGGAGAACGCGGAGCTGAAGCCGCGGGAGATCGAGCGCGCGGAGGAGCGGGTGTCGGAGCCCGCCTCGGCCTGAGGAATGCCGAGCTCTGGCCACGGGTTGGCCGGACGTAGAGCAAGGCATGGAAGCAACGGGCGTACCCTGGTGTGCGCCGAAGAATCGAAGCTACAGGAGCCGATGTGTCCGCAGTCGCCCCCGACGGACGCAAGATGCTGCGCCTGGAGGTCCGGAACGCCCAGACCCCCATCGAGCGCAAGCCCGAGTGGATCAAGACCCGCGCGAAGATGGGTCCGGAGTACACGAAGATGCAGGGCCTCGTGAAGAGCGAGGGTCTGCACACGGTCTGCCAGGAGGCGGGCTGTCCCAACATCTTCGAGTGCTGGGAGGACCGCGAGGCGACCTTCCTCATCGGCGGTGACCAGTGCACCCGGCGCTGCGACTTCTGCCAGATCGACACGGGCAAGCCCGAGGCGCTGGACCGTGACGAGCCGCGCCGCGTGGGCGAGTCGGTCGTCACGATGGACCTGAACTACGCCACCATCACGGGCGTCGCGCGCGACGACCTGGAGGACGGCGGCGCCTGGCTGTACGCGGAGACCGTGCGCCAGATCCACCAGCAGACGGCGGAGCGCGCCGAGGGCCGCACCAAGGTCGAGCTGCTGGCCCCCGACTTCAACGCGGTGCCGGAGCTCCTGAAGGAGGTCTTCGACTCCCGCCCGGAGGTCTTCGCGCACAACGTCGAGACCGTCCCGCGGATCTTCAAGCGGATCCGTCCGGGCTTCCGTTACGAGCGCTCCCTGGACGTCATCACCCGGGCCCGCGACTACGGTCTGGTCACGAAGTCGAACCTGATCCTCGGCATGGGCGAGACCCGCGAGGAGGTCAGCGAGGCGCTCCGGCAGCTGCACGACGCGGGCTGCGAGCTCATCACGATCACGCAGTACCTGCGCCCCTCGGTCCGGCACCACCCCGTGGAGCGCTGGGTCAAGCCGCAGGAGTTCGTGGAGCTGAAGGAGGAGGCCGACGCGATCGGCTTCTCCGGCGTGATGTCGGGCCCGCTGGTCCGTTCCTCGTACCGCGCGGGCCGGCTGTACCAGCAGGCGATCGAGAAGCGCGGCGCGGTCGACAACGCGACGCAGGCGGTCTGAGCCGGCCGCCAGGTCGTGTGAATCGGCGCACAAGTAGTTACCGGTCAGTACTGGCCGGATCCGGCGCGGCCCGGACGCTCCCGCAGCTCAGCGGGGGCGTCCGGGCCGCTTCGGCGTCCGCCCGGTCCTCCACCTGGCCGCATCAACGTTTCATCAGTGTTTGACCACCGGGTCACGCCCTGGTAACACCGATCTGTGAGCCTGGTTTCACTCACCGCCACCACCCGCTCACACCCCCCGCCTCGTCTCACCCGCAATCGAGGGAGGACCCCGACATGCCGGCCGCATCGACGCACGTCCGCGTCACCGCGATCCCGTCCGTCACCGACGCCCTGAAGGCCGTGGAGGCGCTGCTCCTGGGCGCCGGCCAGCGCACCGCGCGACGGAACGCCTGGAACTCCGTCCTGGAGGACCGCCGCCGCGCCAAGGACCGGGTGGAGGCCCAGCACGTGATGGAGGCCGCGTCGGGCCGGGCTTCCCGGGCCACGTAAACTTCTGGACATGGCGAGGAAGGCAAACACGGGCAGCGCTGACGCTGCGAACCCCGGGCGACTGAAGCAGATCGCCCTCACGTACCAGATGACCCGGAAGGCCGACCCGAAGGTCGGTCTGGTCGTCGCGGGCGTGGGCATCGGCGTACTCGGTGTCCTCCTCGCGATCGGCTTCCTCATCGGTCATCCGGTCTACCTGGGCATCCTGGGCTTCGTCCTGGGCCTCCTGGCCGCGGCCATCGTCTTCGGACGGCGCGCCGAGCGCGCGGCCTTCGGACAGATGGAGGGCCAGCCGGGCGCGGCGGCGGCGGTGCTGCAGAACGTCGGGCGCGGCTGGACGACGACCCCCGCGGTCGCGATGAACCGCAGCCAGGACGTCGTGCACCGCGCGGTCGGCCGGGCCGGCATCGTGCTGGTGGCCGAGGGCAACCCGAACCGGGTCAAGACCCTGCTCGCGGCCGAGAAGAAGCGGATGAACCGCGTCGTGATCGACGTGCCGGTGCACGACATCATCGTCGGCGACGGCGAGGGCCAGGTGCCCCTGAAGAAGATCCGCACGACCATGCTCAAGATGCCCCGCGTGCTCACCGGCCCGCAGGTGACCGCGGCCAACGACCGGCTGCGGGCGATGGGCGACCTGATGAGCAACATGCCGCTGCCGAAGGGTCCGATGCCGAAGGGCATGCGGATGCCGCGCGGCGGAAAGATGCGCTGACCTCCGACCTGACGAGAAAGGCCCCGGACCACGCGGTCCGGGGCCTTTCTCGTACGCGTACGCCGGCTCTCGTGGGCCGTACGCCGGCTCTCGTGGGCGTGCGTCAGATACGGACCTGGACGGCGCCGGAGAGACGGTCGTGGAGGCCGCGGCCGTCGCGGTCCCAGATGAGGGCCGGAACGGCGAGACAGACGAGCAGGGAGCGGATCGCGACCCGGAACAGACCGAGGCGGCCGCCGTTCACGGAGACGACGCGCAGGCCGAAGAGGCGCTTGCCGGGCGTCGAGCCGACGGTGCCGACCGTCAGGACGGCCAGGACGAACAGGATGAGCAGGGCCCAGTTGCCCGTCGCCTGGTTGTAGCCGTCGGTGATCAAGCCGTATGCGATCAGGATGCAGAGGGCCCAGTCGACGGCGAGGGCGCCCAGGCGCCGCCCGGGACGGGCGATCGAGCCGGGACCCTCCTCGGGCAGCCCGAGCTGCTCACCGCGGTAGCCGAAGTCGACGCCTGCGTCCTCGGCCGCCGCGCGGGGGCCGGAGAGCCAAGATCCGAGTGCTTGCCTGTTGTCCACCCGACCACGGTACTGTGCCCGTTTTCGATCACTTCGGCGCGGGTGGGCGTACGGGACCGGGGAGGCGGAGCGACACCCGGCCCGGTTAACTTCGACGAAACAAATGGGTCATGCTTGAGAAATCCCGTCTGCCTATGGTCGGGTCCAGCGTGTGCCACCGCACTGGCCGCACGACCGAGCTGCAACCCCGCCCCTCCCCGGGCCGGGAGTAGGAGGAGTTGGATGTCCCAGAACGGCTTCCAGAACGCCGACGAGGTCCAGAAGTTCATCAAGGACAACGACGTCAAGATGGTCGACGTCCGGTTCTGCGACCTTCCCGGCGTGATGCAGCACTTCACGATCCCGGCGACCGCCTTCGACCCGGCGGACGAGCTCGCCTTCGACGGCTCGTCGATCCGCGGCTTCCAGGCCATCCACGAGTCCGACATGGCGCTCCGCGCCGACCTGTCGACGGCCCGCGTGGACCCCTTCCGCCGCGACAAGACGCTGAACATCAACTTCTTCATCCACGACCCGATCACGGGCGAGGCCTACAGCCGCGACCCGCGGAACATCGCGAAGAAGGCCGAGGCGTACCTCGCCTCCACCGGCATCGCCGACACCGCCTACTTCGGCCCCGAGGCCGAGTTCTACGTCTTCGACTCGGTGCGCTTCGAGACCTCGGCGAACCAGGGCTTCTACCACATCGACTCCGAGGCCGGCGCCTGGAACACCGGTGCGGAGGAGAACAACCGCGGCTACAAGGTCCGCTACAAGGGCGGCTACTTCCCGGCCCCGCCGGTCGACCACTTCGCCGACCTGCGCTCGGAGATGTCCCTGGAGCTGGAGAACGTCGGCCTCCAGGTCGAGCGCCAGCACCACGAGGTCGGCACCGCCGGCCAGGCGGAGATCAACTACAAGTTCAACACGCTGCTCGCCTCGGCCGACGACCTGATGCTGTTCAAGTACATCATCAAGAACGTCGCCTGGCGCAACGGCAAGACCGCGACCTTCATGCCGAAGCCGATCTTCGGCGACAACGGCTCGGGCATGCACGTCCACCAGTCGCTGTGGTCGAACGGCGAGCCGCTGTTCTACGACGAGACGGGCTACGCGGGCCTCTCGGACACCGCCCGCTACTACATCGGCGGCATCCTCAAGCACGCCCCGTCGCTGCTCGCCTTCACCAACCCGACGGTGAACTCGTACCACCGCCTGGTGCCGGGCTTCGAGGCCCCGGTCAACATGGTGTACTCGCAGCGCAACCGCTCCGCCGCCATGCGCATCCCGATCACGGGCTCGAACCCGAAGGCCAAGCGCGTCGAGTTCCGCGCGCCGGACCCGTCCTCGAACCCGTACCTCGCCTTCTCGGCGCTGCTCCTCGCGGGCCTCGACGGCATCAAGAACAAGATCGAGCCGGCGGAGCCGATCGACAAGGACCTGTACGAGCTCGCTCCCGAGGAGCACGCCAACGTCCAGCAGGTCCCGACCAACCTGGAGGCCGTCCTCAAGGCCCTCGAGGCCGACAACGAGTACCTCCAGGCCGGCGGCGTCTTCACCTCCGACCTGATCGAGACCTGGATCGACTACAAGCGCACCCACGAGATCGCCCCGATCCAGCTGCGCCCGCACCCGCACGAGTTCGAGCTGTACTTCGACCTCTAAACCGCGGATCGCACGTGACGAAGGCCGCCGGCCCGGAACTCCGGGCCGGCGGCCTTCGCCTTGGCCGGAGCCGCCGCCTTGGCCGGAGCCGCTCCTCGCGGGAGCACCTCACGGGGCGGGAGCACCTCACGGGAGCACCTCACGGGGCGGGAGCACCTCACGGGGATGCCGCGCGGCGTCCCGCCGTTTCCAGCCAAGATCACGGAGATGTGAACAGCTGACGAACTCCCGTCCGTACCTACGGGTAGGGGGTTCACTCTCCGCGACTGATCGATAGCGTGTCGTCGTCGCTGCCGCCACACCCGGAGCACAGGGCTCCGCTGGGACTAGCTGGCGCGATGAGGACTGCCTACGTGACTCAGGCGGCTTTCGCCCCTGCAGAGACGCTCCGACTCCAGCCGTACACCGATCACTGCCGCGTCATCGCCGACGAGGGCGCGCACGTGGTCATCGGCGTCTCCCCGGGGAACAGTTATTTCACCGCCCAGCGGCTGCGCGAGCTGACGCGCTGGGGCTTGGACCACTTCGAACAGGTCGATCTCGTCTACACCGATCTGCATGTCGCCGACATGTACGAGGCGCTGGGGTACGGGGCCGACGAGGCGCGGCGGAAGGCCGTCAAGAACCTGCGGGGGGTACGGGCGAAGGTCGGGGCGGCCGTGGCCGAGGCCGATCCCGCCGGCACGCGGGTCCGGGCCCGCGGGATGTCGGATTTCGGGGACGTCCCGGCCTACCGCGAGCTGCACCGCACGGTGCTCGACGCGGTGGCGGCGGATCCCGTGGTGCGGGAGACCTGCGACGCGCTGACCGGGATCTTCCTGGCCGGGAAGCTGGCGCCGGGACAGCGGACGGACGAACGGCAGCGGGAGGTGTGCCGGGCGTACATCTGCGCCGAGGTGCCGCTGTTCCTGGACACGCCCGCGATCCTCGGCGTGCCGTCCTCGCTCAACTGCTACCACCAGGCCCTGCCCCTGGCCGATCTGCTGTACGGGCGGGGGTCCGGGCTCCGGGCCTCACGCAACCAGGGCCACGGCATCCTCACCCCCGTCGAGACCACCGTCGAAGGAGCCGCGTGATGAGCGTCGCCGTCGAGAACCTGCCGGCCTTCCCCTTCGACTGGGACGGGACCCGGCTGCCCGCCGAGGTCGCCGGGCTGCGCGCCGAGCCGGTGCGGAAGGTCCGCACGATCGCCGGGGCCGAGGCCTGGCTGGTCTCCTCGTACGAGCTGTGCCGGCAGGTCCTGGAGGACCCGAGGTTCAGCCTGAAGGACACCTCGGCGCCGGGGGCGCCCCGACAGTACGCGCTGACGATCCCGCCGCACGTGGTGAACAACATGGGCAACATCACCGGCGCCGGGCTGCGCAAGGCCGTCATGAAGGCGATCAACCCGAAGACGCCCGGCCTGGAGGAGTGGCTGCGGGCGCGGGCCGGGGCCCTGGTGGACGCGCTGGTCGCCGAAGGGGCGCCCGGGGAGCTGCGGGGCGCCTACACCGACCCGTACTCGTCGGGGCTGCACTGCCGGATGCTGGGCATCCCGGAGGAGGACGGGCCGCGGCTGCTGCGCAGTCTGGACGTGGCCTTCATGAACGCGCCGCGCGAGATCGAGGCGGCCCGGCTCAACTGGGACCGGGACATCGCGTACATGACGGAGCGGCTCGACGATCCGGCGACCGGCGGGCTGATGGCGGAGCTCGCGGCGCTGCGCGAGGACCCCGACTACGCACACCTGCCGGACGAGATGCTGGCGACGGTGGGCGTGACGCTGTTCGGGGCGGGGGTGATCTCCACCGCCGGGTTCCTGACGATGGCGCTGGTGTCGGTGCTGACCCGGCCGGACGTACGGGAGGCGCTGACCGCCGGCGGCGGGCCCGGGGTCGCCGGGGCGATGGACGAGCTGCTGCGGGTCAACCTGTCGATCGGCGACGGGCTGCCGCGCCTCGCCCTGGAGGACGTGCGGCTCGGCGAGGTCGAGGTGCGGGCCGGTGAGCTCGTCCTCGTGCTCGTGGAGGCCGCGAATCACGATCCGGAGCGCTTCCCGAACCCGCTGGCCTTCCGGCCGGACCGGGAGAACGCCGCCGAGCACCTCTCCTTCGGCGGCGGACGGCACTACTGCCCGGCGACGGCGCTCGGCAAGCGGCACGCCGAGATCGCCCTGGAGACGCTCCTCGACCGGCTGCCGGAGCTGCGGCTCGCGGTCCCGGTCGAGCAGCTGGTGTGGCGCACCAACTTCATGAAGCGGCTCCCCGAGCGGCTGCCGGTGGCCTGGTAGCGGGCGGAATCCGACGACGGCGCTGCCCGGCCCCGGGCCGGGCAGCGCCCCACCGGTGTCAGCGGCCGTAGCGGATCAGGGCGCGGACCATGCGGCACGTGGTGTCGGAGGGCGGACGGATGCCGATGTCGGCGGCGGTCGCGCTTATCGCGTCGTTCGTCGCCTTCGACGGGACGTAGACCCCGGCGTCGAGCATCGCGATCGCGAGGCGCATGGCCTTCAGTCGGCGGTTGTGGGACACGTACCACTCGCGGGGGCGGCCCGCGGGGAGCGGCTTCTTCTCGAGCGGCTTCCAGGGTTCGATGGACGGTGTCCGGATCACGGCGAGAGCCATGGGCTACCTCCTGGCGAACGGTAGGCGCGGGCCCTCCTCGGGACCCTCACCTTCACCCCCCATTTTAGAGACCCCCACTGACAATCGCTGCTGGCCAGGTGGGGTTTGGGGGGTGTTCCAGGGATGCGTGGGGGGTACCGTACGGGCCATGGAGATCTGGATCAATCCCGCCTGTTCCAAGTGCCGCGGCGCCCTCGACATCCTCGAGGCGGAGGGCGCCGACTACACCGTGCGCCGCTACCTGGAGGACGTGCCGAAGCCCGAGGAGATCCGGGCGGTGCTCGACCGGCTCGGGCTCGAACCCTGGGACATCACGCGGACCGGCGAGGACATCGCCAAGGAGCTGGGCGTGAAGGAGTGGCCCCGGGACGAGGCCGCCCGGGAGCGGTGGATCGAGGCGCTGTCCGCCCACCCCAAGCTGATCCAGCGGCCCATCATCACCGCGGAGGACGGCACGGCCGTCGTCGGCCGCACCGAGGAGGCCGTGCGGGACGCGCTCTCCCGCTGACCGCGAGGACGGGGGCCCGCGAGGCCGGGGCCGAGGACAGGACCGGGGGCCGAGGACGGGGCCGGGGCGGTCCGCGCGTGGGTCACAGACGTTTCGTCATGATCAGCTCCTGGCCCGCGCGGCCGTCCGTCGCGTAACCGAGGCGCTCGTACAGCGCGACGGCCCGGGCGTTCGCCGTGAGCACGGAGAGCCGCAGAGTCCTCGCCCCCGTACCGCGCGCCCAGCTCTCGACGGCCCCGATCAGACCCCCGGCCAGTCCCTGTCCGCGGGCCTCGGGCGCGACCCAGACCGAGCGCAGCTCCGGCAGGCCGTCGGCCGCCGGGAGCCCGGCCGCGAGGCCGACGGGCCGGGCGCCGCGCACCGCCAGGACGCCGTACGTCGCCGGGTCGTCGAATCTGGCCCGCCACTGCTCCTCGCCGCCCCGCTCCCAGTCGGCGAGCCGGGCCTTGAACGCCTCGGGCGAGGCGGTGAGCGAGGCGATCCGGGCCTCGCGCCAGAGGGCCCAGTCGGCGGGCGTGACGGGCCTGACGACCGGCCGGCCGCCGTCGTCGTCAGCCACGGGCGGCACGGTGCTCCGCCTCCGCCAGGATCTCCGTGAGGCGCAGGCCGAAGCGGACGTCGCAGGGATGGGGCTCGCCGGTGCGGGCCGCGGTGACGAGGGCGTCCACGGCCGCGGCGAAGGCCCCCACCGCGCCGTCCCAGCGGGGCATCCCGGCCCGGCCCCGGCTGCCGTGCAGGGTGAGGGCGGCCTCCGCCGCCTCCGGGGGCGCGCTCAGGGTGAGCGTGGCCGTGCTGCTCGCTCCCGAGTCGTGCCGCAGCACCAGGTGGTGGGTGCCGTCGGGGCCCGGGACCGCGGTGACGTCGGTGACGTCTCCGAGGATCGGCAGATAGACGGAGAGGACGTGCGGGCCGACGTCCCAGAGGCCGCCCTTCTCCCGCCGCCACGGCGAGGCCGCGTAGGCGCTGACGGAGCCGGGGCCGTAGAGCGAGCCCAGCCAGTGGGCCTCGCCCAGGAACCAGCCGCCCGCCGCCGCCTGCTCGTCGATCCAGCGGGCCGTCGGCTCCGCGAACCGCAGGGTGCAGAAGACCACCGAGGCGACCCCGGCCGCCTCCACGGCCCCGGTGACCTCGCGGGCGAGCGCCACGGTCGTCGCGACCGGCTTGTCGAGCAGGACGTGGCAGCCCGCCTCCGCCGCCCGCACCGCGAGGGGCGCCTGGACGTCGGGCGGCAGGGCCAGGGCGACGGCGTCGCTCGCGGCGAGGAGGGCGTCCACGTCCTCGTACGCCCGGGTGCCGGACGCGGCGGCGAGCTCGGCGGCCGCCTCGGGGCGTCTGCCCCACACCCCGCTGAACTCGACGTCCGGATGCCCGGCGAGCGCGGGCGCGTGCGTGCGCGCGGCCCACGGGCCGGTGCCGAGCAGTCCGATGCGGGGCTTCGCGCCCAGGTGCTTCGCCATGCCCCCAGTCTGCCGGGCGGCACCGACAACGGTCCGGGCGGGTTGCCCCGGGCGCGTGGTCCGGGCGGGCTGCCCCGGGCGCATGGCCCGGGCGGGTTCCCCCGGGCGCATGGCCCAGGCGGGCTGCCCCGGCGCGCGGCCCGGATGAACCCGCCCGGGGCGCACGGTCCGGATGAACTGCCCCGGCGCGCGGCCCAGGTGAGCCGCCCCGGGCACAAGACCCGGGTGGGCCTCTCCGGTCCGGGATCCGGCCCGATCCGTGAGACACCCCCGCAGGGCCCCGCGGCCGGTCGTCCGACCGCCGTCCCGCCTCCCCCTCTCCGACCGCGCACCCGCCCCCGTCCGTAATCCGCTGGCGGACCTCCCCCCGCCCGGTGCTAGCGTTCCCGCGCCGGCCGCGGGACTCCGGTGCGACTTCCGGAACCTGCCTATGAAGCAACGTCTTCGCTGTTCGCGCCCTCATTCCCCGGCCGGCATCCGCGTGAGGGAAGGAGAGGACCGTGTCCGAGCTCGTCGCCGCCGAGGACGTGCTCCTCTTCGTCAACGCCGCCGTGACCGCCACCGGGCAGCGCGAGTTCCGGTCCTCCGCCGCCGAGCAGCGCTTCTCGCTGGCGTTCCTCCACGAGTACGTGCGCGTGAACTACCGGCCCGTGTACGCCGCCGCCCTCGCGCTCGACATCAACGACCACAACGCCGCGCTCGTCGTCGAGCACCTGCTCCGCACCCCGAAGGAGGCGGAGGAGGGCGAGGGCCGGCTGATCGCGGCGCGTCTCGCGCTGCTGCCGCCGCAGCGGGTCTACCGCCTGTTCGGCGCGCTCCGCGCCGCCGGGGTCAACAACCGCCGCACGCGCGCGATCGTGCGCGCGTGGCTCGCGGCCCGCCCCGATCCGGCGCTGGACGCGGTGAAGTACCGGACCGGTCTGAAGACCGCCCTCCGGCACGTCCACGGCCGGCCGGCCGACGCCGAGACGGGTGACTTCCTCTTCGCCCCGGGCCGCCGCACCCGGTACGAGAACGCCACCCTCGACGCGCACCGCCGGGCGCACTACGAGCAGAGCGCGCTGTACGAGCTGCCGTTCACGGTCGCCGAGGGCTTCGCCGCGAAGCACGGGGTGCCCCGCGCCGTGTTCCTGGAGCGGATCGCGCCCCGGATGACCCGTCTGGAGCGGCTGCGCGCGGACCGGGCGGCCGATCTGTCGGTCATGCCGCTCACCCGCCTCGCCCTGTACGTCCTCGCGCTGCCGTTCGGCGAGCGGGTGGCGCGCCGGGCCGAGCTGACGGGCGCGCTGCGCGCCGCCGCCCGGCGCGCGGCGGGGCCGTACGCCGGGAGCTGGGGGCGGGTGGCGGCCGTCCTCGACGACAGCTTCTCCTCCTCCGGTTCGGCGGTGAAGCGGCGCCGTCCGCTGGCCGTGGCCCTCGGCTGTCACTTCCTCCTGGAGGCCCTGGCGTCCCCGGGGGCGTACACCCCGCTGTGGACGTCGGGCCGGGACGATCCCCTGCTCGTCCACCCCCACGGGCCGACCCCGCTCGGGATGCGGGTGCTGGACGCCCTGGAGACCGGTCCCGAGCGCCTGGTGATCGTCTCGGACGGCTGGGACAACGCCCCGCCGGGGCTCGCGGGCGAGGTGCTGCGGGTGTGGCGCACGCGCCTCGATCCGGAGCGGCGGACGAGCGTGGTGCACCTCAACCCCGTATACGACGCCGAGGGCTTCGACGTGCGCAGGCTCGCCCCGAGCGTGCCGACGGCCGGGATCCGGGACGCGGAGGACCTGGCGGCCCTGGTGGAGATCGCGCAGTTCGCGGAGGGGCGGACGGGCTTCGCGGAGCTGCGGGCCTATCTGGACCGGAGGGTGGAGCTGTTCCTGAAGGGGGCGGAGGGGTGACCCGGATCGATCTGACCGGGCTCGACGTGCGGCCCGCGCAGGTGTGGGGCGGGGTGCGGCTCGTGCCGCTCGTGCGGGACGAGCCGGTGCCGGGGCTGCGGCTGCGCCGGGAGGTGTACGAGGGGTGGGGCGGGGCCTCCGTCGAGCTCGGCGACCGCACCTCGTACACCTCGTACGTCCCGCACGGTTTCGTCGCCGACTGGACGGGGGCGGGGGCGGAGTCCGCGGTGTACGGGTCGCGGCTCGGCGGCGAGGCGGTGCCGGGGTGCGTGCCCGTGCGGCGGCTCCACCGGATGGCCAAGCGGCGGCGCGGCAAGGACGGGCGCGCCGAGCGGCGGCTGCGGTTCCTGCCGCTGCACCTCGCCCTGGAGGGGTACCTCGCGCTGCACTTCGGGGGGCCGTCCGTGGTCTGGGACGACTGGTCCCGTGAGGCGCTGCGGCGCGGTCTCTCGCCGCGCGCGGAGGCGGCGTACGCGGGGTGGACGGTGCCGGGGCTCGCGGAGGCGCTGCGGGTCTTCGAGCTGCACCCGGGCCAGTGCGGGCTGCTCCTGTACGTGGCGGACGCGCTGGCGGCGGCGTTCGTGGTGCCGCACCCGGACGACTACCGGCTGCTGCACCCGACGCTGGTCGAGGACCTGTACGGGGAGCTGGTCCACCAGTACGCCCACTACGGCGCCCCGGTGCCCGAGTTCACGGCGCGGATCCGGGACGCGGCCGGCGGCATCCGCGGCCTCGCCGACCTGCGGGCGGCGGCGCGGGAGCAGGAGCGGTCCTGGGCGGCGGCGCACGACGGGCTGATGGCGCGCGACCTGCTGGAGACCCCGTACTCCTTCGAACGGGTCCACCGGATGGGCGGGTTCGGCCTGTACCGGTTCCTCCCGCCGTTCGAGCGGGGCGGGCGGGAGCAGCACATCGGTGAGGTGATCACCGACCGGAAGGGGCGGGCGGCGTACCTGAAGACCTTCCGGCTCTCCGAGAACCAGATCCGGAAGGGGTACCTCCTGAACCGACTCGCGGACTGCGACTGGCACCTCGGCCGGACCGCGGAGGCGCTCGACACCTCGTACGCCGAGCTGGTCCGGCGGGTGCGGGGCGCGGGCCTCGGCGGACTCCTGGACGCCCATGTCGTCGCACGGCGGCTGCGCGAAGACCGGGAAGGCTGAGTAACACGGGGTTCACATTCGGGCAACCGACGGGAAATCCCGTGTTGCCAAGCTGCGGTCGAACACACACCGCGCACTCGGCGCGGTGACCGCAGCTTCTCGCAGTGCCGCGAGCCGCGGCGGACCCCCGCAGCAGCACGCCAAAGGATGAGATCCGTGACCTTCAAGGCTGAGTACATCTGGATCGACGGCACCGAGCCGACCGCGAAGCTTCGCTCCAAGACGAAGATCATCGCGGGTGAGGGCCTCGCCCTGGAGGAGCTGCCGATCTGGGGCTTCGACGGCTCCAGCACGAACCAGGCCAAGGGTCACGCCTCGGACCGCGTGCTCAAGCCGGTCTTCTCCTGCCCGGACCCGATCCGCGGCGGCAACGACGTCCTGGTGCTGTGCGAGGTCCTCAACACGGACATGACGCCGCACGAGTCCAACACCCGCGCCGCGCTGGCCGAGGTCGCCGCGCGTTACGCCGCGCAGGAGTCGATCTTCGGCATCGAGCAGGAGTACACCTTCTTCGACGGCACCCGTCCGCTCGGCTTCCCGGTGAACGGCTTCCCGGCCCCGCAGGGCGGTTACTACTGCGGCGTCGGCGTGGACGAGATCCACGGCCGCCCGATCGTCGAGGCGCACCTGGAGAACTGCCTCAAGGCCGGTCTCGGCATCTCCGGCATCAACGCCGAGGTCATGCCCGGCCAGTGGGAGTTCCAGGTCGGCCCGCTGTCCCCGCTCGAGGTCTCGGACCAGCTGTGGGTCGCCCGCTGGCTGCTCTACCGCACGGCCGAGGACTTCAACGTCTCCGCGACGCTCGACCCGAAGCCGGTGAAGGGCGACTGGAACGGCGCGGGCGCGCACACCAACTTCTCCACCAAGGCGATGCGCGAGGGCTACGACGCGATCATCACCGCCTGCGAGGCGCTCGGCGAGGGCTCCAAGCCGCTCGACCACGTCAAGAACTACGGCGCCGGCATCGACGAGCGCCTGACGGGCCTGCACGAGACCGCCCCGTGGGACGAGTACTCCTACGGCGTCTCGGACCGCGGCGCCTCGGTCCGCATCCCGTGGCAGGTCGAGCAGGACCAGAAGGGCTACATCGAGGACCGCCGTCCGAACGCGAACGTGGACCCGTACGTGGTGACCCGCCTCATCGTGGACACCTGCTGCGAGGCCCTGGAGAAGGCCGGCCAGGTCTGATCCGCACCCGCTCGGAGGGGCGCCCGCCGTTTCACACGGTGGGCGCCCTTTTCGTCATGTGGGACGCCGTGCGGGACGGCGATGTGGGACGGACGACACCGCGGATGGCCGGTGAGGGGGTCGTCGTCGGCATTCCCTTCTGGTTCAATAGGGATATGGCCATCATGCAGAACGACACCGCGACGGGTCGCCACGACCTCGAGCCGTTCTGGCCTTCCCGTCAGCACCACGACTTCGACCGGTGCTGTCGACGCGTGAGGAACGCGTCGGCCCTCTAACGCCCCGATCGGTACGGTCCGATCCCGGCCTTCGGCCCACGCGCACGACGTACGAGACCTCTCCGTCCGTTCCCCCCCGCGCGAAAGAGCTGACCTGCCATGGCCCACACCCAGACCGCCTCCCTCACCGCCGTCCGCCCCGGCCGGCACCGACTGCGCGCCGTCGACCCCAACGAGGTCGTGGACCTCTCCCAGGTGGCGGACTTCCTGCCGCCCGGCGCCACCCTGCTGCCCGCGCCCCAGCACGCCCTGCCGACGCTGCCGGGACGCCCGCCGATGGTCGGGTACCTCGTCCTCGTCCCGGCCGACCAGCAGCCGCACCTGCCCGCGGCCCCCGCCGCCGCCCCGGCCCCCGCCCCGGCGGAGGAGCAGGGGCCGGTGACCATCGACGGCGTCCAGCGGATCGCCCTCGTCGACGGGCAGGCGCTCGACCTGACGTACCTCGAGTTCGAGCTGCTCGCCCACCTGGTGGCGCACCCCCACCGGGTGCACACCCGCGACCAGTTGGTCACGACGGTGTGGGGCTACGGGCACGTGGGCGACGGCCGGACGGTCGACGTCCACGTGGCCCGGCTGCGCCGCAAGCTGGGCGCCGAGCACCGCCACACGATCCAGACGGTGCGGCGGGTCGGCTACAAGTACACCCCCTGAGGCGGGAGTTCGGGGGCCCGAGCCGGGTGTTCGGGGGGCCGCCCCGGCCCGTTCCTCCCCTGGCGGAATCCTCCGGGAGCGGAACTCCCTGGCCCCGGCCGGGCCCGCCGGGCAGGCTCGGACCATGAGACTGCTGATGCTCGGAGGCACGGAGTTCGTCGGCCGCGCGATCGTCGAGGACGCGCTCGCACGGGGCTGGGAGGTGACGGTCTTCCACCGGGGCAGGCACGCGGCCCCGGCGGGGGCCGCGCCGCTGCTCGGGGACCGCACGGCCCCCGGCGGCCTCGCCGCGCTCGCCACCGGTTCCTGGGACGCCGTCGTGGACACCTGGTCGGCCGCGCCCTCGGCGGTCCGCGACGCGGCCCGGCTGCTCGCGGACCGGGTGGGGCGGTACGCGTACGTGTCGAGCCGCTCCGTGTACGCCTGGCCGCCCGCCGCCGGGCTCACGGAGGACGGCCCGCTGGTGGAGGGCTCCCCGGACGACGGGGACGTGCCCTACCCGGAGTCCAAGCGGGGCGGCGAGCTCGCCGCCACCGCCGCCTTCGGGCCCGACCGGACGCTGCTCGTCCGGGCGGGCCTGATCCTCGGCCCGTACGAGAACGTGGGCCGGCTCCCCTGGTGGCTGGGCCGGATCGCGCGCGGCGGCTCCGTCCTCGCCCCCGGGCCGCGGACGATGCCGGTCCAGTACATCGACGTCCGCGACCTCGCCGCGTGGACGCTGGACGCGGTGGCGGCCGGTCTCTCGGGGCCGTACAACCTGGTCTCGCCACCCGGGCACACGACGATGGGCGGGCTCCTCGACGCCTGCGTACGGACGACCGGGTCCGGCGCCGAGCTGCGCTGGACGGAGCCGGAGGCGCTGCTCGCGGCCGGGGCGGCGCCCTGGACGGAGCTGCCGGTGTGGCTTCCGCCGGGCGAGACGTACGACGCGATGCACACCGCAGACGTCTCCCGCGCCGTCGCGGCGGGGCTGCGCTGCCGGCCGGTGGAGAAGACGGTCGCGGACACCTGGGCGTGGCTGGAGTCCCTCGGCGGGGTCGCTCCCCAGCGCCCGGACCGGGCGGGGGCCGGGCTCTCCCCGGAGCGGGAGGCGGAGGTGCTGGCGGCGCTGGCGAAGGGGTGAGGGGCCGCCCCCCGGAGGACGCGGGCGTTTCGGGACGGACTGCCCGGAGCGGGTCGATCCGTTACCGTTCGACAGGAAGGCGTATGAACCGGAGGAGTCGACCCCATGCCCGCCATCCCCGCCACCTCCGTCGCCAACCTCCGCGACCTCGGCGGCCTGCCGCTCGGTGGCGGGCGTGCGGTCCGCCCCGGCCTCGTCCTCCGCTCCGCGCAGCTCGACCGGCTCGACCCGGCCGAAGCCGCCGTCGCCGGGCTCGGCATCCGTACCGTCGTCGACTTCCGGACCGCGACCGAGCGCGCCGACCGGCCGGACCGGCTGCCCTCCGGCGCCCGGCTGCTCGTCGCGGACGTCCTCGCCGACTACCTGGCCGGCAGCGGACTGCCGCCCGCCGCCCGCCTGAAGACCCTGCTCGCCAATCCGGCGCTCGCCGAGGAGCACCTGGGCGGCGGCCGGGTCCGGGCCGCCTTCGCCCGGACCTACCGGACCTTCGTCACCGGCGACTCCGCCCGCGCCTCCTACCGCGCCCTGCTCGACGAGCTGGGCGCGCCGGACGCCGGGCCGCTGCTCTTCCACTGCTCGGCGGGCAAGGACCGCACGGGCTGGGCCGCGACGATCCTCCTGTCCCTGCTCGGTGCGGACGAGGAGACCGTGCGGGCCGAGTACCTGGCCGTCAACCCGGCGGTGCGCCTGGCGTTCGCCCCCATGATCGAGGGCTTCATCGCCCAGGGCGGCGACCCCGAGCTCGCCCTCCAACTGATCGGGGTCCTGCCGGAGTACCTGGACGCGGCCCTCGACGAAGTGGCGGTCCGCCACGGCACGATGGAGAAGTACGTACGCGAGGGACTCGGCGTCCCCGACGAGGTGACGGAGCTGATCCGCGCGCGTCTGACGGCCCCGGCGGCCTGAACCTCCCCCGCACGGACCCGGGGTGACCATCGGAAGAATCGCTCGTTCTGCTGAACGTGAGCACCCAGGATCTCGTTCCCTCGCCCGTGGGCCCCGTCGACGTCGAACAGGCCGAGGCCGCGCTCGTCGAGCGGTATCCGCGGCTCGTCCGCATCGCCTATCTCGTCCTGCCGCCGGCGCTCGGCCGCAACCGCCGGGTGCTGACCGCGCACGCCCTCGTCCAGCGGTCGCTGCCCCGCCGCCGGGTCCCCGGCCCGGCGCTGCCCGGTCCGCGGCGGGACGAGGACGCGGTGGATCCGGGCTACGCGTACGTACGGGGCGAGGTGCTGCGGCAGGCGCTGATCGCCGGACTGCCGCTCCGGCGCCTCGCGCTGCCGCGCCGGGCCCAGTTCCCGCCGCTGCTCCCGCACGTGTGGGGGCTCCGCCTCTTCCCCCGGGTGGGCGGCGCCGACGAGCTCGCCCTGGACCAGCGGCTGTCCCGGCTCTCCGGCCCCGGCCGCGCGGCCTACGTGCTCCGCGGCCTGGAGCGCCAGGGCGACCCCGAGGTCCTGCGCGTCCTGGCCACCGCGGGCGTCGAGGACCCGGCGGCCGCCCTGGAGGAGGCGGACGCGCTGGACGTGGAGGCGCCGGACCCCGCGGGCGCGTCGGACGCCCCGGACATGCCGGATGGCTCGGAGCGCTCCGCCCCCGACTCGTTCCGCGTCGGCGGGCAGGCCCGTCCGGGCAGGGCCGGCGGCCGTTCCGGCGGTGGCGGTGGCGGGGGCGGGGTCGACCGGGCCCGGGGTGGCGAGCAGGCCCGGGTCGGCGGGACCCCGGTGCCGCCGGACGGTGGCGCCCCGTCCGGCGGCGCCGCTCCCGGCCTCCCCCGGCGGCTCGGCGGTGTCGCCCTGCTCGAGTCCGACGAGTTCGATCCGTGCGCCCTGCAGGCGCGGCCGACCGATCTGATGCGGCGGCGGCAGCACGGCCGGGCCGCGTTCGTCGCCGTCGTGGCGCTCGTGGTGTGCGGGACGCTGCTCGGGCTGCCCGGGGACGGCTGGGGCAGGAACGGTGCCGCGGCGCCCTCGTACGCCCGTAACCCCGCCGCCGAGGCCGCCCTCGACCCCGGTGCGGTCAAACGGGTGGACCCGGCGGTCTGGCCGGGGTCGACGCGGCGGGACTTCTCGGCGTGGCCCGCGCGCGGTGGTCTGACCGGCGACACCGCGCTGCTGCGGCGGGCGCTCGCCGTGTGGGCCCGGCCCGGTGGGTCCGTGCGGTCCTCGGCCACACCCGGGACCCCGGTCGGGCCTCCGATGGGGCCGCCGCAGCTGCTGTTCGCGGGCCGGGTCGACGCCATGCGGGTCGTGCTCTTCCACGACGGGCTGCGGGCCGTGCGGTACGCGGAGCCCGCCGAGGGGACCGCCGGAGCCGCGCTGGACTTCGCGCGGACGGACGCGGCCGACGCGGTCGGCGCGGCGGCGCTGGTCGTCTCCCGCGCGGCGGGCAACGTCCGTTATCTGACGGCCCCGTGGGTGCGGGAGACGGCCGTACGGGACCTCCTCGCGCCCGCGAAGGAGCCGCGGCCGCTGGTGCGCGACGCCGCCGGGGTGACCGACCCCGTGCCGGCTCCCGCGCGGGCCGGCGCCTGCACCCGGTGGAACACCCTCCAGGTGCGGGACGGCGAAGGGGTGCGGCTCCTCGCCGACCTCGGCGAGCCGGCCCCGGCCCGGCTGCTGTGGGGGCCGCCCGCCGCACCCGTGGACGCGACGGGGGCGGAGGCGCGGGAGGCGTGGGCGCGGACGGCCTGCCAGTTGGCCGAGGTGCGGGGGCGCGGGGTGCGGTCGGTGAACGCCTGGCGGTTCGCGCGGCAGCCGCTGCCGGGGGCCGCCGGGCAGGGCACCTGGGTGTGCACGCGCGCGGAGACCTGGCGGGGCACGGGCAGCCGGGTCCTCGCCCAGTTCCTGGTCCCGTCGCCCCGGGTCCCGGCGGCGCTCGCGGCCCGCTCCGAGGGTTCGCCGGCCTGCGGGGTGCGGGATCCCCGGGTGCTGGCGGGCGTGCTGTGGCGGGCGCCGGGCGGCGGCTGGTTCGTCCTGGCGGCGGGCAGCCCGGACTTCACGTCCCTGGAGGTCTCGGGCGGGGTGAAGGGCCGTTCGACCGGTCCGCTCCTGGCCGTACGGGCGACGGCGGGCGCACGGGCGGACCTGAACGGCACCCTGGGGGACGGCACCCGGCGAGCGGCCCTGCGGTGACCGGGGCAGCGCCGTCCTGCGACGACCGGGCGGCTGCCGCCCTGCGGTGGCCCGGGGCGACAGGGGCGAGGTGACCCGAGGTAACAGGAGCGAAAAGACGGCGCACGGACCTGTCGCTCCGCCTTACCCCTCAGTACATTGACAGTATGTCTAATACGCAGCCTGCACCGGTGGCGTCGGAGCACGTCGAGCTCAAGGCCCGCAAGGTCTCCTTCGACTGGGAGGAGACACCGCTCCACTGGGTACCGGGCGATCCCTTCACCACGCACACGATCAACGTGCTGCACCTGCTGCTGCCGGCCGGCGAACGCTGGTTCGTCCACGTCTACAAGCAGGCGCTGCCGTACATCACCGACGACCGGCTGCGCGAGGACGTCATCGGCTTCATCGGCCAGGAGGCCATCCACTCCCAGGCCCACGACGACGTCCTCCCCCACCTGCGGAAGCTGGGCCTCGACCCCACCCCGTACACCGCGCAGGTCGACTGGTTCTTCGAGAAGCTCCTCGGCGACCGCACCCTGCCGCCCGGCCGTCCGCGCCGCTGGTGGCTGATGGAGCGGGTCGCGCTGATCGCCGCCATCGAGCACTACACCGCCTTCCTCGGCGACTGGGTCCTCAACGCCGACGCGCTCGACCGGGTCGGCGCCGACCCGACCATGCTGGACCTGCTGCGCTGGCACGGGGCGGAGGAGGTCGAGCACCGCGCGGTCGCCTTCGAGCTCTTCATGCACCTCGACGGCGGCTACCGGCGCCGCGCCCGCACCTGGGCGCTCGCCTTCTCCGCCCTGGTCTTCCTCTGGCAGCGGGGCATCCGCTTCTTCATGGAGAACGACCCCACCCTGCTCGACCCGAAGGCCTCCTTCGCGGACTTCGTCCGCAAGGGCCGACAGGGCGTGCTGCCCTCCACCCCCGCCATGCTCCGCTCCATCCCCCGCTACCTCAGCCGCGCCTACCACCCCTCCCAGGAGGGCGACACCGCGCAGGCCATGGCCTACCTGGCCTCCTCCCCCGGCGCCAACGGAGGCCGCTGATGCCCCGGTTCACCACCGTCGCCCTCGCCGCCGGGGCCGCGCTGCTCGTCCGCCGCGCCGTCCGCAGCCGGATGAGCACCGCCCCGCTCTGGCCGATGCCCGCCCTCGACGTGCCCGTCTCCGGCTACGGCCGGGGCAGCACCGTCCCGCGCAAGGTCCTGGTCGCCGGGCGCACCACGCCCGCCGAAGGCGTCGTCGAACTCCGCCTGGAGGGCACCGGGCTGCCCGCCTGGCAGCCGGGCGCCCACATCGACCTCGTCCTGCCCTCCGGGCTCGTCCGCCAGTACTCGCTCTGCGGGGATCCGGCCGATCCGTCCTCGTACACCGTCGCCACCCGCCTCATCGAGGACGGGCGCGGCGGCTCGCGCGAGGTGCACGAGCAGCTCCACGAGGGCGTGGAGATCGAGATCCGGGGGCCCCGCAACCGCTTCCCGCTGGTCGACGCCCCCGCGTACGTCTTCGTCGCGGGCGGCATCGGCATCACCCCCGTCCTGCCGATGCTCCGGGCCGCCGAGGCGGCCGGGTCGGACTGGCGGCTCGTGTACTGCGGGCGGAGCCGGGCCACCATGCCGTACCTGGCGGAGATCGAACGGCTCGGCGGCGAGCGCGTCACCGTCGTCGCCGAGGACGAATCCGGCTTCCCCGAGCTGGAGTTCCTCGCCCGCCTGCCCGCCGAGACGGCCGTCTACTGCTGCGGGCCCGACGGCCTGATGGACGCGGTCGGCGCGGCGATGCCGGAGGGCCGGGCACCGCGCCTGGAGCGCTTCACCGCCTCCGCGGTGACCGGCGGCACCGCCTTCGAGGTCGAACTGCGGCGCTCCGGGCGCACGTTGACGGTGGCGGCCGACCAGTCGCTCCTGTCGGCGGTCCGCGAGGAGCTGCCCGGCATCACGTACTCCTGCCGGCAGGGCTTCTGCGGCACCTGCCAACAGCGGGTCCTGGAGGGCGAGATCGACCACCGGGACGAGCT
The DNA here is from genome assembly GCF_044544765.1 of Streptomyces sp. NPDC053513. NCBI lineage: Bacteria > Bacillati > Actinomycetota > Actinomycetes > Kitasatosporales > Streptomycetaceae > Streptomyces > Streptomyces sp. NPDC053513. The sequence continues at coordinate 54,884 of NZ_JBITXP010000028.1, forward strand.
GCTCACCGACGACGAGCGGGACGACTCGATGCTGATCTGCGTCTCGCGCTGCGCGGGGAAACGGCTCGTCCTCGACCTGTGACGCCTACGGCAGGACCAGCCAGTCCAGGGCCAGGGCGGTGAGGAGGCCACCCGCCAGGAGCCAGGTGCCGAGGCGGGTGCGGCCGTTGCGGGAGAGCTCGATCACGATTCCGCAGAGGATCATGGCGAGGCCGTACACGCCGACGACCAGGACGGACGTGCGGCTCGCGAGCCGGATGACGAGCACCACGGCCAGGGCGACCAGGAGCACGGAGGCGGCGGCGACGCGCAGCCGCCGCGCCTGCTTCGGGGTGAGCCCGTCGCCGTGCGCGGCCTCTTCGGCGCCCTCGGAAGGCGCGTCCGGGTCCTCCGAGGACGTCGAGCCCTTCGAGTCGTCCGGCTCGCCCGACCCGCCCGGATCGCCCGACCCGTCCGACTTCTCCGGCTCCTCCGGCTCCTCCGACTTCCCGGACTCCTCGCGGACTTCGGGGGACTCCGGGTTCTCCTCTGCCTCTCCGGCCTTCTCTTCGGCCTTCCTGGGCTCGTCGGCCTCCGGGGCCTCGGCAGTCGGGGTGTCCTGGTCGGAAGCGCTCATGGGGCAGGAGCGTAACGGACGCGGTTAGGCTGTTCGTATGACGACCGGGGTACGCCGCAGGATGGGCGTCGAGGAGCGCAAGCAGCAGCTGATCGGGGTGGCCCTCGAACTCTTCGGCCACCGCTCTCCCGACGAGGTCTCCATCGACGAGATCGCCGCGGCCGCGGGCATCTCGCGGCCGCTGGTCTACCACTACTTCCCCGGCAAGCAGAGCCTCTACGAGGCGGCGCTGCGACGGGCGGCGGACGAGCTGGCGGCCCGTTTCGTGGAGCCGCCGCGCGGGCCGCTCGGGGCACGGCTGCTGCGGGTGATGGGCCGGTTCTTCGACTTCGTGGACGAGCACGGGCCGGGCTTCGCTGCACTGATGCGCGGCGGGCCCGCGGTCGGCTCGTCCACGACGAACGCGATGATCGACGAGGTCCGGCAGGCCGCGTACGAGCAGATCCTGGCCCATCTGGCGGTCGAGGAGCCCCCCGCCCGGCTCGAACTGGTCGTCCGCTCCTGGGTGTCGCTCGCCGAGTCGACGGCGCTGCTGTGGCTGGACGGCCGCCGGGTCCCGCGCGCGGAGCTGGAGCTCCAGCTCGTGCACGACTTCGCCGCGCTGGCCGCGGTGAGCGCCGCGTACGACGCGGAGATGGCGGGGATCCTCATCCGGATCCTCGCCGACGAGCCGGCCGACGGGCCCTTCGCGGACCTGGTGGGCAGGCTCTCGGCACTCGTGCCCCGCGTTCCCGATCAGCCCTTGCGGTAGGACCCGTCGAGGTCGTGGACCTCGACGGAGAGGTGGACGCCCTCCTTCGCCTTGAGGTAGGCGGGCAGCAGGGCGAGGACGGCGTCCGAGAGCCGTGCCTTGGCCTCGTCCGTACGGCCGGCCAGCAGGGCGATGTCGACGTGCACAATGTGGTCGTCGGCCGCGCCGTCGCCGACGACCAGCTCCTCGACCTCCCGGAACCGGGTCTTGCAGGCGTCGAGCGTCGCGTCGACCGTCTCCACGACGAGCGGGTGCAGGGCGAGCGCGAAGCCGCGCCGGTCGAGGGGGGCGGAGTAGTCGACGGTGATCTGCGGCATGGGGGTCACTCCTGGCGATACGGATGTCTGGCCACACCTTTACGGTGAGGGCCATGGACGCACAAGTGACCTTCCGGCAGGCGGACGAACGCGATCTCGACCTTCTGGTGGGGTTGTTCGACGGGGCCGCGCACTGGATGGTGCGGAACGGAATCGACCAGTGGAAGCCGGGGGCCCGCGGCCCCGAGCACTTCCGGGCGCGGATCGCCGAGGGCGAGGTGTGGCTCGCCGCGCACGGGGGCCGGACCGTGGGGGCGTACGAGCTGTGGTGGGAGGACCGGGACGTCTGGGGCCCGCAGCCCCCGGTGGCCGGGTACGTGCACCGGCTGATGACCGACCGGGAGGCGGCGCCGGCCGGTGCGGGGCGCGTGCTGCTGGCACACGCGGAGGAGCGGATCGCGGCCTCGGGCCGGACGCTGGCCCGGCTGGACTGCGAGGCGCGCAATCCGGTCCTGGGGACGTACTACGAGGGGGCCGGGTACGTGGACGCCGCCCCGCGCCTGGAGAAGGTGGGGGCGGACGGCCGTGTGTACGCGGTGCGGCTGATGGAGAAGGCCCTGGCGTGAGGGGCGACGCCCCTGCCCACCCCCGTGTGGGCAATCGTCCCGCAGGGCGGGACGGGTGGGCACACGGGACGGCGCCCATCAGCGGCGCCTCCGCGTTCCGCGCCCTGACCCGCACCCCGTGCGCGGCGCACGGGGTGCGGGTCCAGGCTCGCCAGCCTCTGGCGCCGGCAGGGCGCGGGTCCGTTGTGCCCACCCGTTCCGCCCCAGCGGAACGACTGCCCACAACGGGGGTGGGGTGTTTTCAGTTCGTCTTGAAGACCGCCACCGTCCGGGCCGGGACCGTGAAGGTGCCCGAGGCCCGGTCGTAGGACGCGGACTTCACGACGGCGTCCGCTCCGGCGGCCTGGACCGGGTGGAGGGCGTAGCCCTTGCCCGCCAGGTCGGCGATCTTCTGCGAGGCGCCGCTCGGGGTCGCGTTGAGGACGACCACCAGGTCGCCGAGGCGCATCGTGATCACGCCCGGGGTCTCGTCGCGGCCGGAGAGCGGGAAGGACAGGTCCCGCTGGACGCGGTCCGCCGTGGCCAGGGAGAAGACCGGCTCGGTGGTGCGGATCTTCTGGAGGTCCCGGTAGGCGGCGGAGGCGCCGTCGATCTGCGCGCAGCCGACCGTGAGGGCCGGGTTCACGAGCAGCGGCTTGGCGTAGGACCACTTCGAGCGGTTGTCGGCGGCCGGCGGCAGGCCGCGGCCGAAGCCGTTGCCGTCGCGGCAGTCCCAGTGGATGGCGTTGAACCAGTCGCCGCTGTCGAAGGAGTTGCGGTCCAGGGACTTGGAGCGCAGCAGGTCGGAGCCGGCCTGGGAGAGGGCCGGGCCCTGCGAGAGGGTGGCCGTCGCCATGGCGAGGACCTGCATGCGGGCGCGGTCGGCCGGGGAGGTGCCGGCCGGCAGCTTGAAGGCGAGCGCGTCGTACAGGGACTCGTTGTCGTGGGCGTCGGTGTAGGCGAGGGCGTCGCCGGGGGCGGCGGCGTATCCGGCGGGGGCGCCGTTGTAGTCGACCTGGCTGCCCTTGACCGTACGGCCCGAGGTGTCGGTGAAGGTGTAGTCGGCGAGGTTGCCGGTCAGGCCGACCTTGATGAGGTCCTGGTAGTGCAGGAGGCGGGCCTTCTGCTGTTCGGGGGTGCCGTTGGCGGCCGACGCGTTGGGGTCGGTGTAGAGGCCGGAGGCGAAGCCCTGGACGCCGGGGTCCTCGTCGAAGGGGCCGCCGCCGCGGACGGCGTCGCGGGCCCGGTCGGAGAAGGTGGCGATGCCGGTTCCGGCCATGTTCTTCTGGGTGGCCTGGACGAAGCGGGCGTCGTCGGCGACCTCGCCGAAGTTCCAGCCCTCGCCGTAGAGGACGATCGACTTCCCGTCGACACCGTCCTTCGCCACGGTCAGCTCGTCCAGGGCGTGGCGCACCGCCAGGATGTTGGCCTTCGGGTGGTGGCCCATGAGGTCGAAGCGGAAGCCGTCGACCTTGTACTGCTTGGCCCAGGTGACGACCGAGTCGACGACGAGCTTGCCCATCATGGCGTTCTCGGGCGCGGTGTTGGCGCAGCAGGTGGAGGTGGCGACGGAGCCGTCGGCCTGGAGGCGCTGGTAGTAGCCGGGGACGATCCTGTCGAGGACGGACTTGTCGGACTGTCCGGCGGCGACGGTGTGGTTGTAGACGACGTCCATGACGGTGCGCAGTCCGTCGCCGTTGAGGGCCTGGACCATCTGCCGGAACTCGACCGTGCGGCGGGTGCCTTCGGGGTCGGTGGCGTAGGAGCCCTCGGGGACGGTGTAGTGCAGGGGGTCGTAGCCCCAGTTGAAGGCGTCCTTGGCCGCGGCGGCGGTGACGCAGGCCTGCTGCTCCTCGGAGTCGGGGGCGTAGACCTTCAGGTCGCAGGCGGGTGCGGTCTGCGCGGACTTCTTCTCGGGGATCGTGCCGAGGTCGAAGGCCGGGAGGAGGTGGACGTAGTTCGTGCCGGACTCCGCGAGCGCCTTGAGGTGCCGCGAGCCCTTGCTGTCCTTGTCGGTGAAGGCGAGGTAGGTGCCTCGGTGGTCCGCCTCGGCCGACGCGTCCGCGATCGAGAAGTCCCGGATGTGGAGTTCCTGGATCTGGGCGTCCCGCAGCGGCACGGCGGCGGGCTTCCTCAGGGTCTTCCAGCCGGCGGGGGCGAGCTTCGGGTCGGCGAGGTCGACGACGAGGCTGCGGGCGGAGTCGGTGGTGAGGGCGGTGGAGTAGGGGTCGGTGACCCGGTTCTCGACGACCTTCCGGACGCTGGGGGCCCAGACCTTCACGACGTACCGGTAGGGCTTGCCCGTCCAGGTGCGGGGGCCGGTGACGGACCAGACGCCGGAGGCGGGGTCGCGCCGCATGGGCACGCTCTTCCCGTCGAGTTCGAGCGCGACGGACCGGGCGGTGGGGGCCCACAGGGAGAGGGTGGGGCGGCCGTCGCGGAAGACCGGGCCGAGGGCGGCCCTGGTGGCCTTCGCCGCGTACAGGTCGTCGAGGACGCCGGCGGTCTGGACGCCGGTGGCGGCGAGCAGGGCGCCGTTGGCGGCGCGCTGGGTGGCGATCAGCTGGCCGCGCAGGGAGTCCCGGACACGGTCGGCGTCGCGCGGGTCGACGGTGAAGGCCGGGTAGTCCTTGAGGTGGGGGAACCTCGCCTTCTGGGCGTCGGTGAGCGCGGACGGGGTGAGGCGGAGCCAGCGGCCCTCGTCGCTCAGGGCGCCGTCGGTGACGGTGATCCCGCCGTCCTTCGCGTACACCAGCTGCTGGCTGGTGGCGTCGGTGGTCTTCACCTTCCAGACGACGGTGTCGCGGTCGATCCACTGGGCCTCGGCCTTGCCGAGGTCGAGGTTCGGGGCGCCGCCGACGGTCGGGAGGAGGTACTTCGGCTGTCCGGAGAGCAGCCAGACCTCGTGGCCGTAGGTGGCGAGGTCGAGGGACTGGTCGGTGGGCAGGTCCTTCTCGTCGCCCTTGTGGAGGATGTACGAGAGGGAGCTCGCGCCCTCCGCCAGCGGCACCTCGTACACCGCGCCGTACGCGTCGACGCGCGTCGGCATCAGCGGCCGCGACCAGTCGGTGGGCTGGGCGGCGCCGGTCCAGGTGTGGAGGCCCCAGCCGTCGTAGTTCCCGTCGGCCCGCTGGTAGTGGATGACGGCCTTGGTCTTGTCGGGCGTGGCGGGGGCCGGGTTCGTGTCGGACTGTCCTTCGGCGCCCTGCGTGATCCAGACCTCGCCGGTGCGGCCGAGGCCGATGCTCCGCTGCGGGCCGTCGGCGGTGCCGTCCTTCTCGACGGTGTACGCGACGGTGGAGGCGCCCTCGGGGACCTTGACCCAGGCGAAGGCGCCGAAGGCGTCGCGGCCGGTGAAGACGGCCTCCTGGCCGGCGGCCTTCAGCTTCCAGCCGTCGTAGTCCCCGTCCGCGCGCTTGTAGTGCACGACGGCGTACGGGCGCTCGACGGCGACCGGCTTCTCGGGGGCCGGGGGCGCGCCGGCGGTGGTGGCGGCGAGGGCGCTCGCGGTGCGGCCGGCGCCGTCCACGACGACGGCCTTGTAGCGCAGGGCGGTGCCGGCGGGGGCGGTGACGTGCTGGGTGACCTTGTAGGGGGCGTGGTCGGCGGTGCCGAGGGTCTGCCAGCGGCCGTCGCCGACCTGGGCGGCGAAGACGACGCGGTCGAGGCCGTCGCCGGTGACGTCGGCGGAGAGCTCGACGGTGCCGGTGGAGCCGGCGGCCGGGGCCTTCAGCGTGACGGTGGGCTTCGTCGCGGGGGCGGGCAGCGGGGCGTCGGCCCTGAGGACGAGGGAGGAGAGGGCCGGGACGGTGACGGTGACCTTGCCCCGGGAAGCCGTGACGGCGCCCTGGCCGCCGTACAGGGCGTGGAGGCCGGTGGAGTCGACGGGGACGGTGACGGTCTTCGGCGTGGTGGCGCCGTTGACGGCGACCAGGTACTCGGTCCGCGTCCTCGGGTCGGTGCGGGTGAAGGCGTAGACGGAGCCCTCGGCGTACCGTTCCCGCTGGACGCCGTCGCGGAGGGCCGGGTTCTCCCGGGTGAGCTTCGACAGGGCGGCGATGGAGCGGTAGAGCGGGTGCGCGGTGTCGTACGCGTCGGCCGCGTGGGTGCGGTCGGTGCCGAGCTGGTCGTCGTCGAGGTAGTCGGCGGTCTTCGAGGCGAAGAGGGTCTGGCGGGCGTCCTTGTCGCCGCCGGGGCCGGTGAAGCCCTGCTCGTCGCCGTAGTAGACCACCGGGTTGCCCCGGGAGAGGAACATCAGCTCGTTGGCGAGGCGGTCGCGGCGGACGAGTTCCTCGTCGGAGGCGTTCGGGTTGTCCTGCTTCAGGAAGGCGCCGATGCGGCCCATGTCGTGGTTGCCGAGGAAGGTCACCTGCTCGTAGGCGTTGGCCTTGTCGGTGGTGTACCGGTAGTCCTCGGCGAAGACCCCGGCGAGGCGGTCGGCGCCGGCGCCCTGGGAGGCGAAGGCGCGGGCCGCGTCCTGGAAGGGGAAGTCGAGGGTGGCGTCGAGCCGGCCCCGGGTGACGTAGGGGGAGGTGACGGCGGTGTCGGCGGAGTACACCTCGCCGAACATGAAGAAGTCCTCGCGGCCCTGCTTCTTCGCGTACGCGTCGAGGGCGGTGGCCCACTGGGTCCAGAAGTCCAGGTCGACGTGCTTGACGGTGTCGATGCGGAAGCCGTCGATGTCGAAGTCGCGGACCCACTTCTCGTAGATCTTCTTCATGCCCTCGACGACCTCGGGACGCTCGGTCCACAGGTCGTCGAGGCCGACGAAGTCGCCGTACTCGGCGGACTCTCCGGCCCAGGTGGAGTCGCCCCGGTTGTGGTACATCGTGGGGTCGTTGAGCCAGGAGGGGACCTTGCCGCCGGTCGTCGTCGGCGTGTACGGGAAGGAGTCCGCGTCGACCTCGCCGACCTTCGTCCGGTCGTCGAAGGGGCGGCCCGAGGCGTCGAGGTAGGGGTAGGCGCCCTTGGGGCGGTAGCCGTACTTCTTCTCGGCGTAGTCGACGGTGTCGGCGGTGTGGTTGGTGATGACGTCGAAGAAGACCTTCATGCCCTTGGCGTGGGCGGCGGCGATCAGCTTCCTGAGGTCGTCGTTGGTCCCGAAGTGCGGGTCGACCTGGGTGAAGTCGGTGATCCAGTAGCCGTGGTAGCCGGCGGAGGCGTCCTTGCCGGTGCCCTGGACGGGCCGGTTCTTGAAGATCGGCGCCATCCAGATCGCGGTGGTGCCGAGACCCTTGATGTAGTCCAGCCGCTCGGTCAGGCCCTTGAGGTCGCCGCCCTGGTAGAAGCCCTTGTCGGTGGGGTCGAAACCGGTCTCCGTGCGGCTGCCGGTGAGACCGCCCCGGTCGTTGGAGGCGTCGCCGTTCGCGAAGCGGTCGGGCAGGACGAAGTAGAACTGCTCGCGGGTGAGGTCGTGCCGGGCGGGCTGGGCGGCGAGCGCCTTGTCGGAGGGCGGGGCGGGGGCCTCGGCGGCGGCGGTGGCCGTGGCGGGGACGGCGGGCACGAGGGCGGCGCACAGCGCGGCGGCCAGCGCGACCGCCGTTCTCTTGCGTATCACGGGGGTGCTCCCTGGAGGTACGGGAAGAGAGGGCCGCCCCGGCGGGACGGCCCTTTGCGAGGGGGAGGCTCAGTTGCGGAAGGTGTCGTTCAGGACGATCTGGCCCGAGGCGGGGACGGTCGCGGTGCGGTTGGCGCCGGACTCCCAGGTGACGTTCCCGGCGGCGTCCTTGCGGAGGTACTTGTACTCGAAGGCCGTGCCGGCGGGCAGGTTCACCGTCAGCTTCCAGACGGGGTAGGAGGCCGGGTCGAGCTTGAGGGCGGAGGCGGGGGCCCAGTTGCCGAGTTCGGCGCGGTTGCCGGTGACGTAGATGTTCTGGCCGGTGACCGTGGTGGCGTTCACGTTGAAGGAGGCGCCGGCGGCGACGGTCTGGGTGCCGCAGCCCATGGCCCCGGTGTGCAGGGCGAGGGCGGTGTTCGCGGCGAGGGTGGCCGTGAACTGCCCGGAGGAGTTCACCGTGACGGCGGTGTTCGACTGCACGTCGCAGTAGGTGCCGGCGGGCAGGGAGGTCTGGAAGGTGCGGGTCAGGGCCGAGGTCTCGTGGTTGATCGCCACGTACGCCTTGGAGCCGCGGCCGAACGCGATCGCGTTGCCGCCGTTGTCCCACCAGTTCGTGACGGCCTGCCCGCGGGAGGTGTTGCGGAAGGCCACCATGGAGGAGATCTCGCGCCAGGCGTGCTGGCACTTCCAGCCGCCGCTGTAGCAGGCGTTCACCTGGTGGTTGTTGGGGGCGCCGGCGTCCTTGTCGGTCCACTCGTAGCCGGAGTGGACGTCCGGGGAGCCGTAGGGCCAGGCGAGCATGAAGACGGAGGCGAGGGTGTAGTTCGCGCCGTCCTTGTAGTTCAGGGTGTCGCCGCCGCGCTCGGTGTCGTGGTTGTCGACGAAGACGCCGGACTGGCCGGAGGGCATGTAGCCCCAGGCCTCGCCGAAGTTCTTGAGGTAGGCGAGCTTCTCGTTCTGCAGGACCCGCTTGAGGTCGCGGGCGTAGCGGAACTCCTGGACGTCGCCGTTGCCGAGGTACTCGCTCGGGGAGACGGCCTCGCCGGCGCCGTAGATGGCTTCCTGCTTCCAGTAGGCGGAAGGATTCGTCAGCCGGGACTTGATGTTCGCGAGGTCGGCGGCCGGCATGTGCTTGGCGGCGTCGACGCGGAAGCCGTCGACGCCGAGCGACAGCAGGTCGTTCATGTAGCCGGCTATCCGGCCGCGGACGTAGTCCTCGCCGGTGTCGAGGTCGGGAAGCTGGACCAGTTCGCAGTTCTGGACGTTGGCGCGGTCCTGGTAGTTGGAGATGGTGGAGCGGCAGTCGTCCATGTCCGCGCCGGAGTAGAGGCCCGGGTAGTCGTACTTGGAGAACGAGGTCCCGCCCGTTCCCGTGCCCGAGGCGTTCGCCATGTGGTTGATCACGCTGTCCGCGACGACCTTCACCCCGGCGGCGTGACAGGTGTCGACCATGCTCTTGAAGGCGGCGCGGTCGCCGAGCGGGCCGGCGATCTTGTAGCTGACCGGCTGGTAGGCGGTCCACCACTGGGGGCCCTGGATGCGCTCCTGGGGCGGGGAGACCTGCACGTAGCCGTAGCCGGCGGGGCCGAGCTGGTCGGTGCAGGCCTTGGCCACCGAGGCGAAGTTCCATTCGAACATCACCGCGGTGACGTCCTTCTCCCCCGGCGGGGCGGCCTGCGCGGGGGCGTTGCCCGTGACGGCCACAGCGGCTCCCGCCACGAGGGCGAGTGCAGCTGCCACGGTCTTTCTGGCCATGTCTCCTCCTGCCGACTTCACTGTCGCAAGAAGTTGCCGAAAAGTTCAGCAACTGTTTTCAGCCGTGACCGTATGAGTGCCCCGGCGCCCGGTCAACCCTCCGGACACCTCGACGTAACTTGTTACGAAAGAACGTGCGGGAGTCGGCCGGGCGGCTGCGCCGTGGAACCGCGCACCACCAGCTCCGGCTGGAAGACGAACTCCGTGCGCTGCACCGGGTTCCCCTCGATCTCCTCCAGGAGCGCGCCGACGGCCGCCGTCGCCATGGCCTGCACGGGCTGGCGCACGGTGGAGAGCGGGGGGCTGGTGAAGGCGATGAGCGGGGAGTCGTCGAAGCCGACGACGGAGACGTCACCGGGCACGTCGAGGCCGCGGGCGCGCACCGCGCGGATGACGCCGAGCGCCATCAGGTCGGAGCCGCAGACGATGCCCGTGCAGCCCTCGCGGAGCAGGACGTCGGCGGCCGCGTGCCCGCCCTCGACGCCGAAGAGCGTGGGCCTGATGAACCGTTCGGCCTCGGCCCGGTCGACGCCGAGGAGCTCGTACAGCTCGGCGGTGAAGCCCTCGGCCTTGCGGCGCGAGGGCACGTACCGGGTGGGGCCGATGGCGAGGCCGATCCGCTCGTGGCCCAGCTCGACCAGGTGCCGGACGGCCATCCTGGCCGCGGCCCGGTCGTCCGGGGAGACGAAGTTGGCGTCGATGTGCTCGTTGTAGCCGTTGATGAGGACGTACGGGACGCCGCGTTCGGTCAGCCGGGCGTAGCGCGCGGGGTCGGCGGAGGCGTCCGCGTGCAGCCCGGACAGGAAGACGATGCCGGCCACCCCGCGCTCGACGAGCTGGTCGACGAGTTCGTCCTCGGTGGCGCCGCCGGGCATCTGGGTGCAGAGGACCGGGGTGTAGCCGTGCCCGGCGAGGACCTGCTCGACGACCTGCGCGAAGGCCGGGAAGATCGGGTTGGTCAGCTCGGGCACGACGAGCCCGACGAGGCCCGCGCTGCGGCGTTTGAGCCGTACGGGACGCTCGTAGCCGAGCACGTCGAGGGCCGCGAGGACCTTGTGCCGGGTCGCGCCGGCCACCCCCGCCTTGCCGTTGAGGACACGGCTGACGGTGGCCTCGCTGACCCCGGACTGGGCGGCGATGTCCGCGAGCCGCGGGGGGGCGGGGCCCGCGCCCCCCCGCCGGGGGGGGGGCACCCCCCCCCCCCCCCCCGGGGGTGGGGGGGGCCCGCCCCCCCCCCCCCCCCCCGCGCGCCCCCCCCCCCCCCCCCGGGGCCCCCGCCCCCCGGCCGCGGGCGCCCCCGCCCCCCCCGGGGGGGGGGGCGGGGGCGGCGCGGGGGGGGGCGGGGGCCCCGCCCCCCCGCGGCAGGGGGATCGTCACGCCGCCCACCAGACGGTGGTGTCGGCGGGCAGCTCCACCGTCCCCTCCCCGGCGGAGCCGCCCACCTCCCCGCTGGAGAGGAGATACCGGCCGGGCAGCGGGACGGTGATGGCCCGGCCGGTGGTGTTGGCGGTGCAGACGAATCCGTCGCGGCGGAAGGAGAGCACACCCTCGGGTGCCTCCAGCCACTCGACGGAGTCGCCCGCACCGAGTTCGGGGCGCTCGCGCCGGACGGCGAGCGCGCTGCGGTACAGCTCCAGGGTGGAGCCGGGGTCGCCGGTCTGCGCCTCGACGCTCAGGGCGCTCCAGGTCGCGGGCTGCGGCAGCCAGGAGCCGCCGTCGCCGAAGCCGTACGAGGAGCCCTCGACGGTCCACGGGATCGGCACCCGGCAGCCGTCGCGGAAGCCGTCCTGGCCGCTGGCCCGCCAGAACGACGGGTCCTGCCGGACCTCGTCGGGCAGGTCGGTGACGTCCGGCAGGCCGAGCTCCTCGCCCTGGTAGACGTAGGCGGAGCCGGGCAGGGCCAGCATGAGCAGGGTCGCGGCGCGGGCGCGGCGCAGGCCGAGCTCGCGGTCGCCGGCCTCCCGGAGCTGGGTGCCGAGGCCCGCCGGGTTGGCGAAGCGGGTGGCGTGCCGGGTGACGTCGTGGTTGGACAGCACCCAGGTGGTGGGGGCGCCGACCGGGCGCATCGCGTCGAGCGACGCGTCGATGACGGCGCGGAGCTCGGCGGCGTCCCAGTGGGTGCCCAGGTACTGGAAGTTGAAGGCCTGGTGCATCTCGTCGGGGCGCACGTAGTTCGCGGTGCGGGCGACGGTCGGGGTCCAGGCCTCGGCGACGAGGATGCGCTCCCCGTCGTACTCGGCGAGGATCTGCCGCCAGGAGCGGTAGATCTGGTGGACGCCGTCCTGGTCGAAGAAGGGCATGACGTCGTTGCCGAGCAGCTTCAGCTGGTCGTGGGCGCCGATGTCGGGCAGACCGGCGGCCTTGACCAGGCCGTGCGCGACGTCGACGCGGAAGCCGTCGACGCCCATGTCGAGCCAGAACCGCAGGATGGAGCGGAACTCGTCGCGGACGGCGGGGTGCTCCCAGTTGAAGTCGGGCTGCTCCGGGGCGAAGAGGTGGAGGTACCAGTCGCCGGGGGTGCCGTCCGGGTTCTCCGTACGGGTCCAGGCGGGGCCGCCGAAGATGGACTCCCAGTCGTTGGGCGGGAGTTCGCCGTTCTTCCCCTTGCCGGGGCGGAAGTGGTAGCGCTCGCGGAGCACCGAGCCGGGGCCCTCGCGCAGGGCGCGCTGGAACCACTCGTGCTGGTCGGAGGAGTGGTTGGGGACCAGGTCGACGATGATGCGCAGGCCCAGTTCGTGGGCCTCGCGGATCAGCGAGTCGGCGTCGAGGAGCGAGCCGAACATGGGGTCGATGGCCCGGTAGTCGGCGACGTCGTAGCCGGCGTCGGCCTGCGGCGAGGCGTAGAACGGGGAGAGCCAGACGGCGTCGACGCCGAGCTCCTTGAGGTACGGCAGCCGGCTGCGGACGCCCTCCAGGTCACCCATGCCGTCGCCGTTGCCGTCGGCGAAGCTGCGCGGGTAGACCTGGTAGATCACGGCGTCTCTCCACCAGCCCGTGTGCGTGCCGGTGGTGGGGGCGTCGGCCGGGGTGGCGAGATGCTGGGTCATGTCTTCCCTGGGAGGTAAGGAGGGGCGTACAGAGATGCGTACGGGCGGGGCGCTCAGGGCCGTCAGCCCTTGACGGCGCCGGCGGACATGCCGGTGACCAGGTGCCGCTGGGCGAAGAGGAACACCAGGGCCGCGGGGACGGCGATGAGCACGGAGGCCGCGGACATCGGGCCCCACTGGGCGCCGTACTGGTTGACGAACTTCTGGAGTCCGCCGGCGAGCGTGAGGTTCTCGTCGCCGACCATGAAGGCGGAGGCGTAGGCGACCTCGCCCCAGGCGGTGATGAAGGAGTAGAAGGCGGTGACCGCGATGCCCGGCTTGGCGAGCGGCAGGATGAGCCGCCAGAAGGTGCCGAACGGGTTGAGGCCGTCGACGTAGCCGGACTCGTCGATCTCGCGCGGGATGGTGTCGAAGAAGCCCTTCATCATCCACGCGCAGAACGGGACGGCGATGGTCAGGTACGTGATGACCAGGCCGACCGGCTGGTTGAGCAGGCCCATCGTCGCCATGATGTTGTAGATCGGCACGATCAGGACGGCCACCGGGAACATCTGGGTGACGAGCAGCGTCCACATCAGGCCGCGCTTGCCGGGGAACCGGAAGCGGCTGACGGCGTAGCCCGTGGTGGCGGAGACGAAGACGCCCAGGACGGTGGTGAGTCCGGCGACGAGCAGCGAGTTGCCGAACCAGGTGAGGAACGGGGTGTCGTTCAGCAGGTTCGTGTAGTTCTCGAACGTCGTCTCTTTGAAGAAGTCCGTGGTGGTCGCGAACTTCGCCGGCTTCAGCGAGGTCAGCAGGACCCACAGCACCGGGAAGACGGCGATCACGGAGGCCACGATCAGCGTGAGGTGCAGGCCGACCGAGGCGAGCGGGGAGCGGCGGCCCCGGATCGGGGCGTTCAGGGTCTGGGGGGCGGGGGTCGTGGTGGTCACCAGACTTCTCCCTGCTTGCGGAGGACGCGCTGGTAGAACGCGGCGAAGATCATCAGGAGGACCAGGATGAGCACGCCCCACGTGGACGACTGGGCGAAGTCGCGCGGGCTGACCTCGAAGGAGAACTTGTAGGCCTGGGTGACGAGGATCTGGGTGGCCTCGCCGGGCCCGCCCCGGGTGAGCAGGAAGATCACCGGGAACATGTTGAAGGTCCAGATGGTGCTCAGCAGGATCACGGTGGTGCTGACGGACCGGAGCCCCGGCATGGTGATGTGCCGGAAGCGCTGCCAGGCGCTCGCGCCGTCCATCTCGGCGGCCTCGTACAGCTCGCCGGGGATGGACTGGAGTCCGCCGAGGAGGGCGACCATCATGAACGGGACGCCGAGCCAGACGTTGGTCGCGACGACCGAGAGCTTGGCCCAGGCCGGGTCGTTGAGCCACGGGACGGCGTCGATGCCGCCGCCCGCGAGGATCTTGTTGAGCAGCCCGTTGTCCTGGTTGTAGAGGAAGCGCCAGGCGAAGACGGAGACGAACCCGGGCACGGCCCAGGGCAGGATGAGCATGAGCCGGTAGGCGGAGCGGCCGGCGATCCTGCGGTTCAGGATGTTGGCGAGGCCGAGGCCGAGGGCGAAGGTCAGCGCCACGCACGACACGGTCCAGACGATCGTCCAGCCGAGCGTCCCGAGGAACTGGCCCCCGGTGATCGCGTCGGTGTAGTTGTCCAGACCGACGAACTCGTAGCTGGCCGGGATCTGGTTGACACCGATCGACCGCGCGACGTTCCGCTCGTTGGCGTCGGTCAGCGACAGGTAGATGCCGCGGACCAGCGGGTAGCCGATGATCACGGCGATCACGATCGTCACCGGGGCGACCATCGCCCAGGCGTACCAGTGGGTGGAGAGGGAGCGCTTCGCCGCGCCCCGGTGACTGCCAGTTCCGCGGCTCCGGCCGCGGGCGACGTCGTCGCCCGCGGCCTTCGCCACCGACTGGCCGGTGGTGTCCACGGCCATCAGCCGGCCTGCCTTCCTGTTACTTCCAGTCCTTCAGGAGCTTGCGGTAGCCGTCGCCCACCGTCTTGGCTCCCGTCTCCGGGGTGGTCTGGCCGGTGAGGACCTTGGTGTACTCGGTGACGAGCGGCGCGAAGAGGCTGCCGGTCTCCGGGATCCAGGGGCGCTCGACGGCCTTCTCGACGACCGGCTTGAAGAAGGCGATCTGCTCGTTGGTCGCGACGTCCGGCTTGATGTAGACCGACTCGCGGGTGGGGAGGAGGCTGAGCTCCTTCGAGACCTTCGCCTGGGTCTCGACCGAGGTCATGTACTCGGCGAAGGCGTAGGAGGCGTCGAGGTTCTTGGAGCCCGCGTAGACGGCGAGGTTGTGGCCGCCCTGCGGGGCGCCCTGGCCGGCCGAGCCGGCCGGGACCGGGGCGATGCCCAGGTTGGCCTTGTCGGCGAACTCCTTGCCGGCGTAGGTGTCGGCGACGGCCCAGGGGCCGTTGATCATCATGGCGACCTTGCCCTCCTTGAAGGCGGTCTGCATGTTGTTCCAGCCGTCGGTCGCGTCCGTCTTGGCGGCGCCGGAGTCCACCAGGTCCTTGACGACCTTGAAGGCCTTCACGCCGGCCGGGTTGTCGACGGTGATCTTCTTGTTCTCGGCGTCGACCAGGTCGCCGCCCTCGCCGTACAGGAAGGAGAGGAACCAGTAGGCGTCGTCGCCGCGCAGGTACAGGCCGGTCTTGCCGGTCTTCTGCTTGATCTTGGCGGAGACGGCCTTGAGCTCGTCGATGGTCTTGGGGACCTGGACGCCGGCATCCTTGAAGATCTTCTTGTTGTAGAAGATGCCCATGGAGTCGATGACCTGCGGGACGGCGTAGGTCTTGCCGTTGTACTTGGTGGAGGCGGCCGCCTGCTTGAGGAAGTCGTCCTGGTTCTTGAGGGCCGGGGTGCCGTCCAGCGGGGCGAGGTAGCCGAGGTCGGCGAACTCGGGGGTCCAGGCGACCTCGGAGCGGATGACGTCGGGCGCGCCGGAGCCGGACTGCGCGGCGTTCTTGAACTTGTTCTGCGCCTCGCCGAAGGGCACGTTCACGTACTTGACGGTGACCTTGGGGTGCGCCTTGGTGAAGTCCTCGGCGATCTTCTTGAAGACCTTGTCCTCGGAGCCGACCGTGGAGGTGTCCCACCAGGTCACGGTGCCGGAGAGCTCGCCCGAGCCCTTGGAGCCGCCGTTGGAACCGCTGTCGCTGCCGCCGCACGCCGCCAGGGTCACGCCCAGGGCCGCGACCAGCGCGGTAGCCGCTATGCCACGCCGCATGTGAACTCCTTCGATGATCCCGGGGGTGACGAGGGGCTGGAACCTTCCTCATGCGACCGCTCCCTCGCGGCGCTCCGGGTTGCCAGGAACGTAACAGGGATGAAAACGCGCCGAAAGACCTTGCGAGAACTTTCTGCAAGGTCCGGCGATCGTTACATCCGCGTGTCCCGAAGGTTGCCGAAGGATCGCTTGACAGGGGCGATCGCCCCCCTTTCTCGCCCGAATGCCCACGCAAGACGACGGCAAGGACTGCAATTCCTTGCAGCGGGACGACGTCGGAGGCAACCTGGGGGTGGCGGTGGGCAACACGCCCCGTGACCGGTACAGTCCACTCTCATGACCGCGCGGCTCTCCGACATCGCAGCCCAGGCGGGGGTCAGTGAGGCCACAGTCAGCCGCGTGCTCAACGGCAAGGCGGGAGTGGCCGCCGCCACCCGCGAGTCCGTCCTTGCCGCGCTCGACGTGCTCGGCTACGAGCGGCCCGTGCGTCTGCGGCAGCGCAGCGCGGGGCTCGTCGGTCTCATCACCCCGGAGCTGGACAACCCGATCTTCCCCGCCCTCGCCCAGGTCATCGGACAGGCCCTGACCCGGCAGGGGTACACCCCGGTCCTCGCCACCCAGACCCCCGGCGGGTCCACCGAGGACGAGCTCACCGACATGCTGGTGGAGCGCGGCGTCGCCGGCATCATCTTCGTCTCCGGCCTGCACGCCGACACCACCGCCGACATGACGCGCTACGACCAGCTGCGCGGCAAGGGCGTCCCGTACGTCCTCCTCAACGGCTTCTCCCCGAAGGTCCAGGCGCCCTTCGTCTCCCCCGACGACCGGGCGGCGATGCGGCTGGCCGTGACGCACCTGGCCGCCCTCGGGCACACCCGGATCGGCCTCGCCGTCGGACCGAAGCGGTTCGTGCCGGTGCTGCGCAAGATAGAGGGCTTCCAGCAGGGCATGGCGGAGCGGTTCGGCCTCTCGCCCGAGGAGTCCGAGGAGCTGATCCAGCACTCCCTCTACACCCTGGAGGGCGGCCAGGCCGCGGCCGGGGCGCTGATCTCCCGCGGCTGCACGGCGGTCGTCTGCGCGAGCGACATGATGGCGCTCGGCGCGATCCGGGCGGCCCGGCAGCAGGGTCTCGAGGTCCCCCGGGACGTCTCGGTCGTCGGTTTCGACGACTCTCCGCTCATAGCGTTCACCGACCCGCCGCTCACCACGATCCGGCAGCCGGTGCAGGCGATGGGGCAGGCCGCGGTCCGCGCGCTCCTGGAGGAGGTGGGGGGCACCCCGGCTCCGCACTCCGAGTTCGTCTTCATGCCCGAGCTGGTGGTCCGCGGTTCGACCGCGTCGGCCCCCTCCCCCGCGCGCACTCCTTCCTGAGGGGGAGCGGGTGCAGCCCGGACCCGACCGAGGGATGATCGGTCGGGGGGCGGGATCTGGCAGACTCTCTCGCTATGGGTGAAACGACCGTGAAGAGCTTGGACAGCCGGACGACCCCGTCGTCACCCATCGTGGCCGACGAGGGAAGGTTCGCGCGGCTGCGCGCCCGCTCGCCCCGTCGTCCCACCATCTGGTTCGAGATCCTGCTCATCGCGGTGAGCTACTGGACGTACTCGCTCATCCGCAACGCGGTGCCGGAGCAGAAGGCCGAGGCGCTCAGGAACGCCGACTGGATCTGGAGGACCGAGGAGTCCCTCGGGCTCGCCTTCGAGCACGCCGTCAACCATGCCGTGAACTCGGTGACATGGCTGATCGTCTCGATGAACTACTACTACGCCACGCTGCACTTCGTCGTGACCATCGGTGTGCTGGTGTGGCTGTACCGATGGCATCCGGGCCGTTACGCGGCGTTCCGCACGGTCCTGTTCGCGACCACCGGTGTGGCCCTGGTCGGCTACTACCTGTACCCGCTCGCGCCGCCCCGGCTCATGAACGGCCAGAACTTCGTCGACACGGTGCTCGTCCACCACACCTGGGGCTCGATGGCCTCGGGGAACCTCAAGCACGTGTCGAACCAGTACGCGGCGATGCCCTCGATGCACATCGGCTGGTCGCTCTGGTGCGGGCTGACCATCTTCCTGCTCGCCCGGGCGCCCTGGGCGAGGATCCTCGGCCTGCTCTACCCGACGGCGACCCTCGTCGTCATCGTCGCCACCGCCAACCACTTCTGGATGGACGCGGTCGGCGGCGTGCTCTGCCTCTCCTTCGGCTTCGCCGTCTCCTACTTCTGGTACGGCTCCCGCCCCCACCGCCTGCCGAAGCTGGTGGAGCCGGCGGCCTCGACCCCGCAGCGGAGCGGCCCGCCCCCGGTGGCGGGGACGGACCGCGAGGACGACGCGGAGCCGGTCGCCTCCGGCAAGTGACCGGGCCGGACCGGGACCCCGTGCCGGGACCGGTCGGCTCCCGCACTGGACCCGGAACCGGTCGGCTCCCGCACGTGTCCTCACCCCGGTCGGCTCCTGTACGCGATCCGGGGCCGGTCGGCTCCTGTACACGATCCGGGGCCGATCAGTTCCTGTACGCGATCCAGGCCGGTCAGTTCCTGTACGTGATTCCGCCCCCGGCGACCGTCAGCCGGATCGGGGCCTCGGCGACCTCGTCCGCCGGCGCCTCCACCGGGTCCACGGCGAAGGCGGTGAGGTCGGCCCGGAAGCCCGGGGCGATCCGGCCCGCCACCGCCTCCTCCCCCGCCGCGACCGCCGCGTGCGTGGTCATCCCCTCCAGGGCCATCAGGCCGGTGAGCCCGCGCCCGGCGGAGGCCGCGCCGCGCGGGGCGCGGGCGGTGGCGAGGACCTGGCGGGCGTCGTGGTGGGCGATGGGCCAGTCGGAGCCGAGCGCGAGGTGCGCCCCGGCGTCCCGCAGGTCGCGGCAGCGCCAGGCGCGGGCGGCCCGCTCCTCGCCGAGCCGCTTGGACCATTCGTCGGTGTGGTCGGCGCGGGTGTACGCGGTGTGCGGGGGCTGCATCGAGGCGACGACGCCGAGGGCGGCGAAGCGCCCGAGCTGGTCGTCGGGGACGGTCTCGATGTGCTCGATCCGGTGGCGGGGTCCGCCCGCGCCGAGGCTCTCCACGGTGTCGAGGACGTGCCGGACGGCGGCGTCGCCGATGGCGTGGGTGGCGGTGCCGACCCCGGCCCGGTGGAGCCGGCGCACGGCGGCGGAGTAGGCGGCCGGGTCGGGCCAGAAGGCGTCGGTGCCCTGGCCGTGGCAGTCGGCGTGCTCCAGCCAGGCGGTGCCGCCCTCGACGGTGCCGTCCATGAAGAACTTCACGCCGCCGATCGCCCACAGGCGTCCGGCCCGCTCCTGGAGCCGTACGAATCCGTCGAGCTCCTCCGGGCCGGCGCCGGGCATGCACCAGGGGGCGAGGCGGAGGCGGACCGGCAGGTCGCCGTCCTCCTCGATGCCGGCGAGGAGCCCCGGGACGTCGTGGCCGCCGAGGTCCATGACGTGGGCGGCGGTGAGGCCGGTGGCGGCCATGGCGCCGAGCAGTTCGACGAGCCGGTCGCGGCGCTCGGCGTAGGGCTGGGCGGGCAGGACCGGGGTCATCAGGTCCATGGCGGCGTGCTCGACGAGGTGCCCGGTGGGGTGGCCGTCGGTGTCGCAGACGATCTCGGAGTGCTGGGCGAAGGCGCGGGGGCCTTCGATGCCGGCGGCCTTGAGGGCGGCCCCGCTGACGAGGACGGAGTGTCCGTCGTAGAGGCGCAGGTGGGCGGGGGCGCCGTCGAGGGCGTCCTCGACGAGGTCGCGGTGGATCGGCCGGCCGCCGAAGACGTTGTGGTCGAGGCTGTGGCCGAGGACCCAGCCGTCGCGGCGTTCGGCGCGGCGGAGGGCGGCGCGCAGTCCGTCGAGGTCGGTGACGGCCGAGAGGTCGGTGCCGGTGAACATCTCCAGGCCCCAGACGGGGTGGCTGTGGGCGTCGGTGAGGCCGGGGGTGAGGGTGGCGCCGGCGAGGTCGACCGTCTCGGTGCCGGGTCCGGCCCAGGTGCGGGCCTCGGCGTCGGTGCCGAGGGCGGTGATCAGTCCGTCGTGGACGGCGACAGCGGTGTGCCGGGAGAGGTCGGGGGTGCGGACGCGGGCGTTGACGAGGAGGAGGTCGGGTGCGGGCACTGGGGGTCGGCTCCTTCGGTGGGCGGCTCTGCGGCGAAGCGGGCGTAGACCTCGGGGCGGTTGCGGCGCAGCCGGTGCGCGAGGAGGAGCCCGAGGACGAGGACGGCGGGGACGACGGCGACGAGGACGGTGTTGACGGTGGTGGAGGCGCCGGTGAACAGGGCGACCTTGGAGGCGACCAGCCAGAGCGCGACGGCCAGCAGGACGGCGGCGGTGACCGGGGCGACGAGGGTGCGCAGGGCGCCCTCCCGGTGGGGGACGCGCCGGAAGTAGCGGATGACGGCGAGGGCGGCGAGCAGCATCAGCGCCATGAGGCCGAGCATGCCGGGGGTGTTCACCCAGAGCAGCAGCTGGGTGTACGGGTCGGCGCCGGCGGCGGCGAAGCCGAGCACGATGACGGCGCCGAGCACGGTCTGGGCGGCGCCGGCGAGGTACGGGGAGCGGTGGCGGGGGTGGACGCGGCCGAGCGCGGCGGGCAGGACGCCCTCCTCGGCGAGGGCGAGGCCGTAGCGGTTGATCGCGTTGTGGAAGGCGAGGAGCGAGGCGATGATGCTGGTCACGATGAAGAGGTGCATCAGGTCCGCCGCCCAGCCGCCGACGTAGGTGGTGATGGCGGTGAAGAAGAGTCCGCCGGTGTCGCCCGCGGCGGCCTCGACGACCTTGTCGTCGCCGAAGGCCTGGATGACGGTCCAGACGACGAAGGCGTAGAAGAGTCCGAGGAAGCCGACCGCGATGTAGGTGGCGCGGGGGATGGTGCGGGCCGGGTCGCGGGCCTCTCGGCGGTAGATGACGGTCGACTCGAAGCCGGTGAAGGCGGAGAAGGCGAAGGCGAGCACGGCGGCGGTGCCGGGGACGAACACGTTGCCGGGGGCGAAGGAGCCGAGCGAGATCCCGTGGGCGCCGCCCTTGAGGAGCACCCCGGCGGCGAGGAGGACGAGGATGCCGGTCTCGGCGACCAGGAGGACGCCCAGGACCTTGGCGCCGAAGTCGATGGAGCGGTAGCCGCCGTACCAGATGAGCAGCAGTCCGGCGAGGGCGATCGGCAGCCAGGGCAGGTCGACGCCCCACAGGGCGTGGGCGGTGTCGGCGGTGGCGGAGCCGAGGAGTCCGTAGACGCCGATCTCCATGCCGTTGTAGCCGACCATGGCGACGAGGGCGGCGGCGATGCCGAGGGGTTTGCCGAGGCCCTGGGCGATGTACGCGTAGAAGGCGCCGGCGCTGCGGACGTGGCGGCTCATCGTGGTGAAGCCGACGGCGAAGACGGCGAGGGTGAGGCCGGCGAGGAGGTATCCGGCCGGGGCGCCGATGCCGCCGAGGACGAGGGCGATGGGGGCGACGCCGGCCATGACGGTGAGCGGGGCGGCGGCGGAGACGACGAAGAAGGAGATGTCGGCGGTGGTGAGCGTGCCGGTGCGGAGCCCGGGTGGCTCGTCGGACGTGCTGGACGACATGGGTGGGGAGGCCCTTCCGCGACGGGAACAGGAAACCTAAAGCCTTTCGGTTGGCGCAATGTAGCCTCGTCCCCAACGATTCGGGAAGACCTGAACTGGGGGAAGACCTTCATGGGCCGGCCGCGCACACCCCTCCTCGACCGGGAGCGCATCACCACCACCGCGCTCGAACTCGTCGACGAGCAGGGCGAGTTCAGCGTCCCTCAGATCGCCCGCCGGCTCGGGGCGCAGACGGCCTCGGTGTACCACCATGTGGACGGCCGGGACGGCATCGTGGAGCTGCTGCGCGAGCGGGTCTGCGACGCCATCGACGACGGCGCCTTCGAGCTGACGCCCTGGGACGCGGCCATGGCCGCCTGGGCCCGCTCCTACCGCGCCGCCTTCGCCGCCCATCCGCGCACGATCCCACTGCTCACCGCCTCGCCGGTGCGGGCGCCCAAGGTGCTCCAGCAGTACGAGAAGGCGGTCGCCCGCCTCCTGGACGAGGGCTTCCCGCTGGCGGACGTGATGCCGGTGATCATCGGCCTGGAGAACCTGGTGCTCGGCTCGGCCCTCGACATGGCCGCGCCCGAGATGATGTGGGAGCTGGCCGACGAGACGGCCACTCCCCAGCTGGCCCGCGCCCTCGGCGCGGTCTCCGAGAGCCGCGCCGACCGGGCCTTCGAGATGGCCCTCGCCGGCTATCTGACCCACGTCCGGGCGCTGCTCGACACGGATCGGCCGTAGGGGCCGACCGGCCGCGGGAACCGATCAGCTGTAGGACTGGAGCTCGATCAGCCGCCCCTCGGGGTCGCGGAGGTGGGCGGTGCGCAGGCCGGGGCCCCACTCGGGGCGGTCGGTCGCGCCGAGCACGGGGGTGCCGCCGGAGGCCAGGCAGAGGGCGAGGGCCCCGTGGACGTCGTCCACCCGCAGCACGAGCATCGCGGCGTCCTGGGCCGGCTCCGGGCGGGCCGGCAGGTCCCCGGTGCCGAGGACGGAGGCCATCGCGGCGCGGTCGAACAGCACCAGGACGCCCCGGCCGTCCGCCTCCCAGTTGGCGTACGGCCCGTCCGGCCCGCCCTTGTCGAGGTCCGCGCCGGCCAGCGGCGGCAGGACGGCCGCGTAGAAGCGGAAGCAGTCGGCGAAGCGGGTGACGAGCAGGCGGGGGTACGGGGCGTGCACGGCGGGCTCCTCGAAAAATAGTAGGTCCGCACCCACTATAGGAGCGGACCTTAGAATTCGGTCATGCCTTCCGCGCGATCCACCCCGCCCGCCCTGCTCGGCCTCAGCACCTATCTGCTCTCCAGGATCGGCAAGACCGCCCGGGGCAGACTCACCGACCGGCTGGCCGAACGCGGCCTGCGCCTCTGGGACATGGCGGTCCTCGCCGCCCTCTCCGACTTCGGCCCGCACGCCCAGCGCGACCTCGTCGTCCGCCTCGGCGTCGACCCCAGCGACATGGCCAAGGTGGTCGAGCAGCTGGCCACCGGCGGATACGTCGAGCGGGCGCGCGACCCCGAGGACCGCAGACGGGTCTCCGTCGCCCTCGCCCCGGCCGGCCGAGACCTCCTCAGGGAGCTCGACGCCGAGGCCCGCTCCGTCCAGGACGAACTGCTCGCCCCGCTGGACCCGGAGGAACGGGCCCTGCTCCAGGGCCTGTTGCTCCGGGTGCACGAGGGGCTCCAGGGCCCGCCCGACCATTCCCGTCGGGTCACCCCTCAGCTCCCGTAGAACAGCTCCTCGACGACCGCCCTGGCCCGGCGGGTGATCCGGCGGTAGTCGTCGACCATCTCGCCGACGTGGCCGGGCTCGTACCCCAGGTACCGCGCCACCGCGGCGAGTTCCCGCGGATCCGACGGGAACGTGTCGCCGGGACGGCCCCGGACCAGCATCACCGCGTTGCGCACGCGGGTGGCGAGGACCCAGGCCTCGTCGAGGGTCTGCGCCTCCTCCGTCGGGATCAGACCCGCCGCGTGGGCGGCGGCCAGCGCCTCGCGGGTACGGGTCGTCCGCAGGCCCGGTTCGGCCCAGCCGTGCCGCATCTGGAGCAGCTGGACCGTCCACTCGACGTCGCTGAGGCCGCCGCGCCCGAGCTTGGCGTGGAGCGTCGGGTCGGCGCCGCGCGGCAGCCGCTCGGACTCCATCCGGGCCTTGAGGCGGCGGATCTCGCGGACCGCCTCCTCGCCGAGACCCTCCGCCGGATAGCGCAGCGGGTCGACGAGCTCGATGAAGCGGTCCGCCAGCTCCAGGTCCCCCGCCATCGGCGCGGCGCGCAGCAGGGCCTGGCTCTCCCAGACGAGCGACCAGCGGCGGTAGTAGGCCTCGTACGACTTCAGGGTGCGCACCAGGGGGCCGCTCTTGCCCTCCGGGCGCAGATCCGCGTCGATCAGCAACGGCGGGTCGGCCGTGGGCAGTTGGAGCAGCCGTCGCATCTCCGCGACCACCCGGTTCGCGGCCCGGGCCGCCTCCTGCTCGTCGACGCCCTCGCGCGGCTCGTGCACGAACAGCACGTCGGCGTCGGAGCCGTACCCGAGCTCGTGGCCGCCGAAGCGGCCCATGCCGATCACCGCGAACCGGGTCGGCAGCCGCTCGCCCCACTCGGCGCGCACGGCGGCCCGCAGGGCGCCCGCGATCGTCGCCGCGTTGAGGTCGGTGACGGCCTCCCCCACCCGGTCGACGAGCGCGCCCGGGTCGGGCTCGCGGGGGCTGTCCTCGGTGCCGTACGAGCCGATGAGATCGGCCGCGGCGGTACGGAACAGCTCCCTGCGGCGCACCCCGCGGGCCGCCGCGACCGCCTGTTCGGCGCCGTCCGCGCGGCCCACCGCCGCCAGGACCTCCTGCTCCAGGTGATCCCGGCCGCGCGGCTTCAGGCCCCCCGGGTCGCCGAGGATCGCGACGGCCTCGGGGGCGCGGAGCAGCAGGTCGGGGGCGAGGCGCCCGGCGGACAGGACCCGGGCGAGGTTCTCGGCGGCGGCGCCCTCGTCGCGGAGCAGCCGCAGGTACCAGGGGGTCTTGCCGAGGGCGTCGGAGACCTTGCGGAAGCCGAGGAGCCCGGCGTCCGGGTCGGCGGAGTCGGCGAACCAGCCGAGCAGCACCGGCAGCAGCGTCCGCTGGATCGCGGCCTTCCGGCTCACCCCGGAGGCCAGCGCCTCCAGATGGCGCAGGGCGGCGGCGGGGTCCGCGTACCCGAGCGCTTCGAGCCGCTGCCCGGCCGCCTTCGGGCTGAGCCGGATCTCACCGGGGGCGAGCTGTGCGACGGCGTCGAGGAGCGGCCGGTAGAAGAGCTTCTCGTGCAGCCGCCGCACGACGGCGGCGTGCCGCTTCCACTCCTTGTTGAGCTCGGCGACCGGATCGGTGCGCAGCCCGAGGGAGCGGCCGAGGCGGCGCAGGTCGGCCTCGTCCTCGGGGACGAGGTGGGTGCGGCGCAGCCGGTACAGCTGGATGCGGTGCTCCATGGCCCGCAGGAACCGGTACGCCTCGTCGAGCTGGGAGGCGTCGGCGCGCCCCACGTAGCCGCCGGCGGCCAGCGCCGCGAGCGCGTCGAGGGTGGTGCCGCTGTGCAGGGTGGCGTCGCTGCGGCCGTGCACCAGCTGGAGGAGCTGGACGGCGAACTCGACGTCCCTGAGGCCGCCGGGGCCGAGCTTGAGCTCGCGGTCGACCTGGGCGGCGGGGATGTTGTCGACGACGCGGCGGCGCATCTTCTGCACGTCCGGGACGAAGTTCTCGCGCTCGGCCGCCTGCCAGACGAGCGGGGAGACGGCGTCGATGTACTGGGCGCCCAGCTCGGGGTCGCCCGCCACCGCGCGCGCCTTGAGCAGCGCCTGGAACTCCCAGGTCTTCGCCCACCGCTGGTAGTAGGCGAGGTGGGAGGAGAGGGTGCGCACGAGGGGGCCGTTGCGGCCCTCGGGGCGCAGATTGGCGTCGACCGGCCAGATGGTGCCCTCGACGGTGGTCTCCGAGCAGATCCGCATCATATGGGAGGCGAGCCGGGTCGCGGCCTGGATCGCCTTGGCCTCGTCGGCGCCCTCCGCGGGTTCCCCGACGAAGATCACGTCCACGTCGGAGACGTAGTTCAGCTCGTGCCCGCCGCACTTGCCCATCGCGATCACCGCGAGCCGGCACATGGCGGCGTCGGCGGGCGCGGCCGTACGGGCGATGGCGAGCGCGGCGCGCAGGGTCGCCGTCGCCAGGTCCGCGAGCTCGGCGGCGGTCTGGGCGAGGTCCGCGGTGCCGCACACGTCACGGGCCGCTATGGCGAGGAGGCAGCGGCGGTAGGCGACCCGCAGCGACACCGGGTCGACGGCCTCGGAGAGCCCCCGCTCGAACTCGGCGACCCCGGGGTGCAGGTCGACCGCCTCGTACGTGACGAGGGACTCCCAGTCGCGCGGATGCCGGGCCAGGTGGTCGGCGAGCGCCTCCGAGGCGCCGAGCACCCCGAGGAGCCGGTCCCGGAACGGCTTGGCGGAGAGCAGCGTGGTGGTGAGGGTCTGCCGCTCCGTCTCGGCCTGCGCCTCGACGAGGCGGACCAGACCGCGCAGGGCGAGGTCGGGGTCGGCGGTGGCGCCGAGGGCGTCGAGGAGGACGGGGTCGCCGCGCAGCGCGGACAGCTCGGGCACGTCGAGGAGCCGTTCGGCCCCCGAGGGATCGGTGAACCCGTGCCGCAGCAGACGTGAGAACGTGCTGCTCCTGCGTCCCGGCACCGTCATTCCGCCGCTCCCTCCGAGCAGGTCCGATCCCAGGGGCGAACCCGGGGGAACGAGCCTATCCGCAGCGCGGGGCGCGGGCGTCCGGGGCCACGGGTCGCGGTGGGCCGCGGCGGGACCGCGGTGGATCACACGTGATGTCCCGCACATCAGTGGCTTTTCGGGCCCGATGAACCGTATTCCTTGAAAGTTCGTCTTGCCCTCCGCGGGACCGCCCCGCCCGTCCGACCTCATGGGAAAGCACGCCACCGAGCCATGCCCGTCCGCCGCCGCCTCCGCCCCCTCCCCCTCCCGTCCCGCCGCAGGACCGCCGCGACGGCGGTGACGGCCGCCCTGGTGGGCGGCGCCTTCGCCGGGCTCCTCACGGTGACGGGGGCTCCGCAGGCGGCGGAGGACCCGTCGCACGGGCCCGCGAAGGTCCTGCCGGCGGAGGCGCGGGGGAAGGCCGGGAAGCCGGGCAGCGACAAGCCCGGGTCCGGGCCCGTGAAGCCGCCCGCCCGGGGCACCGGTTCCCCCGTCTCCGTGATGCAGGTCGTGGCCCATCCGGACGACGACCTGTTCTTCATGAACCCGGACGTCTCCCAGTCCCTCCACTCCGGCAGCCCCCTCGCCGCCGTCTACCTCACCGCCGGCGAGTCCGACGGGGTCAACGCCCGCCCCCGCGACGCCCGGGCCGCCGCGCCCGACAAGGCCGGCTACGCCGAGGCCCGGCAGAACGGCATACGCGCCGCCTACGCCGAGATGGCGACGGGCAGCCGGACCAGCCCCTGGGACCGGACCGCGATACCCACGGCCGGCGGCGGGTGGGCCGAACTGGACACCCTGCGCGCCCGGCCGCAGATCAGACTGGTGTGGCTGCAGATACGCGAGGCCGGAGCCATCAACGGCGACCGGCCGCACAGCCTCCACGGCCTCTGGGACGGCCGGATCACCTCCCTCGAATCCCAGCGCTCCGCCGGCACCCCCGTCACCGCCGACTTCGCCTACACCAAGGAGCAGGTCGTGGCCACGGTGACCGGGCTCCTGGAGCGGTTCCGGCCGACCTTCGTCCGGATGCAGGACCCGAGCCCCGGCACGTACCCGAAGAGCGGGAAGTTCCGGGACCACCAGGACCACCTGTACGGGGCGCGGTTCGTGCAGGCCGCGCTCGCCCGGTACGCCGAACTGCCCGGCCACCCCCACGTCGGCGTGCAGAACTACCTCGGCTACCCGACCAGTGCCCTGCCGCACACCCTCGACCCCGAGACCGCCGACGCGAAGCTGCGGACCCTGAAGACGTACGCCTGGCTGGACGGGGTCCACGACTGCGGGCCCGACGTCGGCTGCGGCGACCTCAAGGTGGCCGCGCGACCCGCCGGACGGGGCTGGACCCAGACCGTCCGGTACGCCCGGGGCACCTCCACCTCCTGGGTCCAGCGCGACCCGGCCGGCGGACTGCACGCCTTCTCCGTCCTCGACGGGCGCCTCGCCGCCTGGCGGAAGCCCGCGGACGCCGTGGTCTGGCAGGGTCCGGAACTGCTGCCCGGCACCGGCCTCGACAGCGGAATCACCTCCGTGACCCTGCCCGGCGGCCGCATCGCCGTCTACGGCACCCGCACGACCCTCGGCGGCGACGCGGCCGCCTACCGGCGCGAGGTGGTCACCACCGTCCAGACCGCGCCGGGCGCCGGCTTCGGCCCCTGGCGCTCCCTCGGCACGCCCGAACGGAACGACGCCGAGGGCACCTCGGACATCAGCGCGCCCGCCGTGACCGTGGCCCCCGACGGCCGGGCCACCCTCGTCCTGCGCGACAGCCACCACCGGCTGACGGCCCGTGAGCAGCGGCCCGACGGCGGCTGGGGCCCGTGGCGGTCCCTGGGCGGCACGGAGGTGTACGGCGACCCGGTGGCGGCGACGGACGCCGAGGGCCGGGGCCACGTCTTCGCCAGCACCCCGACCACCGTCCTCGCCTGGGCCGAGCAGGGCCCCGGCGGGCCGCTGGCCGGGCCCGCGGCGACCGGGCTGCCGCCGACGACCCTCGCGCTGAGCGCGAGCGCGGCGCCGGACGGCGACGGCGTACGCCTCTGGTTCCGCAAGCCGGCCTCCGGCGACCTGCGGAGCGCCGACTTCTCCGGTACGGGCCCGGTCTCGCCGGTCACCGAACTGGCCGGCACCGGCGTGGCGGGCTTCGGTCCGGTGAGCGGCGGCGACGGCCTGCTCGCGGTCCGCTCCCGCGCCGGTTTCCTGGCGACGGCCGCTCCGCACGGGCGGGGCGGGGTGCGTCCGGTGTGGACGCTGGAGAAGTTCCTCTTCTCCGGCGCGCCGGACGCGGGGACGGACGGGGTGGCGGCGATAGGCCTGGACGGCCGCCTCCACTGGACCCCGTCCCCCCACTGACCCCCGCACCCCGTTGTGGGCGCGCGCCCACCGGGGCGGCGCCCCCACCGTTGCGGGCAGTCGCCCGCGGGGCGGTGCCCACCCGCCCCGTTGCGGGCTGCGGCTTCCGGGCGGTGCCCCCGCCGTTGTGGGTGCACACCGCCGGTGCGGTGCCCCTGCCCACCCCGTTGTGGGCAGTCGTTCCGCCGGGGCGGAACGGGTGGGCACAACGGACCCGCGCCCTGCCGGCGCCCGAGGCTGTGGTGCCTGGACCCGCACTTCGTGCACAGCACACCGGTGGTGCGGGTTCAGGCGCGGGACGCGGAGGCGCCGCTGGAGGGCGCCGTCCCGTGTGCCCACCCGTCCCGCCCTGCGGGACGATTGCCCACACGGGCAGCGGGCAACGCCCAGCACGGGCGCGGCCCGCACGGGCAGGGGGGCACCGCCCACCCGGGCGCGGCCCCCACGGAGGTGCGGGAGGGCGCCGCCCAGCCGGGTGCGGGCCCGGGCGGGGTGCCGGTTCGTAGGGGGTGGGTTCGCGTGGGGCCGGGGGGTGCGGGAGCGTGGGGGCATGAACTGGACCCTGGAAGTCGTCCCCGTCCCCGTCACCGACCTGGACCGGGCCAAGGAGTTCTACGGCGAGAAGTGCGGCTTCCGCATCGACCTGGACACGGAGGTCGCCCCCGGCATCCGCATCATCCAGGCGACGCCCCCCGGCTCGCGCTGCTCGATCGCGCTGACGAGCGGCATGCCGCCGATGCCGGGGACGAGGACGACGCCCCCGGGCGGCCTGCACGGCCTCCAGCTCTGCGTCACGGACATCGAGGCGGCGCGGGCGGAGCTGGTCGGCCGGGGCGTCGCCGTCTCGCCGGTGCGGCACGTCGGCGCGACAGGCTGGGAGGACGGCAAGGGCGGCACCTGGAACTCGTTCCTGACCTTCGAGGACCCGGACGGCAACGGCTGGGTCGTCCAGGAGGCCCCGTCGGAGCTGTCGGAGCGCTGACGCGGGGAGGGGCCGGTCAGAACCCCAGGTAGAAGTGGCGGAGTTGGTCGTCCTGCGCCACGCACCGCATCCCGGCGGCCTCCATCACCCGGTGCGAGGCCACGTTGTCCAGGTCGGCGTCGCCCTTCACGCCGGTGACGCCGGCCACCCGGGCGACCTCGATGAGCGCCCGGAGCGCCTCGGAGGCGTATCCCCTGCCCCGTGCCGCGGGCGTCAGGCCGTATCCGACGGTCACGACCCCGATCTCGTCCGGCGGCCCGTGGAAGCCGATGCCGCCGACGGTGGCGCCGTCGACCCGTACCCCGTAGGGCCGGAACACCCCCGGGTCCCCCCGCTCGGCGAGTCCGTTCAGGAAGCCGGTGGCGGCCCGGACGTCCCCGTCCTCGGGGTACCCCTCCCCCCAGCGGTCCCCGGTCCCGGACTGCCGGGCGACGATGCGCTCGGCCTCGGCCTCGCCGAGCGGATGCAACACGAGCCGCGCGGTGGCGACGGGTTCGATCTTCACCGCGGCAGTCTGGACCGCCCGCCGGGCTCCGGGCAACGGGGTTTCGGACGGCCCCTCACCCCTGGCCGCGCGCCGCCCAGCGCCGGAGCCTCGCCGTGTGGCCCAGCTTGCGCGAGCGCGCTCCGCCTGTCTCCCCCGAGACCGTGGCGAAGGCCGTGACCGGAGTCCACCGGTTCCGCCCGTCCGGGGTGGTCCAGCGGACGGCCGGGAAGTCCGTGACCTCGCCGACGGACGCCCGCGGGACCACCCGGGTCCACAGGAACCCGCGGACCACGAGCCGTTCCCCCTCGCACCGGACCCCCGCCCGGTAGCCCCGCACCGCCAGGACGGCACAGCCCGGAACAGCGACCGCCGCCGCCATCCGCGCCCACAGGGGCCCGGCCTCCGCCCCGTACGCGAGGCAGCCGAGTCCGCACACGACGCCGAGCGCCGTGTTCGCCAGGCGGTTGGCGAACACGGGCACGAGCTCCACGCCGGCCACGGCTCTACAGCACCGGCAGGTTCTTCCGCAGCTCGAAGGCGGTGACCTCGGAGCGGTACTCCTCCCACTCCTGCTTCTTGTTGCGCAGGAAGAAGTCGAAGACGTGCTCGCCCAGCGTCTCGGCGACCAGTTCGCTCTTCTCCATCAGGGCGATCGCCTCTCCCAGGTTCTGCGGGAGCGGCTCGATGCCCATCGCGCGGCGTTCCGAGTCGGAGAGGGCCCAGACGTCGTCGTCGGCGCCGGCCGGGAGTTCGTAGCCCTCCTCGATGCCCTTGAGGCCGGCGGCGAGGAGGACCGCGTAGGTCAGGTACGGGTTGGCGCCCGAGTCGATGGAGCGGACCTCGACGCGGGAGGAGCCCGTCTTGCCCGGCTTGTACATGGGGACGCGGATGAGGGCGGAGCGGTTGTTGTGGCCCCAGCAGATGTACGAGGGGGCCTCGCCGCCCGAGCCGGCGGTGCGGGAGGAGCCGCCCCAGATGCGCTTGTAGGAGTTGACCCACTGGTTGGTGACGGCGGAGGTCTCGCCCGCGTGGCGGAGGAGGCCCGCGATGAAGGAGCGGCCGACCTTGGACAGCTGGTACTCGGCGCCCGACTCGTAGAAGGCGTTCCGGTCGCCCTCGAAGAGCGACAGGTGGGTGTGCATGCCCGAGCCGGGGTAGTCCGAGAACGGCTTCGGCATGAACGTGGCCTGCACGCCCTGCTCCAGGGCCACCTGCTTCATGACCAGGCGGAAGGTCATGATGTTGTCGGCGGTGGACAGGGCGTCGGCGTAGCGGAGGTCGATCTCCTGCTGGCCGGGCGCGCCCTCGTGGTGGGAGAACTCCACCGAGATGCCCATCGATTCGAGCATGGTGATGGCCTGGCGGCGGAAGTCCATGCCGACGTTCTGCGGGGTGTGGTCGAAGTAGCCCGAGTTGTCGGCCGGGGTGGGCCGGGTGCCGTCGAGCGGCTTGTCCTTGAGGAGGAAGAACTCGATCTCGGGGTGGGTGTAGAAGGTGAAGCCGAGGTCGGAGGTCTTGGCCAGGGCCCGCTTGAGGACGTAGCGCGGGTCGGCGAAGGAGGGCGAGCCGTCCGGCATGAGGATGTCGCAGAACATCCGGGCGGTGCCGGGGGCCTCGGCGCGCCAGGGCAGGATCTGGAAGGTGCCCGGGTCCGGCTTGGCGATCATGTCCGACTCGTAGACGCGGGCGAAGCCCTCGATCGCGGAGCCGTCGAAGCCGATGCCCTCGTCGAAGGCCTGCTCCAGCTCGGCGGGGGCCACGGCCACCGACTTGAGGAAGCCGAGCACGTCGGTGAACCACAGACGTACGAAGCGGATGTCGCGCTCCTCGAGCGTACGGAGCACGAATTCCTGCTGCTTGTCCATTTCCACACCCATCCTCGCTGGTCAGGCCGCCTGCTCCCACCGCCTCCGGTACATCGGGGGGCACCTGAGCATCCCACCACATGGTTTCGCGCACGTTGCACACCCATACTGCCTGCTCGGGTGTGACTCGGGTAACGGGGGAACGGCCGGATCGGGATGCTTCTCCGACCGTCCGGTGCCTGTTCGCCGGTACCGAGTGGTACCCCGTTCGGCCCACGGAGGCCCTTCGCCCACTACGATCTGCGCCCATGGGGGCCACACGGCTCGTACGCCCGTCCCGACACGCGCGTCCCATGGCACTGGCGAGTGCCGTGGCGACGCTCCTCGCCGCGCTCTTCCTCTGTCAGGGGACGGTGCCGGAGGGGCACGGGGCCCCGCACGCGGCGGGTCCGCGGGCGGTGACGGCCGTCGCCGCCACCGGCGAGTACATCTGCCCGTACGACCGCGGCGGCTGTTCCCTCTTCCCCTCGCTCTCCCCCGCGGTGCTCAGCGCGCCCCCGCTCGACGCCCCGCCGCACGCGGCCGACGGAACGCCGCGCCTCGCGCCGCCCTCCGGTGACGGGCCGGCGCACCGCTCGGACGCCCGGCCGCGTGCGCCGGACCTGCACGTCCTTCAAGTTCTCCGGACGTAGCGGCGGCGGGCGCCCCGCCCCGAGGCGGGCCCCGCCCCCGCACGTCCACCCCCGAACTCCACCCCACTCCTGAAGAAGGACGACACCACCATGGCCGCCAACCGCTCCGCCACCGCCGACCGCCGCGCCCGAATAGAGGAGATGCGCCGCGCCGAGCAGGCCCGTGAGCGCCGCAACCGCTTCATCACCATCGGCGTCTCCGCCGTCGTCGTGCTCGGCCTCGTCGGCTTCGGCTCCTTCGTGCTGATGAAGAAGTCCGACGAGCAGGACGCCAAGGAAGCCGCCGCGAAGGCCCCCATCGCGGCCGAGAAGTCCTGGGACCCGAAGAAGCTCGGCCGCAACCACGTCCAGACGGCCGTCACGTACGACATGAAGCCGCCGGTGGGCGGTGACCACAACCCGGTCTGGCAGAACTGCGACGGCGTGGTCTACACGAAGAAGATCGCCGACGTGAACGCCGTGCACTCCCTGGAGCACGGCGCCGTCTGGGTGACGTACAACAAGAAGGCCTCCCAGGCCGACGTGAAGAAGCTGGCCGACAAGGTCGGCAAGACCAAGTACTCGCTGATGAGCCCCATGGACGACCAGACCGGGGCGATCACCCTCTCCGCCTGGGGCAAGCAGGTGACCGTGGACAGCGCGGACGACCCGCGCGTCGACGCCTTCTTCACCAAGTACGTCCAGGGCCCGCAGACGCCCGAGCCCGGCGCGGCCTGCACGGGCGGGATCGGCGCGGACGGCCAGGGCGGTACGGGGATGGGCCAGTGAGGCTCGACCGTACGCAGGGGGCGGCGGTCGCCGCCGTCGTCCTGGCGCTGCTGTTCGCCGGGGGCGCGGTCACCGTCGCCTCCGCCGACCGTGACGAGGCGCCGAGCACCCCGGCCTCCTCGTCCGCGGACGCCGGTTTCGCCCGGGACATGGCCGTCCACCACCAGCAGGCCGTCGAGATGTCGTTCATCGTCCGGGACCGGACGAAGGACGAGGAGGTCCGGCGGCTCGCGTACGACATCGCCAACACCCAGGCCAACCAGCGGGGCATGATGCTCGGCTGGCTCGACCTGTGGGGGCTGCCCAAGAACGAGTCCGGGGTCGAGCCGATGGCCTGGATGGGCATGGGCGGCACGGGTGACGCGGGCGACCTGGACGGGGCCCTGATGCCGGGCATGGCGACCAACGCGCAGCTGGACGAGTTGCGGAGGGCCAGTGGCCGGGACGCCGAGGTCCTGTACCTGAAGCTGATGACCGCGCACCACAAGGGCGGGGTCCACATGGCCGAGGGCTGTGTCCAGAAGTGCGGCGTGGAGATCGAGCGGAACCTCGCGCAGGGCATGGTCGACGCGCAGACGTCCGAGATCGCGCTGATGGCGGACATGCTGAAGAAGCGCGGGGCCTGACCCCCGCCGGACCGGCACACGGCCCCCGCGACCCGCTGCGGTCGCGGGGGCCGTGCCGTCCGCCCACAATGGGTGGGGCTCGGGGACTTCGTACGACGACGTTCGACGAAAGGTACGCACCCCATGACCACGGCGAAGGACATCATGCACTCCGGGGCCCAGTGGATCCCGGCACACGAGACGCTCGACCGTGCCGCGCAGATGATGCGCGACCACAACGTGGGCTCGCTGCCCATCGCCGACGAGAACGAGCGGCTCTGCGGCATCATCACGGACCGCGACATCGTGGTCGGCTGTGTGGCCGAGGGCCACGACCCGTCGAGGGTCACCTGCGGCGACATGGCGAAGGGCACCCCGCGCTGGGTCGAGTCGGACGCGGACGTGGACACCGTCCTGGAGGAGATGCAGGGCCACCAGATCCGGCGGCTGCCGGTCATCGAGAACAAGCGGCTCGTGGGCATGATCAGTGAGGCCGATCTGGCCCAGCACCTGTCGGACGAGCAGATCAAGGCGTTCGTCTCCAGCGTCTACGCCGGTTCCTGACCCGCTTCCCGCCCCTTCCCCGCCCCCTTTCGAGCCACCGCCCGGACCCTCGTGTCCGGGCGGTGGCGCTCGGACGTCAGGCCCCCGGTGGGCGGGCCGGGCGTCCTGGGGAAGCGACGTGGCCTCGTGTATCCCAGGACATAGCGTCGGTCTGACGATTACACTGGGCGGGTGCCTCAACTACGCCTCGCCCTGAATCAGATCGACTCGACCGTCGGAGACCTCGCCGGGAACGCCGAGGCGATCGTGCACTGGACCCGGCACGCCGCCGGGCAGGGCGCGCATCTCGTCGCGTTCCCCGAGATGGCGCTGACCGGATATCCCGTCGAGGACCTCGCCCTGCGCTCCTCCTTCGTCGAGGCGTCCCGGACGGCCCTGCGCGGGCTCGCCCGACGGCTCGCGGACGAGGGGTTCGGGGAGCTGCCGGTCGTCGTCGGCTACCTCGACCGCTCCGAGCGGGCCGAGCCGCGGCTCGGCCGGCCGGCCGGGTCGCCGGAGAACGCCGCGGCCGTGCTGTACGGCGGCGAGGTGGTGCTGCGCCTAGCCAAGCACCACCTGCCGAACTACGGCGTCTTCGACGAGTACCGCTACTTCGTGCAGGGCGACACCCTGCCGGTCGTCCGCGTCCACGGCGTCGACGTGGCGCTGGCGATCTGCGAGGACCTCTGGCAGGAGGGGGGCCGGGTCCCGGCGACGCGCAGCGCCCGCGCGGGGCTGCTGCTCTCGGTCAACGCCTCGCCGTACGAGCGGAACAAGGACGACACCCGGCTCGAACTGGTCCGCAAGCGGGCCCAGGAGGCGGGATGCGTCACCGCCTACCTGGCCATGACGGGCGGTCAGGACGAGCTGGTCTTCGACGGCGACTCGATCGTCGTGGACGCGGCGGGCGAGGTGATCGCGCGGGCCCCGCAGTTCGTGGAGGGCAGCGTGATCCTCGATCTGGAGCTGCCGGCGGCGGAGGCGGACGCCCCCGAGGGCCTCGTCGACGACGGGCTGCGGATCGACCGGGTGGTGCTGTCGGAGGAGCCGCTGCCGGCGTACGAGCCGGAGCTGCTGGGCGGCTACGCGCACCGGCTCGACGACGACGAGGAGATCTACTCGGCGC
Organism: Streptomyces sp. NPDC053513; assembly: GCF_044544765.1. NCBI lineage: Bacteria > Bacillati > Actinomycetota > Actinomycetes > Kitasatosporales > Streptomycetaceae > Streptomyces > Streptomyces sp. NPDC053513. The sequence goes on from NZ_JBITXP010000028.1 coordinate 90,323, forward strand.
TGGTGATCGGCCTGCGGGCGTACGTCGCGAAGAACGGTTTCCGCTCGGTGCTCGTCGGGCTCTCCGGCGGCATCGACTCGGCACTCGTCGCGGCGATCGCCTGTGACGCGCTCGGCGCGGACAACGTGTACGGGGTGTCGATGCCCTCGAAGTACTCCTCCGACCACTCGCGCGGCGACGCGGCCGAGCTGGCCCGCCGGACCGGGCTGCACTTCCGCACCGTGTCGATCGAGCCGATGTTCGACGCGTACATGGGCGCGCTGGGGCTCACCGGTCTCGCCGAGGAGAACCTCCAGTCGCGGCTGCGCGGCACGATGCTGATGGCGCTCTCCAACCAGGAGGGGCACATCGTCCTCGCGCCCGGCAACAAGTCGGAGCTGGCGGTGGGCTATTCGACGCTGTACGGCGACTCCGTCGGCGCGTTCGGCCCCATCAAGGACGTCTACAAGTCGACCGTCTTCAGGCTGGCCCGCTGGCGGAACCGGGCGGCCGAGGACCGGGGCCAGACCCCGCCGATCCCGGAGAGCTCGATCACCAAGCCGCCCAGCGCCGAGCTGCGCCCCGGCCAGGTCGACACGGACTCCCTGCCGGACTACGAGGTCCTGGACGCGGTCCTCTCGCTGTACGTGGACCAGGACCAGGGCCGGGACGCCATCGTGGCGGCCGGGTTCGACGAGGAGCTGGTGACGCGGACGCTGCGGATGGTGGACAGGGCCGAGTACAAGCGGCGCCAGTACCCGCCGGGCACCAAGATCTCGGCGAAGGGCTTCGGCAAGGACCGGCGGCTGCCGATCACGAACCGCTGGCGGGAGACGCCGCTTCGGTGACCCGCTCGTCCCCGAGGGGGCTTCCCGCGACGATGCGGGAGGCCCCCTCGCCCGTGCCGGGCCGGTCGAGGAGGCCCGCCACGGCCGCGATCAGGAGGCCGGCGGCGGTGAGGGCCGCGCCCACGAGGGCCGGGGAGGTCCAGCCCCAGCCGGCGGCGACGGCGGCCCCGCCGGCCCAGGCGCCGCCCGCGTTGGCGAGGTTGAAGGCGGAGTGGTTGGAGGCGGAGGCGAGCGTCGGGGCGTCCTTCGCCTTGTTCATGACCAGCATCTGGAGCGGGGTGGTCGTCATGAAGCCGACCGCGCCGAGCACGACGACCGTGACGAGCGCCAGCCAGGGCACGTGGACGGTGAAGCGGAAGGCGACCAGGGCGAGGACGAGGGCCGCGAGCGAGCCGTACAGCGTGGGGCGCAGCGCCCGGTCGGTCAGCGGTCCGGCGGCGAGCGCCCCGCCGGTCATGCCCAGGCCGAAGAGGGCGAGGACGATCGTGACGGTGGAGTCGCCGAAGCCCATCACCTCGGTCGTCATCGAGGCGAGGTACGAGTAGACGGCGAAGACGCCCGCGAAGCCGAAGACGGCCGTGAGCAGGCCGAGCAGCACCTGCGGCCGGCCGAGGGCGCGCACCTCGCGGCCGAGGCCCTGCCGCCCGTCCACGGGGACGGGCGGGACGAGGCGGGCGAGCGCGGCCATGGCGAGCAGGCCGATCGCGGAGACCACGAGGAAGGTGGCCCGCCAGCCGAGGTGCTGGCCGAGCAGGGTCGCGGCCGGTACGCCGACGATGTTGGCGACGGTGAGGCCGAGGAACATCGTGGCGACCGCCCGCGCCTGCCGGTCCTCGCGCACGAGCCGGGCGGCGACGACCGCGCCGAGGCCGAAGAACGCGCCGTGCGGGAGCCCGGCGAGGACCCGGCCGGCGACGAGCCAGCCGAAGCCGGGGGCGAGCGCGGAGGCGAGGTTGCCGACCGTGAAGAGGGCCATGAGCAGGAGCAGCATCCGCTTGCGCGGGACGCGCGAGCCGAGCGCGGTGAGGAGCGGGGCGCCGACGACCACTCCGATCGCGTACGCCGAGACGAGGTGTCCGGCGGTGGGGACGGAGGTGCCGAGGTCGTCGGCGACCTGCGGGAGCAGGCCCATCATCACGAATTCGGTGGTGCCGATGCCGAAGGCGGAGACGGCGAGCGCGAGCAGCGCCAGGGGCATGGGGAGAGCCTTTCCGGGAATTAGTTCTTCGACGAAACAAATCGTCTCAGACGTTTTCTTCCCGGCGGCTTCCGGAGGATGAAGGAAAGGTTTCAGAGCTCCACGGCCTCAGGGCCCACGGCCTCAGAGCCCCATGACTTCGGGGCCCACGGCCTCAGAGCCCCATGGCTTCGGGGCCCACGGCCTCAGAGCCCCACGACCTCACAGCTCCACGCGGGCGGCGACCGGAAGGTGGTCGCTCCTCGTCTCCGACAGCGCCCAGGACCTCACCGGCTCCACGCCCTTGACCATGATCTGGTCGATCCGGGCCATCGGGAACGAGGCCGGCCAGCTGAAGCCGAAGCCGTCGCCCGCCGCGCCCTGGGTGGAGCGCAGCTGCGAGGTGACGGCGTTGAGGGCGCGGTCGTTCATGGTGCCGTTGAGGTCGCCGAGGAGGACGATCCGCTCGTGCCGGTCCTTGGAGATGGCCTCGCCGAGCGCGTTGGCGCTGGTGTCCCGCTGGTTGGCGGTGAAGCCGGCGTTCAGCTTGACCCGGACGGACGGGAGGTGGGCGACGTACACGGCCACCTCGCCCTTCGGCGTGACGACCGAGGCGCGCATGGCGCGGGTCCAGCCCATGTGGATGTCGACGGGCTGCGCGGCCCGCAGCGGCAGCTTGCTCCAGAGGCCGACCGTGCCCTGGACGGAGTGGTACGGGTAGGTCGCGGCCAGCCCCTTCTCGTAGACCGGGACCATGTCGCCCTTCAGCTCCTCCAGGGCGAGCACGTCGGCGCCGGAGGCGGCGAGGAGGCGGGCCGTGCCCTCGGGGTCGGGGTTGTCGGCGTTCACGTTGTGGGTGGCGACGGTCAGGTCGCCGCCCGGGGCCGACTTGTCGGCGACGAGGCCGCCGAAGAGGTTGAGCCACACCACGGCCGGCAGCAGCAGGGCGATCAGCGCGGTCGCGGAGCGGCGCACGAGGGCGAGCACCAGCAGGAGCGGCACGAAGACGCCGAGCCAGGGCAGGAAGGTCTCGGTGAGGCTGCCCAGGTTGCCGATCCGGTTGGGGATGTCGGAGTGGAACACCATGAGCAGCGTGAGCGCCACGGCGGTCAGGGCGAGCAGGATGCCCCGCCGCCAGATCCCGCGGTCGCGGCGGAGGCCGTCGAACGCGGTCCGGAACCGGGACCGGGGACGCTCGCTCCCCGCGCCTCCGTGGTCGGTCTCCGTCATGTCCACCCGCGCCATCGCACTGTCCTCACTGCCTTGCTGCCTTGCCGCACTGCTGTACCGCTCCGTGACCCGGCATCGACACTAGGCGATGACGGGTCCGTCGTACTCACCCAGGGACGACACCGGCGCGTGGCGGGTTCCTGCAGGTGGCGCAGGCGGGGAGGCTGTGACAGAACGCGCACATTCGTACGGGTCGGGGCGGGGGTGCGGGGGTCTGTCAGGGGCGGGGATCGGTCAGGGGCGGGGCCGCAGGCCCGCCAGGACGGCGTCGACGACCCGCTCGGCGAGCCCCGGCTCCAGGGTGGCGCCGGGCCGGATGACGGTGCGCAGGAGCAGGGGCCCTATGAAGAGGTCGTTCACGAACTCGACGTCGAGGTCGTCGCGGATCTCGCCCAGCTCCATGCCGCGCCGCACCGTGTCCATGCCGAGGCGGCGGCGCGGTTCGATGACGGTGTCCTGGTAGGCGTCCCACAGCTTCGGATAGGCGTGCATCTGCGAGAAGACGTTGTGGAGCAGGGCGGAGGAGCGCTTGGCGAGGCCGCGCTGCCGCAGCGTCTCCAGGAGCATGACGAGGTCGTCCCGGACCGAGGTGCCGGTGAGCACCGGGTCCTCGGGCTCCAAGGAGCGCAGGAGCTCGACGAAGAGCTCCTCCTTGCCGGGCCAGCGGCGGTAGATGGTGGCCTTGCCGACCCCGGCGGTGCGGGCGATCCGCTCGATGGACAGCTCGGCGAGCGGGACGCCCTCCTCCAGGAGGCCGGCGACCGCGTCGAAGATGGCCTGTTCGACCGCCTCGGACCGCGGCCGACCCCGCCGGGCCGCCTCCGGTGCGGGGCGGGGCCCCGCCGGCCCGTCGCCCTGGGGTTCGGGGATCCCGCTGTCCTGCAGGGACACGTGCGCTCCGTCTCTCGTCGGGTCCTACCTGTCGCCCCCCGATTCTCCCCCGCGCCCCACCACCACGGACGCACCCACCGGGGCGGTGCCCCCGTCGTTGTGAGCAGTCCCCGCGGGGCGGTGCCCGCCCCTCGCACCCCCGTTGTGGGCTGCGCCCGCTGAGCGGTGCCCGTCCCCGCGCCCCCCGTTGTGGGCAATCGTTCCGCTGGGGCGGAACGGGTGGGCACAACGGACCCGCGCCCTGCCGGCGCCAGAGGCTGTCGCGCCCTGACCCGCACCCCTTGGTGCACCG